>JAJONP010000045.1 GCA_021323555.1 Gammaproteobacteria bacterium | reverse complement strand
ATCATTTCATTCTGACAGTGTCGTTTCAACTGTATTTTTGGTTTTAGCTTCCCAAAATTTTGGCACTCCAGAATGCTAAAGAAAATTAATATTTTTTTACGGGAAAACGCATTAAGAAAATTGCGCCATATCATCAATAACCAGGAACTTGTCAGTTTTAACTCTATCACAGGCATAAAATACCATGAGCATGAATCTAACCGAACTTAAGAAAAAAACGGCTGCTGAACTAGTTACACTTTCCGCCGAGTACAACCTTCAAAATATGGCTCGCTCACGCAAGCAAGACATTATTTTTGCCATTTTAAATGCACATGCAAAAAGAGGCGAAGATATTTCTGGAGATGGTGTTCTTGAAATACTTCAAGACGGTTTTGGGTTTCTTCGCTCAGCAGAAGGTTCTTATTTAGCAGGGCCTGATGATATTTATGTATCACCCAGTCAAATTAGACGTTTTAATCTACGTACGGGAGATACTATTTCTGGAAAAATTCGTCCGCCTAAAGAGGGCGAACGCTATTTTGCCCTTTTAAAAGTAGATCATATTAATTTTGACACACCAGAAAATGCAAAATCCAAAGTCCTTTTTGAAAATCTAACACCTTTATTTGCTAATGAAATTTTAGAAATGGAATGCGGCAATGGCAGCACTGAAGATATTACTGCTCGCGTTATTGATTTAGTGTCACCGATAGGCAAGGGACAACGTGGCTTGATTGTCTCACCACCTAAAGCCGGCAAGACTATGATGCTACAAAATATTGCACACTCCATTGCGCAAAATCATCCCGAATGTCACTTAATGGTATTGTTAATTGATGAACGCCCTGAAGAAGTGACAGAAATGGCTCGCTCAGTTCGTGGCGAAGTGATTGCCAGTACATTTGATGAACCTGCCAGCCGTCATGTCCAAGTAGCAGAAATGGTCATCGAAAAAGCGAAACGTTTAGTTGAGCATAAACGCGATGTTGTTATCTTGCTGGATTCTATTACTCGTTTAGCGCGAGCCTACAATACTGTTGTTCCTGCCTCTGGCAAAGTCCTCACAGGGGGTGTGGATGCCAATGCGCTCCAACGTCCCAAGCGTTTTTTTGGTGCGGCGCGTAATATTGAAGAAGGGGGTAGTTTAACTATTATTGCGACTGCGCTTGTCGATACAGGATCGAAGATGGACGATGTAATTTATGAAGAATTCAAGAGTACAGGTAATATGGAAATGCATTTAGAACGACGTGCGGCTGAGAAACGTATCTTTCCTGCCATTAACATCAGCCGATCAGGCACTCGTCGAGAAGAATTATTGGTATCACAAGAAAAAATGCAAAAAATGTGGATTTTACGTAAACTTTTAAATCCTATGGATGATCTTCCAGCGCTTGAGTTTTTACTCGACCGCTTGAAAGCTACAAAAATTAATGAAGATTTTTTTGATTCTATGAAAAGATAAAATAACAGTGATAGAATAGAGATTCAATTCTAACAGTTTCATTTTGGAGAGTATCCTATGCAACATGTTACTGCTGTTAAAACCCCTGACACACATAAAGTGGCCGATGAATTAATACACTGTCTTGCAGACACTTATCTACTCTATCTCAAAACACAAAATTTTCATTGGAATGTCAAAGGCCTCCAATTTTATTTTTTACATAAAATGTTTGAAGAGCAGTATCAAGCATTAGCGATAGCAGTGGATGATATTGCCGAACGTATTCGTGCGTTAGGTTGTTACACGCCTGCTTCTTTTTCGCAGTTTTCTAATTTATCTTCACTGAAAGAAGTGACAACTGAATTAAATGCCGAGACAATGATAGAAAAATTACTACAAGACCATGAGATCATGATTGATCATCTCACTAGCATCATCACTAAAGCACAACAAGCACAAGATGAAGGCACGGCAGATTTACTTATTCAACGATTAAAAGAACACGAGAAAACGGCATGGATGCTTAGGAGTACTTTATTAAAATAAGGTGATAAACCTATGAAAAAATATAGTATCATTATAGTCACTTTTTATATGATTTTTTTTATGAGTTCGCTTATGGCATTACCCAATGGTTTTGTTTACTTAAAAGAAATTGATCCTAGCATTATTCAAGACATGAAATATTTAACACATGATAATTTTATCGGTAGGCCTATTGCAGGCTATGAATTACCGCGATGTATTTTGACAAGACAAGCTGCAATGGCATTGGCCAATGTTCAAAAAAAATTGAATCAACAATCATTAAGCCTCAAAGTGTTTGATTGCTATCGCCCACAAACTGCTGTGAATGATTTTATTGCCTGGAGTAAAGATCCAGCTGATCAGAAAATGAAATTGCATTATTACCCGCGCGTTGATAAGGCTGATGTTTTTACACTCGGGTATGTCGCAGAAAAATCAGGGCATTCACGAGGCAGCACTGTCGATTTAACCATCGTGCATCTTGATCAGCCGTCTAAAGAACTGGCGATGGGAACACATTTTGATTTTATGGACGAATTATCACATGCTTTGTCTGAGCATATCCAAGGTGAGCCGCGTAAAAACCGATTAATGTTACGCGATCTCATGCAACAAGCTGGTTTTATCCCTTATGAAAAAGAATGGTGGGATTTCAGGCTTAAAGAAGAACCTTTTCCTGAAACGTATTTTGATTTTCCAGTGAAATGAACAGTCTCAAATAATCTATCACCTTATTATGTAATAAGTCAGCAATTTAACCCCCGCTGTGCGGGGTTAAACAACCGAAATTAACTTTTTTATTTATCCTAAATAGGGAGAAGTTAATTGAAAGGTACCCCCTTGCGTTGAATAAAAATGACCGTTTCTAGAGAAGAACTCACCTGTTGCCTTATTATTTATTCCTTTTCACACACTTCCTTGCCTAATTTATCTTTTCCTAAATAAACCCAATATCCCTGAATTTTTTTATGATCTTTACTATAAGAATATCGCTCAAGTCCAGCTATTTTTGGGTCATGCGTGTTTTGAAATACGACTGCAATTGTTTCGTTATCCCATATTCCAGCAGTACCTATCGATTTTTCCCCTGTATCATACTGCATTGCTACATTATAAACAGTGTTATAGTGAGCAATTTGTATTTTTCCTGAATAAACCTTATTGATATAAGGATCAAATCCCTTGCAATTATAGACGCCTGCAAAATCGGGTTCGCCAAAGCAATTCAAACTCAAAAACAATAAAAAAACAGGAAAAATTTTATATCGCATAAACATCCTTTTCTATGTGGTTAGGAAAACAATAAATATTATAATCTATCAATTTAAGTTAATCATCACAAAAAACGAATAAACTATCTAAAGCACGTTAATTTAATTTCGTGTCCTAATTGTAGTCCCCCCTCTGTGCCGAGCGGCAGAGGAAAGTTAGTGTATCCATGGCCTATACCGTCTACTTTTACGACAGGAAGTTTACAATTTTTAGCAAAGCGCTCTAACACTGGCTTAATCAAATATGAACCATCGGGTTCTTTTCCTCCAGTAAAATCACCGAATACAATAGCTTTTGCCTTTTTAAAGATGCCCGCTTGCCGCAAATGTTCCAACATGCGGTCGACTCGATATCCTCGCTCCCCGATTTCTTCTAAAAAAATAATTTTATTATTTCCATCCAATTGCCATTTTGTGCCAATACTTGCCTGTACTAAACTCAAATTGCCGCCCGTTACGCTCGTTTTAATGAGATGATTTTCTTCTGCAGCTATATTAAGGGGCAATCCAGCGAATTCTATACGTTCAACTTCACCTAATAAAATAGATTTTACTGCTGTAATAGATTCAGGTGAGAATTTAGCAATGATAGGTGCACCATGAAGCACTGGCCATTGCCATTGCTGCTGCAAATATAAATTCAAGGCAGTGATATCACTCATTCCGACAAATAACTTAACCTCAGGCGGCGGACGCATCTTTATCAATTCTGGAATTAAACGCATACAACCATAGCCCCCACGCGCGCAAATAATGGCTTTTGTTTTGGGATTTATTAAAGCATTTCTTAAAAATTGAAAACGCATTTCATCTGTATTAGCGCATAATAAATCATCGCCAAAAATATCGCCTGGTAAGATAGGGTTCAATTGCCAAGAAAGGAGTAATTCTTTAAGTTCTTTTAATTGCACATCAGAACACCGAGATGCAGGGGCAATAATTTCAACGTTGTCACCTGCTTTTAATACAGGAAGTTTTTTCATGCCCACTCCAATAGCTGAAACACATTAAAATATTTATTATATCTACTTCTTTGAGCCAATGCTTTATTGTATTGATGTCTTTTTATATTCTTATTGTCTACTATCATAAGGATATATAGAATGGATGAATTAGCTTGTGATTAATAGAAAAAAGCAAGTATTGACGAAATAGAATAAGGAAAAAAATTTATGAAACACTCTATTAGATTAATAATTACCTTCTTTGTTATTTTAATCTCTACTTTTTCGTGGGCGGCTGTTGGAACTACTCGTATTCCAGAGTTTTCTAATAAAGAAGTGAATGTTTGGCAGACGATCATTTATCCGAGTAGCGGTCAAGCACTTAAAATGCATCGGCATGAATATAATAGGGTGGTTATTCCGCTAAACAGTGGCACACTTAAGGTCGTGAATGATCAGGGAAAATCTCATTTTTTAAAATTGGAAAAAGGCCATGCATATTACTTAACTAAAGATATCCCTGGAGAATTACACTCTGATGAAAACATTAGCGGACATCCTATTACACTATTCGTTATTGAACTAAAGTAAATATATTTTAACTGTTTACGTCTTAATAGACAAAGTTCGTATTTGGCCAATCTCGTGCGAAAATTTTATAAAAATGTACTCACACACAAGTGTATGCTGCGCTATTTTTATAAAATTTTCGCACGCCCTTGGCTCAAATCCGAACTTTTTGCGTAAAGTCAAAAGCCCTGTGAACCATTTGCTAATTAAAATTCTTCTACACGCCATACTTGATACGCAACCTCTTCATAAGGGTGTGTATTTTTAAGTGCTTCAATAACGTGATGGATAAAGGGTGCCGAACAGACCATTTCAACCTTGTATTCAGCTAATTTCTCTAATTGATTTTTTTTACCCACAAAAGCGTGACTTCCTGCCAGCGGTAAAAATTGTCCTTCACCCAATACTTGCCAGGCACAACAACTGTAATCACCTATTTTACCTGCGCCTTGAGCAAACATAGCATTTTTCACTTCTTCTAAGTGTGTTTCAGGCACGTAAAAACAAATCTTATACATACAAGCAACCTTCTATAAAAGTA
Source organism: Gammaproteobacteria bacterium (assembly GCA_021323555.1). The sequence continues at coordinate 17,890 of JAJONP010000045.1, read as the reverse complement.
GTTATAATATTTTATTAACGGCTTGTAATAACATCTTATCTTCACTAATCAAAAAATCAATGAATTTATCTTTTTTAAATGTGCGTTCCTGCACATCCATCGGAAGAAAGCGTGACATTTCATCTATAAATGCTTTGCTTCGAACAATATCATCCAATTGATTGATCATGTTTTTCAGTTTTTTTTGATAATCCTCAATTTCATAGTCTTTAATTTTAGAAAGAATATAATTTTTATTAATTTTTGCATCATGCTGTTTTAGCCAGCGCAGATCCCATATATCGCGATGTCGGATGTATTTTTGGCAATTAACTAATGAAATAATTTTATCTGCCATAATTTCATCAAGTGTTTCTGTCATAATAAGCATATCTTCGTAGCCATCGGGTAAAAATTCATAATTTTGTTGTAAAGCGAGTGGCGTACGTGAATAGGCAGGAACATTTACAATTTCAAGTTTAATAGTTTGTTTAGGTAAGTCTTTTCTCTCAGGAGAAGTGGTAATTTTTACTTGCCATTTATTCACTTTAATATCCGTATAATCAGATTGAGAGGCCACTTTTTTAGGTCCTTTAACAATAATCTCAAGACCGTATCTTTCACCAATATATTTTTCAATGCATTTTTTAATGCCAAGTACATGAGCAGTAGAAAATTCCCGCCCTCCAACAAAATCTAAATCCTCACTAAAACGTGGCGCGCCATAGCAAAGACGCAAGCTAGTTCCACCTTGAAATGTTAAATCATCAAGCAGCCCGCTTTGTTCTAAAGAAAATAAAATATCATAATGCAATAATTCTTTTGCAATAACAGGACGCATGTGCGCTAGATTTTTACTTTTCATTACTTGTTCTATGAAGTGATTAAAATTTTCAATTTCGCTCATCGTCATCCTTTCCTAAGTGTAATAAATTAATATTTCTACCAACACGTTTTAAATCCCGTACAGCTGCTTTTTGGGTTGCCACTCGAAGCGGGCGTCCTTTAATCTTTTGAAAGGAGTTTAGTATGTCAATAACGGATCGCTTGGTATGAGTAAATTCAATCATACCGTAGGATGTTTTATAAAGACCTTCTCTTCCCGTTGTCATGATTGTCAAGCGGTCAATAGGAATTTGAGAAATCAAGCCATATTCAGATAAGGCAGATTCCAAACTCACATAGCTATACTTTCCCCTACGTAATACTTTCGCGATATGCTCAATAGTATAGCTATCCATGCTTTTTGCATAAGGATTAACATACACTCCCTTGCAGGCGCGAGCCAATAATCCGGATTGCACCAGCCGATTCAAGCCTGCCTCGAGGGTTTTTGGAGTGTCCTCAGGGAATAGTTTTCTCATATCCTGTTTGCTAAACACAAATTTACCTTTTTGATCAAAATACCTAATGGACTGAATAGCTTTTAATTTATTCATAGATCGCCTATTTTTATAAGTGTACAAAATTACTATATAACTATAGCTTATTTGCACACTTAATAGAATTATTTTTTACTTACTATGTGTACGTTAATGCTATTTTTTTATAGTAGAAAAGCACACTTAATATATTGTTAATAGCTAATAAGTTAAATCCAGTTGTAGGGCTATCCTGATTCTTGATACAGTACGGCACTTTTGGCAATAAACCATTTGCATTAATCAATTGACTTTGAAAGAGAATCTTATATGGAATCCATAGATCACATTATCCAGGCTAAATGGCTTATCACCTGTGAAAATAATTCGGTATTAGAAAATCATGCGCTGGTGATTCATCAAGGAAAAATAAAAGATATTTTACCGAGTCAACTTGCCAAAGAGCGTTATACTGCAAAGAATACAGAAAATTATTCTACCCACGCTCTCATGCCAGGATTGATTAATACTCATACCCACCTTGCAATGAATATGTTCCGAGGGCTTGCAGATGATTTGGCTCTTATGAATTGGTTAAATAATCATATTTGGCCAGCAGAAAAAAAGTGGGTTAGCCAAGAATTTGTCTATGACGCTTCTTTATTTGCGATAGCAGAAATGATTCGAAGCGGTACAACGTATTTTAATGATATGTATTTTTTTCTACAAGCAACAGCCGAAGCGGCCGATATCTCAGGCATTCGAGGAGCTATTGGAATAACAGTCATTGATTTTCCAACCGCGTGGGCAGCGACAACAGAGGAGTATTTTTCTAAGGGCCTGGATTTTTATGAACAATATAAAAACCACGACCGCATTACAGCAACGCTTGCGCCTCATGCTATTTACACTGTCTCTGATAAAAATTTATTAAGAGTTAAAGAATTTGCCGAAAAGTATAATTTAAAAATTAATATGCATATACACGAAACGGCTGATGAAGTTAATCAGTCACTTGCACAAACTAAACAGCGACCTATCAAAAGATTAGAAACATTAGGATTACTCTCTCCGCAATTAATCGCTGTACACATGACTCAAATTAATCAAGAAGATTTAGAAATATTACAATTGACCCAACCCCACATCGTGCACTGCCCACAGTCGAATATGAAATTAGCGAGTGGCGCTTGTCCTGTTATGACATTGAAAAAAAATGGCTTAAATGTCGCACTTGGCACAGATGGTGCGGCCAGTAATAATGATCTTAACATGCTAGAAGAAATGCGCGTGGCCGCGTTGATGGCAAAGCATGGTACATCCGACCCGGAAAATTTATCCGCACCAGACGTCCTTACCATGGGCACACTTCAGGGTGCAAAAGCATTAGGAATTGATCATATGACGGGTTCATTAACGATTGGAAAAGCAGCAGATTTTATCGCGATTAATTTAGAGGCGATAGAAACATTACCCATTTATCACCCTGTTTCACAAATTGTTTATTCTGCATCACGCAGTCAAGTGACAGATGTGTGGGTTGCAGGTAAACAATTATTGAAAAACCGACAGCTCACAACACTGGATGAAAAAGAATTGATGAAAAAAGCGCACTATTGGGGCGAGAAAATCAGGGAGTAAGCTTGCAAAAAATGTCATATTATTCGTTATTTACTTGCAAAAAACGTCAAAAAACACGATAATTACAAGTATAAAATGTCTAAAACAAGCAGGTTTAAATTGAAAAGACTTATTTTTCAAAATCTTAAAGAATGGAGACAAAAAAAAGATCGAAAGCCACTTATTCTGAAAGGGGTAAGGCAGACGGGTAAAACGTATGCTCTAAAAGAATTTGGCAAAAACAATTTCTCTGCTTTTCATTATTTGAATTTTGAACATAATAAAAAAGCAACCGAATTATTTAAAAAAGATTATGATTCCAAGCGAATTTTAACTGATCTAAGTTTTTTATTAGATAAGACTGTTGATATAAAAAATGATTTAATTATTTTTGATGAAATACAAGAATGCCCAGAAGCTTTGACTAGCTTAAAATATTTTGCTGAGCAAATGCCTGAACTTGCTGTTTGCTGCGCGGGCTCTTTGCTAGGGCTTCATTTAAACACGACATCATTTCCCGTTGGGAAAATAGATTTACTTCACCTGCACCCTTTGTGTTTTTCTGAATTTCTTGAGGCACAAGGTGATTTAAAATCACTGAATCTTTTGAGTAGCTTGACGCAACAAGATTCTATTTCAGAAATTGCTCACGCACATTTGTGGCAACAATTTAAAATATATCTTGTCACTGGTGGTTTACCTGAAGTCGTGCAGACTTTTTTGGAAAATAAAGAAAATTTATATGCTGCTTTTACGTTGAGTCGAAAAAAACAAAATGAACTTATTTATGGGTACTATGCAGATATAGCAAAACACTCCGGTAAAATTAATGCGATGCATATTGATCGCGTGTGGCGAGCTATTCCAAACCAACTCGCTCGCGCCCAAAATGGATCAGCAAGACGGTTTCAATTTAAAGAAATTATTCCAGGTGTTAATCGTTATCAACGACTGGCAAATGTATTTGATTGGTTAATAGCGGCGGAACTTGCGGTTAAAATTCCTGTGATTGAACACGTGGAATTACCATTGGCAGCTTATGCAGAAGAAAGCCGATTTAAATTATATCTATTTGATGTCGGTATATTAGGCGCGCTCGCTGATTTGCCACCTAAATCTATTTTAGATTATGAATACGGCACTTATAAAGGTTATTTTGCCGAAAATTTTGTTGCGCAAGAGTTAATTGCAAAAGGCATTAAAAATTTATATAGCTGGCAAGATAATCGATCTGAGATTGAGTTTTTATTTGTAGATAACACACATATTATTCCTATTGAAGTAAAATCAGGTTGGGTAACGCGCAATCAAAGCCTTAATAAATATGCCGCAAAATATCATCCTCCTTATAGAGCTATATTCAGTGCAAAGACGCTATATATTGATTTAGAGAATCAATATCATCAATATCCACTTTATCTCGCTTATTGGTTTCCCTTATACAAAGTGCTTAATAATTAAAAATTAATAGGAGAATAAAATTATTTTAAAATTTTTTTTCGAAAATAGGATCAAGTAGACTTTAATTTTTTAAAAGAGTATTCTTTTTTCTGTGATAGAAACATCTTTGATATGTTTAATTGTTTTATGGAATTTTATATATTAGGGGATTTAATATGAATACAGAAATAGAGAAAGTGATAGAAGAAAATTGGGATAAGTTGGAGGGTAAAATTAACGATAGATGGGATAAATTATCAGGTGATGATATTGCTAAAATTAAAGGATCTTATGGGGCACTCGTAGATAAAATAAAAGCTGTGTATTATCAAACAGAGGCAAAGGCCACAGAACAAATCAAAACATTTTTAAAAGATGAACATATGGATTTGAAAGAATAAAAAAATAAAAAGATAAATTGCAATACGAGGAGTACCCTTTCTATTATTAAAAATACTGCTCAATTCACCTCGATACTTCGATTTTTTAACTCCGCAGCCATTTAGTACAATAATCAAGTGCATTTTGTAAGCGTTCCTGGGGCTTTTGACTTTACGCAAAAAGTTCGGATTTGAGCCAAGGTCGCGCGAAAATTTTATAAAAATAGCGCAGCATACACGTGTATGTGAGCAGATTTTTATAAAATTTTCGCACGAGATTGGCCAAATACGGACTTTGTCTATTAAGGCGTAAACAGTCACGTGCATTTTCAATACAACTCGTTATAATACGATCCCTTAGTTCAATTCACGCAGACCAGGAGATTAATATGCAATATGAAAGAACCTTATCCATCCTTAAACCCGATGCTGTTGTTAAATGCATTATTGGCGAAATTAACCGCCGATTTGAACAGGAAGGATTACGAATAGTCGCGGCAAAGATGCTGCATTTAACCACAAACCAAGCCCAAGATTTCTATGCTGTCCATAAAGATCGGCCCTTTTTCAATAGTTTAGTGAGATTCATGAGCTCAGGCCCTGTGATGGTTCAAGTACTAGAAGGAACCAATGCAGTGGCTTTAAATCGACAAATCATGGGTGCTACTAATCCTAAAGAAGCAGCTATTGGCACAATACGTGCTGACTTTGCAGAATCAATTGACCATAATGCAGTTCATGGTTCAGATAGTTTAGACAATGCGAAACAAGAGATTAGCTTTTTCTTCACACCTGAAGAAATTGTTACTTATGTTAAAGAGACAGAACTTGCATAACGCATGACAATCATCCAGAACAGTAAAATAAATTTACTTGGTTTAAATCACCACGCGATGCAGAATTTTTTTGCTGCTCTGGGTGAAAAATCGTATCGTGCTGAGCAAGCCCTGAAATGGATTCATTTTCATGGCGTTCGAGATATACAAGCCATGACTAATTTCAGTAAATCTCTACGCGAAAAAATTTCAGAAATAGCGTGTATTGAGATACCAGAAATTGCTTTTGAAAGTACAGCGCCTGATAGCACTCGCAAATGGGTGATTAAATTGGCGGATGGTAATTGCATCGAGACTGTTTTTATCCCAGAAAAAACGCGCGGTACATTATGTGTTTCTTCTCAAGTGGGCTGTGTTTTGAATTGCGATTTTTGTTCTACAGGAAAACAAGGATTTAGTCGTAACCTTGAAAGTGCTGAAATTATCGGACAAGTTTGGATAGCTGCACGCAGCTTGTCAGAAAATAATACTACACATGACCATGCTATCACAAATGTCGTGATGATGGGTATGGGTGAGCCGTTGCTTAATTTTGATAATGTGGTCAGCGCAATGGATATCATGCTCGATGATTTTTGTTATGGCCTTTCTAAACGCCGCGTGACATTAAGTACAGCAGGGCTTGTGCCCGCTATGTATCAGTTACGCGAAGTGAGTGATGTAGCGCTTGCTGTTTCCTTACATGCGCCCAATGATGAATTACGTGATAAACTCGTGCCTATTAATAAAAAATATCCGCTCAAAGAACTCATGCAAGTCTGTAAAGACTACTTTAAAGATGCAAATCGCCGCTATGTGACAATGGAGTATGTGATGCTTGAAGGTATTAATGATCAACCTGAACATGCAAAACAATTAATTGCATTATTAAGAGATATTCCATCAAAAGTAAATCTTATTCCATTTAATCCATTTCCTCATACTATTTATAAACGATCTGATTTAGCTACTATTAATCAATTTCGAGAAACCTTGATGCAAGCGGGGATAAACTGTATCACCCGCAAAACCCGCGGCGAACAAATTGATGCTGCTTGCGGTCAATTGGTGGGTCAAGTCAAAGACCGTACTCGGCGTGTGGAACGGTTAAAAAATAGAGAAATCTTATTGAAGTAGCTACAAAAAGTAATTACAATAGGCGTTATTGTTGTTATTATAGTACATACGCAACGCAATTTTGTTATACGCATTATTTCAATGAGGAAAGCCAATGAGCGTGAAAAAAAAATCTATTTCAAGCGACTTAAAGAAATTGAGTAAAATGACCGATGCTGATATTGATTATTCAGATATACCTGCATTGGACGAATCCTTTTTTAAAAAAGAAGTTGTTGTGATTCCACAAAAAAAAGACAGCCTTACATTACGAATAGACCATGATGTATTAGAGTTTTTTAAGCATCAAGGAAAGGGCTATCAAACACTCATTAACGCAGTATTAAAAACCTATGCTCATGCGAAACAGAACCACTTGCCAAAAGATAAAAACAAATCAACATGATCATTTTCAAGAGCATCAATTTTCCCCTCGCATGCATTAACCTATAATGCTATTATTTCAGATAATAAAATACATAAGTGTCAAAAACTAACCTATGGATAGGCAAGTAAGGAAAAAACATGGAATCAACCGTCATGATAGATACTCGTTCTACTATGAATAATATTGAACCTTTAAAAAAAACTGGCTTGGGCGAACGCTTAAAAACAGCACGAGAAGCCTTGCAATTAACAGAAAAAGAAGTAGCTGCGCGTCTCTATCTTAATGTTGATATTATTTTGTTGATTGAAAACGAATCATTTGAACCTCTCCCACCGAAAGTATTTGTTCGTGGGTATATACGTTCTTATGCACGGCTGCTGAATTTTCCTGAAGATGAAATAACCTTACTCCTACAAGATCTGGAGGTTGCCATGCCTCCTAGTAACACAATAACGCCCCCTACACCCTCTGTTAATCATCGTAATGGGCGTTACTTACATGGGTTGACCTGTTTGATTATAGTCATATTATGTGTGTTGGTTAGTTTGTGGTGGCACTCTCATTCACATTATATTATTAATAGTGCACCCACAACAGAAGTACCGCAGGCGATAACGACAATGGAAACATCACCACCTGTTACAACGATAACTCCACTGGTTGCTGCACCCACTCATTCTGCTCACGAAAAATTACAAACACCAGCCGCTACAGCCAGCGAAGAGATAATCAAGATGAGAATTAGTTACCCATAATAAAAGAGGCATACACTATGAGTAGTTTAATCAATGCCATTCGTGGCATGAATGATATTTTGCCCCCAGATACAACGCGTTGGCAATTCGTAGAGAAAACCCTACGTGATATATTGCACAGTTTTAATTATCACGAAATACGCCTGCCTTTGCTGGAAAAAACAGAATTATTTAAACGTTCTATTGGGGATGTGACTGATATAGTCGAAAAAGAAATGTACACCTTTTTTGATCGCAATAACGAAAGCTTGAGTTTACGTCCTGAAGGTACCGCAAGTTGTGTACGAGCAGGCATTGAGCATGGATTATTTCATAATCAAATACAACGTCTATGGTATATAGGCCCTCAATTTCGTTATGAACGGCCACAGAAAGGCCGTTACCGCCAATTTCATCACTGCGGAGCAGAAGTGTTTGGCCTGGAAGGTCCTGATATTGATGCTGAATTAATTTTATTATCTGCAAAAATGCTGGCAGCGCTGGGTTTAAAATCCCATGTCACATTACAATTAAATTCGTTAGGATCTACGCAAGCACGTACCGACTATAAAGCAGAGCTTGTGCGCTATTTATCTGACCATCGAGAACAGCTAGATGAAGACAGCCAGCGACGCTTAGCAACGAATCCCCTGCGTATTTTAGATAGCAAAAACCCTGCCATGCAGGAACTGATTACCAACGCACCGAAATTAATTCATTATCTTGATTCCGAATCAGAGCAGCATTTTTCAAAATTACAAAGCTATTTAACTTCCGCAGGATTAAGCTATACCATCAATCCCTGCCTGGTTCGTGGCTTAGATTATTATTGCAAAACAGTATTTGAATGGGTCACGACTGAATTGGGCGCACAAGGTACTGTCTGCGCGGGTGGCCGTTACGATGGACTTGTTGAGCAATTGGGAGGTAAACCTACGCCTGCATTGGGATTTGCGATGGGGCTTGAACGCATTCTTCTCATGATTTCACAAGAAATTGTATCTGATAACCTTGATGTTTATTTCATGACAGATGGGGAGGCTGCTCTTGAGCAAGCTTTTAAACTCAGCAGTCTGTTGCGTGATACACTACCTGACCTACGTTTAGTGTTGCATTGCGGCGGCGGTAGCTTAAAAAATCAATTTAAAAAGGCAGATAAAAGTGGGGCGCGGATCGCTTTAATCTTAGGCGAGCAAGAGCTGGAAAATAAATCCATTACAATCAAAATGTTAAGGGAACCAACGCCGCAAGTGGTGGTTTTGCAAGATGAGCTTGCCGAGCGCTTGCAGAAATGCCAAAATTTATCGCCTTCAGTCGCTTAAGAATTATATGAGGAGTTTTCATTGACAGAATATTTAACTGAACAAGAGCAAATCCAACAGCTAAAGACTTGGATAAAACAATATGGTGTTACTGTTTTATTAGGCATTATGCTTGCTCTGTGCATGACAACAGGTTGGCGTTCCTGGAAAAACCACCAAAATAAAATATTAGTCCATGCATCTCATATATACGATAGAATGCTTGTTTTGCGCGCACAAAATAATGCAGAGGGTGCTATAGTCCAGGCTAAAAGATTACTGACACATTATCGCAAAACACCTTACGCAGATATGGCGGCTTTATTATTGGCGCGCCATGCTGTATTGAGAAAAGAATATCCTGAGGCCATTGCTCAATTAACAGGGGTCATTGATCACAGCCATAATTCCATGCTGCGTGATATTGCTCGCATTCGTAAGGCGCGTATTTTAATTACAGAACAGAAACCTGATGCAGCATTAAAATTATTAAAAAAAATAGATAATAAGAGCTATAGGGGTTTAGCGGATGAGGTTCGTGGTGATGCTTATCTTGTTAAACAAGACCCTGAAGCTGCGCGTCATGCTTATCAAATTGCATTACAAGAATTACCGAATGCTGAAGTCATGCGGCCTATTTTAGAAATGAAATATGCCAATCTAACCACAGAAACCAACTTAGTTTCGTAGAGACTTATTTATGAAAAAAATAATGATGATTGCTGCAAGTAGTTTGCTTTGCGCTTGTAGTGGGTTTTTTGATAAAGACAATACACCTTCTCCTGCAGAACTCGTTAAGTTCACGCCTACAGCAAAAATCCATACGCTCTGGAATGTCAGCACAGGGTGGGGCGCTGGTAATGGTTACTTTACTTATGTGCCTGCTGTAACAGCAAGCACCGTTTATACCGCTAGTAAAAATGGTTATGTGATTGCGACAGATAAATTAACAGGAAAAATAAGATGGCGCATTGATATACATGCAGAAATTAGTGCGGGCCCTGCCGCTACCGATGAATTAGTCATTATCGGTTCACGAGGAGGTGACATCATTGCCTTGCATACAAGCAACGGTAAAATAGCCTGGAAAGCACGGACTTCGAGTGAAATACTCGCGCCTCCTGCCATTGGCCATGGGGTCATCGTTGTTAAAGCAGTTGACGGCAACCTTACGGCATTTTCTGCTGATAATGGGCGCGCGCTTTGGCATTACCAACAAACCGAACCTACATTAATTTTACGTGGGGCAAGCGCACCACAAATTAACGGCAACACGGTGATTGCTGGATTTGCAAATGGCAATTTAGCTAAATTGACATTGCAGAATGGTAACTTACTCTGGCAACAACCCATTGCGACAGCAGAAGGTAGCTTTGCTATTCAACGAATGATTGACATTGATGCCAACCCTATTATTGAAGGTAATCGTATCTACACTGTGACTTATCAAGGTCGCATTGTAGCAATCGACTTTTCATCAGGACAAATGATTTGGACACATCCTTTATCTTCTTATACAGGGATGACAATAGATGATAGATATGTGTATGTCACTGATGCAAAAAGCGATGTTTGGGCATTTGATAAAAATAGCGGTAAAGTCAATTGGCATCAGACGCAGCTTGAAGCACGTCATTTATCAGGGCCTGCGCTCGTTGGGAATACTATTGTTGTTGGCGATGCCGAAGGTTATTTACATTGGTTAAATAGAAATGATGGACATTTTATTGCACGCAATAGAGTCGCTCTCTCAGGTATTTTCGCAACGCCTGTTACTGACAATACTGTTATTTACGTTGTAACAAAAGACGGCCAATTAGCAGCGTACTCTTTGTGAATACCATGTTGCCAGTCGTTGCTATTGTTGGCCGTCCTAATGTAGGGAAATCGACTTTATTTAATTGCTTAACAGCTTCGCGCGCTGCGCTAGTCTCTGATTTGCCAGGCATGACACGTGATCGACAATACGGCGAAGCAGATATTTCAAACCGCCACTTTATTGTGGTTGATACGGGCGGCTTGACACAGACTCAAGATCCTTTAGACCGTTTGACAATGGCGCAATCACTTCTTGCGATGCAAGAAGCAGATAAGATTTTATTTGTTGTGGATGCACGTGCTGGAATGACTGCTGCTGATCAGCATATTGCAGAACAATTACGTGCGCTCAATAAGCAAATTTGTTTAGTTGCCAATAAAACAGAAGGCTTGGATTTAACGTTTGCAATGGCTGATTTGTATCAACTCGGTTTTGGCGAGCCTCACCCTATTGCTGCCGCGCATAATAGTGGGATTGCTCAACTTGTGAGTGCTCTTTTTAAAAATGAGAGTATTGTCAGTCCCCCTGAAGAAAAAGATCAGGGGATTAAATTAGCTTTTGTGGGTAGACCCAATGTAGGTAAATCCACTTTAACGAATCGTATGCTTGGCGAAGAGCGTGTGATTGTCTCCGACCAACCAGGAACTACGCGTGATAGTATTTTTATACCACTTGAGCGCTTCAATACTCGATATACTTTAATTGATACAGCAGGTTTACGCCGTCGCGGAAAGGTATTTGAAACAACAGAAAAATTTTCTGTCGTTAAAACATTACAAGCAATCCATGCGGCGCATGTCGTTTTATTTATGATGGATGCGCATGAAAGTGCGACTGACCAGGATTTACGTTTATTAGGTTTTATCTTAGAAAGTGGTAAAGCGCTTGTGATTGCAATCAATAAATGGGATGACCTTACCTCCTATGAACGTGATTTAGCGCGTACAGCAATTGATAGGCGCTTAAATTTCGTTTCATTTGCACGCATTCACACTATTTCTGCTTTGCACGGTACAGGTATCGGCCATTTATTTACATCCATCAATGAAGCTTATGAGTCCGCTACTAAAAAATTACCAACTCCTCAACTGACTAGCATTTTACGTGAAATTGTAAAAACGCATACCCCGCCTTTAGTGCAAGGCAGGCGGATTAAATTAAGTTATGCTCATGCTGGTGGTCATAATCCGCCTTTAATCATTATTCATGGTAATCAAGTGAAATCGCTACCTGCTTCTTATATACGTTATTTGGCAAATACGTTTCAGGCACGTTTAAAATTAAGGGGTACGCCCGTGCAGATTCAATTAAAAAATAGCGAGAATCCTTATCGGGATAAGAAAAATGTTTTAACAGAAAAACAACAACGTAAAAAAATGCGTTTAATCCGTCATAAAAGAGCTTGATCATTTGGCTTATCTTATCTCTTAAAATAAAAAGTAAGTATTTACGAGATTGGCCAAAAATGGCCGTTTCTAGAGAAGGACTGTTACGTTAATAATAAAAAATCCTGGCTACTCGTTAGAGTAGCCAGGATTATTGAAAAAGAAACTATCAATTATCTACGATCAGTGTTTCGGTCTTTGTTGATAGAATCTTTGCCCCAAGAAGATTGGTTAGGTCTATGGGGTTGTTGCTGGTTGGGTCGTTGTTGATTGGGGTTACCGCCTGTACCTGCGCCTGGATTAGAGAATCCACCTTGGGTAGGTGCATTTGGTTTACGGTTTGTGTTATCTGTTTTATTTAAGTTAGCCATTTGAAGCCTCCTGTAAAAAAGTTAAAGAACACAAAATCTATTATACTCTCATTTTTAGAATATAGAGGGCTCAGGATAGTAAATTTTATAAACTAATTCTTTATATTTGCCGGAATGTAAATCATTTGAATAGTATTACCATCGGGATCGGCGCAATAGAAGCTTCGGGCTCCATCGCGATGATCTTTAGGTAGAGCTTTAATGAGAACATTATGTTGGTTAAGAAAATGAAACCAGGCATCGACATCTGCCGGTGTTTGTAAAAAAAAGCCAATATGGTCTAAGCGTTGATGTTTTGCGGGAATAAAATCAGGAGGGGCACGATGCAGCGCTAAATTATCATTGCCAGAAGTGAGGTAGAGATTGTCAACATCAGGGCGCCAATCAATAGACATGCCGAGTAATTGAGTGTAGAAATATTCGCATTCCGAAAAATTTTTAATCAATAATGCCACGTGATGTAAGCCAGTCGTTGGAGGAGGTTTTTTCATAAAATTTTCTCTAGGGTTGTTTCATTGTTTTTTGTAAAGCATCACGCATTGTGCCAATGACTTTTGCATAATTAGGTTGGGTGAAAATAGCAGAGCCTGCGATAAACATATCTGCGCCTGCTTTGGCAACAGCATGAATATTATCGGCGTTAATACCACCATCAATTGCTAAACGAATAGGGTTGCCACTGGCCTGGATAAGTGCGCGCGCTTTTTTTAATTTTTCCATTGTGGCAGGAATAAAAGGTTGTCCGCCAAAACCTGGGTTTACAGACATAACAAGAATAATATCCAGTTTATCCATGACGTATTCAAGGCAATCGAGTGTGGTTGCAGGGTTAATCGCAAGCCCTGCTTTACAGCCTTGCTGACGAACTAATGCGAGGCTGCGGTCTATATGATCTGTGCTTTCTGGATGAAAAGTGATGTGACTCGCACCTGCTTTAGCAAAATCAAGGATCAATGAATCAACGGGACGTGTCATCAGATGGACATCAATAGGAGCTGTAATGCCATGTTTGCGTAATGCTTCACAAACGAGCGGTCCTACAGTAAGATTAGGCACATAATGGTTGTCCATGACATCTAAATGTAACATATCTGCCCCTGCTTTTAAGACAGTATTTGATTCTTCGCCGAGGCGTGCAAAATTGGCAGAAAGCAAAGAAGGGGCGATTAAATAATTTGGCATTCGTTTCCTTAAAATTGAGCTTGTGGTAGTATCTTTTTCTGCGATTTCATAAAGAACTCTTTTTATGCGTTTTGTATATACTATATTATTTTATTTGGCGCTGCCATTTTTGTTTTTACGTCTCTTATGGCGTTCAAGACGCACGCCTGATTATAGACGGCGATGGGGAGAACGGCTTGGCTTTTGTCCTTTTAAGTTAGATCACTGTATTTGGGTGCACGCCGTATCGGTAGGAGAAACGATAGCAGCAGTACCCTTGATTAAAGCGCTAATGAAAGCATTTCCAGAATCACCTATCGTTGTAACAAATATGACGCCCACGGGCGCAGCAAGGGTCAAGGCAGCACTGAACGACAGTGTGCGCCAAGTGTATATTCCGTATGATGTGCCAGATGCAGTAAACCGATTTTTGCAACGCATTCGCCCTCGGGTCGCTGTGATGATGGAAGGGGAATTATGGCCGAACTTATTTGCAAGTTGTCGGAAATATCAAATACCAATTGTAATTGCGAACGCTTGCTTATCTGAAAAATCAGCACGGGGTTATGCAATCTTTGGCAGTGTAACGCGCGAAATGTTTAAAGCGATTCATCATGTTGCTGCGGCAGCGTTGATTGATCAAGTAGGTTTTCTCTCTCTAGGATTGCCACGCGAAAAAATAACTATCACAGGTAATTTAAAATTTGATTTAGAATTGCCTGTCAATCTTCCTGAAAAAAGCGAACTCTTGCGTCAGCAGTTAAAAGTCGGTGGAGAACGATTGATTTGGATTGCGGCAAGCACACATGAAGGTGAAGAAGAAATTATTTTAGCAGCGCATCAATTAGTTTTACAAAAAAATCCATCTGCATTATTAATTTTAGTGCCACGCCATCCTAACCGTTTTGATGCTATTGCAGAAATGATAAAACAACAAAAATTTGATAGCGTACGTCGTAGCCAGGGTGGTGTTTGTACGCCACACACAACAGTCTATCTTGGGGATACAATGGGCGAATTATTGCTACTGTATTCAGTCGCCGATGTTGCATTTGTGGGGGGGAGTTTTGTGCCCATTGGTGGACATAATATGCTAGAGCCTGCGGTTTTACATAAACCTGTTGTAACAGGGCCTTTATTATTTGGTTTTTTAGAGATTAGTCAATTGTTACTAGATGCACAAGGCATGGTGATTGCAGAAAACGCGGAAGAACTCGCAATCCTTATAGAACGGTTCTTTGCAGAGACTAATTACCGTTTGATGACGGGTGAAAATGCTTATAAAGTTGTTGAAGCGAATCGCGGCGCTTTGGAGAAGCAGTTGGATGTGATTCGCCAAAGTATTAGCTGATTCGAGTTAGCCAAATACGGACTTTGCCTGTTAGGGCGTGAACACTTGCAATTCATTTTCTACCATCGAAAACAATTTTTTGATAGAAAGCGCAGGAGCACTGCTGAGTTTACTCACGATGATAATCGCTGAAAATGCGAAAACAAATCCAGGGACTATTTCATACAGTTGAAACCAGGCAAATTGTTTCCAGAGTAACACAGTGACAGTGCCTGTTACGATGCCGGCCAATGCACCACTGCGTGTCATGCGTGACCAAATGAGCGAGAGTAATATAACAGGCCCAAATGCCGCGCCAAAACCTGCCCATGCATAGCTGACCATTTTTAAAATTTGGCTTTCAGGATTTGAGGCAATCCCAATAGCAATCAAAGCAACAAGTAAAACAGCGAGGCGGCCACACCAAATTAATTCGCGTTGTGATGCTTGCTTGTGGATGAATATTTTATAAATATCTTCTGTTAACGCGCTAGAACACACTAATAATTGGCATGATAGTGAACTCATAATAACCGCAAGGATAGCAGCCATTAAAAACCCTGCGAGCCAAGGGTTAAATAATTGTTTTGCAATTTCCATAAAAACACTTTCAGGATTCGCATTTACAATGGTGGCTTGATCAGCATGTATTGTAAAATAGGTTGAACCAAAAAAACCGATGGCGATAGCACCGCTTAAACAAAGTATCATCCAGGTCATGCTAATCCGGCGTGCGCTTGGAATAGCCTTCACTGATCTGGCTGCCATAAAACGTACAAGGATATGAGGTTGACCAAAATAGCCAAGCCCCCAGGCTAATAATGAAATCACGCCAATCATATTGAGATGATTAAATAGCTGAATATGTGAGGGTTGGATAAGTTTAAGTGATTCAATACTAAAAGAAAGACCGTGGTTAGCATGAATGATGGCTAAAGGTGTAATAATTAAAGCGGTAATAATGAGGGAGGCTTGTACGGTGTCTACCCAACTAATCGCTAGAAACCCCCCCATGAAAACATAGACCATAGTTACAAGAGCGCCGATCCATAAGGCAGTCGTATAAGAAAGCCCAAACATACTTTCAAATAAGCGCGCGCCTGCAACGACACCCGAGGAGCAATATAATGTAAAGAAAATTAAAATAGCCGATGTTGCGATAATACGTAATAGATGGCTTTTATCTTCAAATCGGTTCGCTAGAAAATCCGGTAGTGTTTGGGCATTTCCACTTTTTTCAGTATAGAGTCTTAAACGAGCTGCAACTACATACCAATTTAGCCAAGCACCTATAACCAGGCCGACTGCAATCCATATACCTGATATACCTCCTATATAAATAGCACCTGGTAATCCCATGAGTAACCATCCACTCATATCAGAAGCCCCTGCGGAAAGGGCAGTGACGAAACTGTTAAGCCGTCGTCCTCCTAAAATATAGTCAGAAAAATTATGTGTTGCGCGATAGCCGCTCCAACCTAATAATAACACTGCAATTAAATAGAGACCGAAAGTGATAATCATGGAAGGTGTAGCTGTCATGCTTTTATCCTCTAAAAATAAATGGGGGTAGAATACAGGACAAAGATTAAAGAAACATTAACAACGTAAAAAAAGGATACTTTATGATAGCTGGAATTGATGAAGCAGGCCGAGGGCCATTAGCAGGTCCGGTTTATGCCGCGGCGGTTATTTTAAATCCAGAAAAACCTGTTGTTGGGCTTACAGATTCAAAATTATTGAATGCTAAGCAGCGCGAGTCGTTATTTATTTTAATTCAAGAACATGCATTAGCGTGGGCAGTTGGGTATGCAGAGGTGGAAGAAATTGATCGTTTGAATATTTTGCAAGCTACATTATGTGCGATGCAGCGTGCAGTCGCAGCGTTGGCAATCATACCACAGCTTGCGCTGATTGATGGCAATACGAGTCCAAAATTATCTTGCGAAACAAAAACTATTATTGGCGGTGATTTAATTGAACCTGCAATTAGTGCAGCATCCATTGTTGCTAAAGTGATGCGGGACCGTGAAATGCAACGACTTGATGAACAATTTCCACAGTATGGTTTTGCTCAGCATAAAGGATATGGCACAAAGGCGCATCTGCTTGCATTAAAAAAACATGGCCCTAGTTGTGTTCATCGGCGTTCATTTGCGCCCGTGGCGAAATTTTACTAGATATGTTTATGATAATGGTTGATTATTTAGACTATCATTAATGGAGGTATAATTATGTTGATGCACAATCCGCCACATCCAGGCCAAGTTGTGAAGCGTATGTTAATTGAAGGCGCGCATTTATCTGTTACTGCGGCAGCTGAAGCCCTTGGTGTTGGGCAAGTCACATTCTCTAATCTTCTTAACAAGAAATCAGGTATTAGCCCTGAAATGGCGGTCAGATTATCTTTAGCGTTTAATACTAGCAGTGAAATGTGGATTAATATGCAAAGCATGTATGATCTTAGATTAGCAGAGAAGAAAAGAAAAAAACTTCGGATGACTATAAAAAAATAAAAGTTCATCAACTAGTAGCCTTTGAAAATTGTAAGCGTTCAGGCAATGGCGTCAACGTAAGGAAAGCTCCTGAGTGTCCGCATCGTCCCGTCATTGCTGTATAGGTCACGTATTTCGCTGACATTTTTCTTTAAAAATAAAAAAAGCTTTTGGCTTTAAATAGGCCGAAGGCCG
>JAJONP010000044.1 GCA_021323555.1 Gammaproteobacteria bacterium | reverse complement strand
GGGTTAAAATACGATGGTTAATATTAACAGTGACTGCCTGTATTTCTTCACAAAAATCTTGCCAATCAGAATGCCATTCATCCATAAGTACGCTGAGTGACGCAGAGGGAAGAAGTTTTTTTGTTATTTTTAAAATGATAGGAGAAAAACTTGATATTAACAAGGGTTGTTCTGTGTTATTTGGTCCAAAATTTTTTTTAAGAACATCTATGATACGCTGAACTGTTACTTCTTCATAACCAGATAGTGATTTAATTTCTAAATTAGCGGCGAGTTCTTGCTGCTGTAATAATTTCAAAACATCTTCTAGTAATGGAATGCGTTCTTCAAAAAAATCAGGATGAAACCAACTACCTGCATCTAAGGTTTTCAAATAATCATAAGAGCAATCTATTACCCTGCCCTGGCCATTGGTGGTGCGCTCTAAAGTATCATCGTGCATAGCAATAGCTTCACCGGTTGATGCGAGCATTACATCAAATTCGACCCAATGAAGTCCTAATTGTTTGGCTTTTAAAAAAGCGGCTAAAGTATTTTCGGGTGCTAGCGCACTAGCACCGCGATGAGCAATAATGGGTGGTATGAAGGATAATTGAGAATCACTCATACAGTCATTAATCTATATATTTCATGTAAGTTCAATAGCTTTTCCAAGAGCTGTACGGGTTTTGAAGATATTTGATCTAAATAAGCCATGATAAAATATTTTTTATCCGCTAAAGAAATAAGCTCACGATTTCCTGGATATTTTTCAGGGTAATGTGCGAGTAATGGGAAAAATACAGATTTTCCTATCACGTAACGTCCATCAGGCCCTTCTCCCATCGGTCTTAAACCCCACATATCCTGATAAGTTAAAACAACTTTTTCATGAGAAGCATCCCCAGGGTTGGAATAATTACCGAGATACATAAAGACATGCCCACCAATATAAACCACTGTCATAAATCGGTGAGCATTCGCCCTGCTTAAAGAATGTATACGCTCTTCTAAAGTAAGCGATGTTAAGTCGGTTGCATAGCCTAACATAATATTGGTATCAACTTGATCGGTTGAGTGTCTGGGTAACCAAATACCAAAAGGCGTATAAAGACTTTTTAATTCTGCAGAACAATCATTATAAAATTCAGTAGGATTTTCTACATTTAAATTGCCCCATCCATACGTTCGTCCTTTGAGATTATTAATGATTTTTATCAGATTATTTGTTGTTGTCATTAATGGTATTAAGGTTGCATCTTTTTTTGATAAATAAGCTTTTTTGATTGAGGCTTGATGCGTGCTATTGTCCATCACAGGAATAAGGATATGAAAACCATCCTTATCTTTTTGTTCTAATGGGAAAACCATACCAATATAACCAGTAAAGCGTTTTTGATGAGTTTCTTCATCAACAATAGATAAGACATGCGGGTTATTCATAGGGCTGGTAATGGCAACAAGTGATTGATTAGCCTTGGATCTCCACTCAGCAATAAATGGATGACTGACTTTGGCAATACCGGTACTTTTCACCCACGCAATAAAATCCGGTGTTAATACCAAATACCAACGATGGTCTGCAGATTCTCCTAAAATATACACAGGTGTTCCTGCCCATAATGCAGATGTTTGTAAATAGTCAAATGAATCGCCTTCGCCTGGTGAATTGCAATCATGAAAATAATGGTCATCCGTAGGCAGAGCACGTGCATTTAAGTTTTGGATAGCAATTGCTTTACCTTGAGCAGTATTTTTGGAAGTAAATTGCGATAAATTGACTTGTGTTTTTAATTGATTAATCCAATCGTCTGGATAAATTTGATTGGCATTTCGATTTGTAGCATCACAAATGCCTCGCCCTTGTAATTCGGTTTTTTTAGGTATTTTGACGCAAGTCAGGAGTGGATTATTGGGGGACGGGTCTTCGCATATGTAATTTTTATCGTATTTTTCTAGCATCGTTTGCTCTGCTATTTTTAGATCTGAAGATTGTATGGTAGCAATATACTGATCGTTCCAGGGTGATTGGGAACCGATATAGTGTTCTTTGAAATTTTTAAACTGCTGATGTTGCACTCTTACAGTTAAAAGTGGTTTATTTAACTGTGGACTGGGTTTGATCCAGTCTGTGATGGTTTGGCTGTAATGGTCTATAGGGAAGGGATAACTCGCAGGGGGTGGTTGGAAGGCGTTGCTCGTTACACTATTAGATGTGAGAATAAATAAGATTATTAAATTATTTTTGATATTCATTTTTAAAAGCTGCCTGCTGGTTATAATAGCATGTTATTCTATTGGCAATAATATATTTAATCCAGTAGGTATTGTGAATATTGGGGATTACAATGCAAAGAGCAGAGCTACATTTGCCAAAGTTATTTACATGCTCGTATACACTAATTGCTTCCTGGACTTCTTCCTCGTTGAAGCAAATTTTCTTTATTTTTACTTTCTGAATGGTCATTAGGAGAAATAGAAGAAGAAAAAATACCAGGGACGTGCCTTGTGGCTACTGCTTTACGAACAATGGCTTGTGTCTCTCTTGGGCTTTCAGAAACAGCACGTTTATAAGCAGATGTAAATTTTCGAGAAACCCATTGTAGCAAATCACGTGCATGTTCTTCCACGGTACTAGATTTTTTAGCACGTGCGATTAGCTTGTTTACTTTTCCTGTTAGTTCATCCAAAGTAGCCGATCTATTAAGGTTGCCTATTGGAACAGATGGGATTGATAGAGCGGCCGTTCCATTTCTTAAACGTTCAACATCGCGTTCAAATATTTTTTCTGCTACTACTAACGGCACTATTTTTTTAAGAACATAACAGATTGCAGTCGTGATTTTATTTCTGTCTGCAATAATTTTCTCTAGCTTTGCACATTGATCTTGGATGTCTTGGTATATTCGATCATTATATTGATTCGCCTCTTTAAGTTGTTTGATGAGCGTTAACTCGTCTGGCAGTTCTTCTTTCGATGATTCGTCAGAAAATGGCTGAGCGAGTTCTTCTCTTCCCCAACCATATTGAAATTCTTCTTCCTTTTCCTCCTCGTCTATTGATGCTTCTACCCAATCATATATTTCAGTATCTCTTTCTTCATTTTGGCCATCCTCTACAGAGGGCACATCTTTTGTTTCAAAAGTTTGCTCTTTTGTTTCAGTAATATCCGTTTTAGAAAATAATGTTGAGAGTTTATCATGCAATCCTGCAAGAGTTGCATTTTCAGCGAATACTTTATATAAGCGTTCCTCAACCAACCTATTCAAAGCTGGAAATTTATCTGACGCATGCTTTTCAAAATAGTACGCAAGTTCACATAACGCTTCTGTAGGTAATTCATTTGCTACTTCGTCTAACAACACGCGAGCGGCAGTGTCAACATCCGCACCATTAATTTGAATAATTTTCCCGACTCGATTTCCGGGTTGGAAGTGCATTTTATTCCACAAGAATTGCATCATTTTGTTTGCGTCATCATCGTTTTCAAATTTTAAGATAATAGACGCATCCTCTGCTAACTCCATAGCCCATTGGCTTCTTCCTTCCATTTTCATATTGACTGCAATTTCAAAATTTGGAAGCCTAGGATTTGCAGGGTGTACTCTCTTATCATTAACTGGCATATAACCTCCTTTATATTAATCACTTGAGCGCATTTATAAATTAGGTATAGACTATGCAGAAAATTTTTCCATGATAACTTAAATATTTACTTTAATGCATTGATTTTATAATATTTTTTTAAAAAATAACCCATAGCTATGTTTGAAATTAACCAAAAGTTATAAATCGCCGCCACGCAGTAATTTGTTAGAAGGAGCTCTGATTTTTTTCACTTCAAAGTCATTGTCATCATCATTAAAAGAAAAGATGCTCTGCTCAGTAACAGAAGGTGGCTTTGATGATTGTATGGCGCGAATAACAACTTGTACAGCTGATGAGCTTTGTGAAAGAGTATAATTGTAAGCTGCTTTACAATTTTTAGCGACCCATTGTAATAGCTTTCCTGCTTTTTCTTCTATCGTTCTATCTTCATTTAAACGATCAATGAGATGAGTGACATTCTCTGTAAGTTCTTTTATAGAAGCGCATTCATTTAGTTTATTTCCGGGAACGTAGATGTCAGATTTACGGGTATACAGATCGACTGACTTTTCTTCGAATTGTTTCAGGGTTGATTTGGCTGCGTGAGGGTTTTTCTCCATCATAAGCTTTCGTATGGCCTCAAAAAAAGTAAGAATTATATTTCTAATTTTGCTTTTATCCGCAATAATCTGTTCGACTTGTTGATAATGAGCCTTAATAGCATCCCGTAATGCTTTATTATGCTGGTCAGCGGCTTCGAGCTGTTTTACCAATGGCACTTCTCCAGAAATAAAACTGCCTTCATCTATTTCGTAAGAGGTTGCTTTATATTCTTCTTCTCGTTCATCTTCCTCGTTAATATCTCCTTCTTCAGTTAGCGGAGTATTTTCTTCTTCCTCATCATCTTCTTCTTCATTCTCAAAATTTACTAGTGTTCCATTACCCTGATCTACTAACTTAACCCTACTGTCTGCGAAGGGTGATGATAAAGTATTGTGAAGAATCGTACATAATTCTTCGAGTTTTATATTTTGAGTCTGCGTATCATGAAGGCGAATTTTAAGGTCTTCCTTTTCTCCATCTGATCGAAACATATATAACCCTCTTTCTCTATTTGAGGAGATTGATAGATTAGGTATAGACTATGCAGAAAATTTTGCCATGCTGCTTAAATATTTTTCTTAACCATTTGATTTTATACTGTTTTCTATAAAGAAAAAGCTGAGTGCGGTTGCCCTGGGGTAATCTTAGAGTGAAACGATCAAAATAATCTGGCTCGGTTTTAATGCAACTGCCTTTGCAATTCTTCCAAGCGTTTTCGTTTTAATTTTGTGGCTCTTATAATTAAATTAAAGTCTAAGCCTTGTTTTAATAATTCTAGCGCTATTTCCTCCTGGTTCTTTATCATACCTTTTTGCATACCGATTTTAATGCCCTTTTCCATGCCTCTTTCCATGCCTCTTTCCATGCCTTTTTGTATGCCTTTTTTCATGCCTTTTTCTATGCCTTTTTCTATGCCCTTTTCCATGCCTCGTTGCATACTGGCACGTTCTATATTTGATAAATAAGTCATATTTCTTTTTACCTCTACCTGATGAATTTCTTCCTGATATTCTAGCTCAAGCGAATTTGTGAGTGCAATTGAAAAATCCAAAAACCGAAAGAGATTAGTGATTTCTGCTTTTTGAAACCCTTTATTATATAACCGCTTAGCCAGATTAATCTTAGTATAAAATCGCTCTTTCTGCGGTAATCTTTTAGCGCGAAGGGCATCTAAATGGAATAGCACAACAGTGGCAAATGGATTGGAAGAAGATTCCAGATCCTGACGGTTTTTTTCAAAGTCGATTAACTTACAAAGCAAAAAATCTTGCCGTAAACGCGTGCCGCCAAACCCCACTTCATAAAAATGAGGTCTTATATTTTTATTATCATCGGTTAGTAAAGCACAGCCTGCGATAGGATGGCGGTATTTATCAAAGAGCCGTATACCATAAATAAACATACGTTCTGCAAATGCCTTAGTAGGAGCTTGTTCTACTTCCATATGAATAAGTACCCACTGTTCGCTTCCATTCTCCTTCAGAGAAACTCGAATGAGTTTATCCACAAAACGCTGACCCGTTTCACTGATTTTAGTGACAGATTGTAATTCCTTATCAAGGGCTACCCATTCACGCTTCCAGTCAATGAGTTCGTAAACCGCTGGGAAACATATCTCTAAAGCTTGCGGCAAATAGTGATCCAGAATATCTTTCCATGCGCTATCGTGTTGAGCTTTTATTTTATTCACGCTAAATCCTCGTTTATTTTAATAGCAAGGCCATTGTAGCATCTAAACTTTATTTATCGGAACTACTGTGAAGCATTAATTACTTGAGCGTGTTTATAGATTCGGTATAAACTGACGACCATGTCTGAGATCAGCCCATTACATACGCCCTTGCTAGCAAGTCAACTTACAGATAAGCCTTTACGGTTTAGCTGGGGTAATCTATGGGGTGCAAGTCGAGGGCTGGCGTTGCACTCGGTTATTGTTCGCAATAAACAGTTAGTTGTAATCATTACACCGGATACACGCACCGCTATTCGATTACAAGAAGAGTTAGAATTTTTTAATGCCATTCAAGACAGGCTGCCAATTATTCATTTTCCTGATTGGGAAACATTGCCTTATGACCCTTTTTCACCGCATCAAGATATTGTGTCAAGTCGATTATCTGCACTTAATACTATTCCAACACTCTCACAAGGTGCGATCATTATACCTATTGCAACAGTGATGCAGTGCCTTGCGCCTCGGGATTTTCTAGACAGTGCTATTTTTTCACTTAAAAAAGGTGACAAACTCAATATCAATAGCGCACGCCAGCGTTTTGAAAAAGCGGGTTATTACTGCGTAGAGCAAGTATGTCGGCATGGTGAATTTGCTGTGCGAGGTGCGATTGTCGATCTTTTCCCGATGGGATGCGACCTACCCTACCGTCTTGATTTATTCGATGATGAAATTGATTCCATTCGTACCTTTTCACCTGATACGCAACGTTCGCTTGAAAAAGTCAATTATATTGCCTTATTACCTGCAAAAGAATTTCCATTAAATGAAAAAGCCATTGAATTATTTAGACAGCAATGGCGAAGCCAATTCAATGGCCATCCACTGAATTGCCCTATTTATAATGATATGAGCGAAGGAATTTGTTCGCCAGGTATTGAATATTATTTACCGCTTTTTTTCGAATCTCAAAAAACAGCAAGCTTGTTTGATTATCTTCCTCAAAATAGCATCATGATTACGATAGGTGACGTACACGACAAAGCGGTCGAATTTTGGAAAGAGATCCAAGAACGATATGAACAACGTGCACACGATATCACTCGCCCTTTACTCAAACCCCAACAGATTTTTATCCCTGTGCCTGATGTGTTTAGTGCGTTACAAAAATATAATACTATTAAGATACAAATCAATCCTGTGGCTACTGATAAAACACATTTTAATTTTGCAACGAAAGCTCCTTTAAATTTAAAAGTAGATCATAAAGCGTCTCGTCCATTACAAGCTCTTGAGGCGTTTTTAATAAATTATGCAGGCCGCGTATTATTTTGTGCAGAGACAACAGGACGACGAGAAGTGTTATTGCAACTACTCAATAATATTCAGATACAGCCTGTTATATTTGATTCTTGGGAAGCATTTTTATTCTCTGATGCAAAATATGGTATGACAGTCGCGCCTTTAGAGGAAGGGTTATACTTGCTTGAGCCCCCACTCGCAATGATTACGGAAGCGCAGTTATTTGGCGAACGTATCATGCAACGTCGAAGACGTAAAGAAACAGCACAAGAGATAGATGCTATCGTTAAAGATTTGACAGAGCTGCATGTTGGCGTACCTATCGTGCATATCAACCATGGTGTAGGACGTTATTTAGGATTAAAAACATTAACCGTTGGCGAGCAAGTCGCAGAATTTTTACAGTTAGAATACGCGGATGGCGATAAATTGTATGTGCCTGTCGCATCATTACATTTAATTAGCCGTTACAGTGGTGCAGAACCTGAAAATGCACCTTTACATAAATTAGGCACGGAGCAATGGCAACGCGCTAAACAAAAAGCGGCTGAGCAAGTATGTGACGTTGCTGCAGAATTATTAGATATTTATGCAAAACGTGAAGCGCGTACAGGATATGCATGTAAATTATTAGATGAACAATATGCTGCATTTGCTGCCGCATTTCCTTTTGAAGAAACACCTGATCAACAACAGGCGATTGATAATGTTATTCGAGATATGATATCTGACAAACCCATGGATCGTTTAGTGTGTGGTGATGTAGGTTTCGGCAAAACAGAAGTCGCCATGCGTGCTGCTTTTATTGCGGTACAAAATAACAAACAAGTCGCCGTGCTAGTGCCAACAACATTACTTGCACAACAACATTATCAAAACTTTCAAAATCGCTTTGCAGATTGGCCTATTCATATTGCTGTGATGTCTCGTTTTCACTCAGGCAGTGAGCAAAAAACTATTTTAGAAAAACTAGCTCAGGGTAAAATTGATATAGTGATTGGCACTCATAAACTTTTACAAGCCAATATTCAATTTAAAGAACTTGGGTTAGTTATTATTGATGAAGAACATCGTTTTGGTGTGTCGCAAAAAGAACGGCTTAAAGCATTGCGTGTTAATGTTGATATACTGACGCTCACTGCCACACCCATTCCTCGCACACTCAATATGGCGTTTGCAGGTATTCGTGATTTATCTTTAATTGCAACGCCACCCGCGCGGCGGTTATCGATTAAAACATTTATACAAGAAAAAAATAATGCGCTCATTCAAGAAGCTTTGTTACGTGAAATTATGCGTGGTGGGCAAGTCTATTTTGTGCATAATGAGATAGAGAGTATTGAAAAAATAGGAAGCGAATTAACACAACTTTTACCCGAAGCACGTGTCGGTATTGCACATGGACAAATGGAGGGACATCAACTTGAACAAATCATGGCAGATTTTTATCATAGACGTTTCAATGTATTAGTCTGTACGACTATTATTGAAAGCGGTATTGATGTGCCCTCCGCTAATACAATCATTATTAATCGTGCAGACAAATTTGGTTTAGCGCAATTGCACCAATTGCGTGGTCGGGTTGGACGATCACATCATCAAGCGTATGCTTATTTACTCATTCCCTCCCGTAAAATGCTAACTCCTGATGCGACTAAACGCTTGGATGCGATTGGATCGTTAGAAGATTTAGGCATTGGTTTTACCTTAGCGACACACGATTTAGAAATCCGTGGCGCGGGTGAATTGCTAGGTAAAAATCAAAGCGGGCAAATGCACGCCATTGGTTTTACGCTATACATGGACTTATTATCACGTGCGGTGACTGCACTTAAGTCAGGGAATAAGCCTGAACTTGATAGTGCTACCTTATCTGGCACAGAGGTCGATTTGCAAATCCCTGCCTTAATTCCTGAGAGCTATTTGGGGGATGTACATTTACGTTTACAATGCTACAAACGGATTGCCAGTGCAAAAACAGTTAACGAGCTTGATGAAATTCAAGTAGAAATGATTGATCGTTTTGGCCTGTTGCCACCGCAAGCCAAAAACTTGTTTTCTATCAATATGTTAAAGCAGCATGCTGAGAAATTAGGTATTTTAAAGATTGAAGCAAACAGTAAAAATGGTAAGTTTGAGTTTACAGACCAACCCGCTATTGAACCCATGCGACTCATCAAGCTGATTCAAACCCAATCTCAACAATTTCGCCTGGATGGCTCTAAACGCTTACGTTTTACGTTACCTGAGCATACGCCTTTTGATAGAATTGGTTTAATTGAAAAGATTTTGGAAGAACTGGAATGACATGTGATAGAATGTCAACGCTTTTGAATAACACAGAAGGATACTAAAATATGCTCAAGCGATTTTTACCCATCCGGACGGGTTTTTTCCGTTTATTTCAAAATATGGCAGATATCATTGTAGACTCTACGACTCAATTCCATACCATGTTGCATAATCTGGAGCAGCAGCAACAATATGTAGATGCCATTGCCGCTAATGAGGAAAAAGCTGATCAAATCGCTCATACTGCTTTTCAATTATTGCATAAAACATTTATTACGCCTTTTGACAGACAAGACATCCAAAAGTTAACGAGCGGGTTAGACGATATTCTGGATTTATTAAATCGTTGTGCGCAACGCTTTCCTTTTTATGGCTTACAAAGCGCGCCTGATGAAATGGTTAACTTAGCTGAACTCAGTATGCAATCGAGTTTATTGCTTAAGCAAGCTGTTTATCGTTTGCATTCATTAAAAAAATCAGATGAAATTTTTAAGCTATGCGAAGAGATTGGCGAGAATGAAGGAAAAGCACACCAATTTGTTTTAGCGGGAGAAAAAAAATTATTTGCGCATGAAAAAGATTTTAAGCAATTTTATAAACTCAAAGAAATTTATGAAAAGACTAAATTAGTCATCAATAGTTGTCAGGATGTTGCTAATACTATCAAAGGCATTATTCTCGAGTATTCTTAATATGCCCTATCATTGTTCAGCACAACCCAGATTTAAATGTATTCAACAAGGTGGTGAATAGAGATTATGCTTTCTACTATTGTTATTATCACCATTGCTTTTGCTTTATTTTTTGATTTCCTGAATGGGTTTCATGATGCAGCTAATTCAATAGCGACTATTGTGTCTACGCGCGTGCTAAAACCGCACTGGGCTGTTTTGTGGGCAGCCATGTTTAATTTTATCGCTTTTATCTTTTTTCACTTAAGTGTAGCAACAACCATTGGAACAGGGTTAATCGACCCTGAGATTATTAATGTCAATCTAGTACTTGCAGCTTTAATAGGTGCTATCACATGGAATATTACTACTTGGTATTTTGGGTTGCCTTCAAGTTCATCCCACGCGTTAATCGGAGGTTTATTAGGCGCGGCTATTGCTAAAGCAGGTTTTGCGCCACTCAAGCTAATGGGCATTTCAAAGGTATTAATTGCGATTGTTATTTCGCCTTTATTAGGGCTGATATTTGGCTTGTTATTAATGTTTGTGATTGCACGTATCTTTTTTAATTTTACGCCCTATCGAATTGATGCTTTGTTTCGTAAATTACAATTTATTTCATCAGCGCTTATCAGTTTAGGCCATGGCGGAAATGATGCGCAAAAAACGATGGGTATTATTTCCGTTTTATTATTTTCAACAGGTGTATTAGGGGCGCATTTTTATGTGCCTCTTTGGGTCATTATCTCTTGTAATTTTGTCATGGCATTAGGTACTTTATTTGGAGGCTGGCGTATTGTAAAAACAATGGGTATGAAAATTACTAAATTAAAACCCGTCAGTGGTTGTTGTGCTGAAACGGCAGGCGCTCTCACGTTGTTCATAGCGACAGCCTTCGGCATACCTGTTTCTACCACGCATACTATTACAGGTTCTATTGTAGGCGTAGGATCATTACATGGTCATGGGGCTGTTCGTTGGGGAGTTGCGCGTAATATTGTTTGGGCATGGCTTTTAACCATACCTGCTGCGGGGGTTGTTTCCGCAGGGGTATGGTGGGTGATTTTTAAGTTTTTTAATTAATTCATACAATGAATCAAATTAATTCTGGTCTACATTCCATATCATGTCCGCAACACGTGGGTGATTTAATCATGCCGTGTCCATTACGACATTTAGAAACTTGCACTGTCTCACCATTTTCTTTAGTAATGGTATCGTTAACCAGTTCAACATCACATTCACCACACATCAGACGCTTCACACTCATATTACATTTCTTACAGAAATATTCCATAAATAGTCTCCTGTTTAAAAATAACTATAATACATCAGAATGCTTAGGCTAACACAAGGCTAGTGATATTGCTAATACGATAAAAATAGTTATTAAAAAAGAGTGCGTCTTATTGTGACCCAACAGTAATCGTATAAGATCCTGAGGCCGCTAAATCTCTGTTGTCGCCTGTGACAATACGAATGGTATCATCTGTGACACAAGATCCTGAGGTTGTGCCAGGCTCTATTAACGAGTTTTCAACAGGATTTAAATGATGCCAACATTGCAATTGAACAGCACCTTGCGAAGTGTTTGCAACCGTCAAAGTGAATGTTAAAGTTTTACCGGTTGTATTATCAAACTGATAACCCCATTGATCAGAGTCTATATCAAAAGACTGGTTAATCATATCGCCTGTCACAGAAACCATGACTGGAGCGTAGGCATACACTACTGAAGCAGCAAGGCTGAGTAAAATAATCATTAAGCTTTTCTTTAACATTTAATTTCCTCCTCGGGATTAGGTTTAAAATTATAATGATAAAGGTTCTTTTTGTCTATTATCAAATCGCTTTTCTAACCTGGCTATTCTGACATTAAAATCGTAATAGTCTTGACTTTTACGGAATATATGTCAGAATAGTCGAATGAAAAGAGACCTACAAACTTATATTGAAAAAGACCTACCTCATAAAATTATCTTGCTGACGGGGGCTCGCCAATGCGGTAAAACAACGCTTGCAAAAAATTTAAAACAGTCATTTGATTATTTTAATTATGATGCAGGTGAAGATCGAGTCGCGTTACAGAAAAAAGCATGGGATAGAAAAAAATCCCTGCTTATTCTAGATGAACTGCATAAAATGAAACAATGGAAAAGATGGCTCAAAGGTATTTATGATACGGAAGGCTTAGAACCCCATCTGCTTGTGACGGGTAGCGCTAAGCTGAATATCTATCAAAAAGTTGGCGATTCTTTAGCAGGTCGCTATTTCCAATATCGCTTACATCCTTTGGATTTAAAAGAAGCCTACCGCCACTGGAAAAAAAACGGAGACGAAATTTTTAATCGCTTGTTCACGTGCGGCGGTTTTCCTGAGCCGTTTTTAAAAGGTGATGAGCGCTATTATAAGCGCTGGCGGCGTAGTCATTTAGACATTATCTTGCGGCAAGATTTAATTGATTTACATTCGATCCGTGATATTCAAGCCATTGAAACCTTAGTTTTATTATTAAAAAATCGGGTGGGTTCTAGTATTTCTTATGCAAATTTGGCGCGTGAATTGGGACGCGATGCGAACACTGTCAAGCGATGGTTATTGTTATTAGAAAATCTTTATATTATTTTCCGGGTAACACCCTATAGTCAAAAAGTGACACGTTCGCTATTAAAGGAACCAAAATTTTATTTTTATGACATTGCACAAGTCGATGGCGATAAAGGTGCACGTCTTGAGAATTTAGTGGCTTGCGCTTTGCTGAAAGAATTGCAATTTCTTGAAGATACGACTGGGGAAAACGCTTCTTTACATTATCTCAGGACAAAAGATGGGAGAGAATTAGATTTTTTAACTTGTATTCGTAATACGCCAACGCATTTATTCGAAGTAAAATGGTCGGAGAACAATCCTTCTCCTGCTTTCAAACATTTTAAGCAGTTTTTTCCGAATGCTCAGCAAATACAGCTCGTTAAAGAGTTAGCACGTGAAGCAACTTATCCGATAGGCGTGCAAGTGAGAGCGCTCATTACTTGGTTAATGCATTTTTCATTAGAAATGTAGGGTGGATTAGTGTATAGACTGGGACATGGGTGACAGTGTTCGGGGACATAGTAAACAC
>JAJONP010000194.1 GCA_021323555.1 Gammaproteobacteria bacterium | reverse complement strand
TTTAAACCTAGGCTTGCGATTAGGATGTGTCATTAGTTTTTGAATTGCCGAAGGTGAAGCATGAATACGATAGGCAATGCGCGAATAGCTGTAACCTGCACCTAACACTAGATCAACAATCATTTCCACCCAGGGTGAGTGAATATCTTCCATTTTAGGTAAGGTGCGTTGCACCCCACCTTGAAAAAACTTCTCGTCTCTAAGACTTGCTTCATAACTAAAATCATAATTTGCCATAAACTGTCCCCTTGATTAAAAATGTGAGCAGCACCTTACCCAATGCAGCTCACATCAGTTAAATTTCATTTCACACTAATTCCTGCTTTTTAAAGGTCTTATCAAAACCATATTTAGCTACTTCGGCTCTTGAAGCACTCCCAATAAATATCATCACGTATTTAGAATGGTCGCTTAAGCTGTCAGAAATTTCTTTTAAAGAAATATCCTTAATGTCTTCAGTAACAATAATCCATGAAAAATCGTTAAACTGCTGCGTTAAAAATTCCGCTCTATTTCTCACGAAGCTGACAATATCAAAATTAAAAGCTTGAGTTAAACGTTTTGAAAAATAGTTTTGCAAGCTTTCATCTTGGGTAAACACCAGTGCTTTTCTCTTTTTACATCTTAGCTCGAGTTGGTGTTTAGGCTTTTTATTTTCTAAGCGCACTTTTGAAAATAACCGCATTTGCTTTCCCTGCCTACGGGAATCCCTTTGCGCTTGAAGCATTTGGTAAACACCAAAATTTCCTGGGCAATACAAGTGATTCTGCTGGTTAATATGCTGATAGATATTCATAAAAGCTTCCTTTTAAGAAAAAGCTGAGTTTTTTCTCTAAAAGAAGAAGAGGGGTGGCTTTTCAAGGAAGAAATAATTTGATATTATTTTTCGTTGAGAAGTCGCGTTCGCAAAACCATCTTCTCCTACTTTCCATTGAGTCAGTTGGCGCTGATTCAATGGACTCTTTAATAAAGGTTTTCAAGTCTTTTCAATGTATTTGCTTTTGGATTTTTAAAGGAGCAAAAACAAAAAACTCAAAACTTGTAATAATTTTACAACTTAAATTACAGGTTGTCAACTCTTTTTCCTAACCTCTCCCTCAGAAGTTAAAATTTAATTACAAAAAAACGGTATTTATAGTTAAATACCACCTATTTTTTGATGGGCGCAGAATAAACCCAGCAATTCATGTAATATTTTTTCAGCATTGCAATGAAATTTCAAAGCAGGAAATGCACTTCGCTCATTTTAAAAGGAACTTCAAAGATTGAAGACAGCAAGAATGGTAATAGATAGAAAATGAACTTCTTATAACAACAATAGTTATAATTTCCTAATGCTAACCAGCACTATTAGAAAACTTATTAATTAATTGATAAGAAAGCGTCATCGGCAAAGGCAAAATGGATGGAAGTTGCTTTTTATTGAACCACTTTGCTTCAATAAGCTCATTGGTATCAATACTAATTTCACCGCTGTCATACTCCGCCATAAATCCAAGCATTAATAGGTTAGGGAATGGCCATGCTTGAGAAGCAATGTAGCGTACATTTTTAATTTCAATGCCAACTTCTTCTCTAACCTCGCGGCGGATACAAGACTCTAAATCTTCACCAGGCTCAACAAAGCCAGCCAATATTGTATAAATACCTTTTCGCGACTGGATTACATGCTGAGCAAGCAGGATTTCATCGCCACGGGTAATCGCAACAAGGATGCAAGGAGAAATTTTGGGATAATCCACCAAACCACAAGCAGGACATTTTTTTGCTCGATTTTGGTCATAAAACTCTGTATGAACTCCGCAGCGACCACAAAATTTATGATTAATGCGCCAATCTAATAATTGCCTGCTTCGACCTACCAATTGAAACAGCATTTCACCAAGATAAGCATGTGCCTGCCGTAATTCAAATAATTTCTGCTTTTTATTATCAACAAAATTTTCTAGTTTTCCCGCAATGTACTGCTCATTATTTATACCTTCAAATTGGAAGTGTTCATTATAATTGACTGAACTGATATCTTTTTCTGCAGGTAATTGCCAGTTACCATTTCTTTGAATGAGTAAAATATTGTTCTGAGATAAGAGGATATAATATTTTTTCATAAAGCTTTATCTATTCAAATTAATTATCAGGGTACTGTCAGTCAAAGCCACGCTTAAATCATTGATGATTTCCATAACCTCACTCACTTGTTAAGCATAAATCATAACCAATGAATTATCTACCGATCCTAACGCGAGTAATTTCACGGTCTGCAAGTGCGTTTATTGCGAATGGATCTTCATCTAAAACCTCTTCAATTTTTTTACTCGTAGGAACCAAGCTTAAAATAATCCCGCCTGTTCGAGGATCTTTTCTTCCCGATGCTAAAAAGAGTTCCGACTGATAATTCTTCTCCAGAAACTCTCGATGCTCGGGGATTTGCCGATCAATTTTTACCAAAGTCTCATTTATTGGTTCTCGATAGTTTAACGAGATCAATAATAACTCATGCGCTTCTTCAATGAGGTTTTTTTGGTGGTAATCTGAAAATTTCATGCTGGGAAGAAAGGTTACAATTTGAGTTTCTATAACACCCGCTCTATAAAGAGGATCTTCTCGAAGAATACCTTGCAACTCTTCAATTTCTAAATTTGCAGCAATGATTAATTCTCCGCTTTGATCCACTTTGTTACCAATAGCAAGAAATCTCTCAGCATCAAAATATTTTTGAAGATGTTTTGTATGTGCACTTAATAAGCTATCAGATATTGTGGCAGCACAATAAGTGTCTTGGTAGTTCATGGTTATGATGAAAAGCTTTGTGCCAGGAATACCTTTAAAGAGAAAGCTATTAAACCATCTGGGCATAAGGTTTTTTCTCGCGGTTAAAAAATAAAAAAATCGCTGCACCTATCAGTGTTGTACAAAAAAGATAAACAGCCAATTTTGAAATAGAACCTTCTGATAATCTATTAACAAAAGAGGAGGATAATGACGCAGCACCTAACTGTAAAAAACCGAGCAATCCAGATGCATATCCTGCTGTTTTGGAGAATGTGCTGATAACCCCTGCTGTACCCTGTGGAATAAGAAAGCCATTACCAAAAGTAATAATAGACACACCAATAATCATAAAAACTAACTTTGCGTGGAATAGGCTTGATAAAATCAAAAACACTCCGCCAAGGTTGAATATGCCATAACCTAAAAGTAGTGATTTATCTAGAGATAAAAAATTAAGCAGTTTTTTACCTAAAAGGTTACCTGCGACATAAGTAATAGAAAGACTAATATAAAAAGTACCTATCGCTTTTTCACTATAACCATAGTTATGAAAAATAAATGGTGATTCAGCAATATAACCAAAATAGGCAATATATGCGATACAAGGCGTTGAAGCATAGGCGATAAATTTTTTCTGACAAAATAGCTTAGGGTACGAAGAAAATATTTTTAATAAATGTAAGCGCTGCTTTTTTCCTTCAGTCAATGTTTCTGGCACAAAAAAGAAAGCTAGCAACATAGTAACAATTGCAAACAACGCAACAAAAATAAAGGTTGATTGCCATCCTAGATAAAAGCCTAAATATCCACCTATGACTGGCGAAATAGCTGGTGACATGCCAACAAAGGGGAAAATACT
>JAJONP010000193.1 GCA_021323555.1 Gammaproteobacteria bacterium | reverse complement strand
AGAACCTACCTGGAAGCATTTATTGGAAAAACAAAGAAGGCGTCTACCAAGGTCGTAATAACACCTCGGCGGAAAGTATGCGTAAATTTGGCTTTCCCTGGCAGTGGAGCGAAATTATTGGCAAAACTGACCATGATCTTTTTGATAAAGAAATTGCTGATGGATTCAGAAAAAATGATTTAGAAGTGATGGAAAGCGGACGAGAATTTGTAAAAGAAGAAGTCGCTACGTTACCTTCAGGAGAACAAATTGTTCAGCTTTCCACTAAACGGCCTTTATGGGATGAACACGGCCATGTGATAGGATTGGTAGGTAATACAGTCGATATTACTTATCTTAAAAAGATAGAAGCTGAGTTAAGAAGCGCAAAAGAAAAAGCAGAGGCTTCTGATAAAGCAAAAACCGAATTTTTAGAAAATATGCGTCACGATATTCGGACTCCTTTAATAGGGATGACGGGATTTGCAAATATGATAAAACAGGAAGCCACTGACCCCAAAATAAAGGCATATTCAGATAATCTTATTGCTTCCAGTAATACGCTCTTTCATTTATTAAATGAAATTTTAGAATTCATTAAAGTAAGCTCGGGTGAAGTCCCTCTTCTTAAAAAGAAATTTGACCTAAAAAAGAAATTAAATGAGATCATCCTATTAAATCAAGCAAAAGCTAATCAAAAAAATCTTAATTTATTTTTTGAGTATGACCCTGATATTCCACCTTACCTGATAGGTGATGTCATACGCGTGCAAAAAATTATTTTAGAGCTTGTTGCAAATGCGCTTAACTTCACAAACAAAGGGCATGTTAAATTATCAACACAATTAGCAAAAGATAGTGAGCAAAATGTGATTGTAAAGATCATAGTAGAAGACACAGGCATAGGCATTCCAAAAGAACAGCAACAAGAAATTTACGTACAATTTAAACGTCTCACTCCGTCCTACGAGGGCATTTATAAAGGATCGGGTTTGGGCTTATCTATTGCAAAACAATTGGTTGAAGATATACAGGGCGAACTTTATGTAGAAAGTGAAGTGGACCGTGGTACGAAATTTACCTTTATTGTTTCACTTAAAAAAACATTATTGGATGAAGCGCTAGGGAGTGAAGAATTAGTGCCCCTCATTAACAGCCATCACCCTCTATTGATGCCACCCGTTGAAACAACTCCTTTTCAAAAAAAGATACATGAAACGCCTCCTGTTTTTAAAAGTCGCATTCTTCTAGTCGAAGACAATACCATGGCTGCAGAAGTGGTTAGCCATATGATTGCTACGCTGGGTCACAATAAAGTGGATGTGGCCAACACAGGAAAAATGGCCATTCAATTAGCCAAAAAGAATGTCTATAACCTTATTTTCATGGACATAGGGTTACCTGATATAGACGGGTACGAAACAACAAAACAAATCCGTTCAAATGAATTCAATAAAAATCATGTGCCTATTATTGCATTAACAGCCCATCTGGATGAAGATAATAAACAATTCGTTATAGAAAGCGGTATGAATGCCATGTTATCTAAACCATTACTCAGAGATAAAGCCAAAGCTATCTTAAATTCTTTTATCCCTGGCCAGAAAGATGAATTAGAATCCGAAATGGCGTAGAAGAACCCTCTACGCAGGCAGAAAAAAACTGAAAAGAACCAGTTACAGTTTTGATCTTAATAAAGGATTTGCTACATTATTTTCTCTTGCGAGTCCATCAGGATGTTTTTCTACAGTTAGACGAGGGGTGACAATATGGACGCTATGGGATAATGGGCGTTCTATCCTCTTCGCGCTAAAGAAAGGAACAAGTATATCGTCTGCGATCCTCTCTACAATTTCTAAATTCCGCCACATATACGCATGGTTTTCTCCATTGATGACTAAGTGTTTTGCACGAACACCTGCTTCTTCCATTTTTTTATAATAAGCTTCTGCATCACTTCTAAACCTATCTTTCTCAGCCCAAACAATAGCCGTAGGAGGTAATAGTTTTAAATCGCTTTTTTGAGTCCAAAAAGGAGAAATAGAAGAGTTTTTTGTGTTAGTGTCAGGTGGAATAGCTAAAGAAAGAAACCAATTGACAAATTCTTCCGTAATATCAGTGTCTTTTTCTTCAAAGGATTTGTAGTCTTTTAAACGGCGTCCTAATTCTACAAGAGGGCTTAGTAATATTTGGCCTACAATAGGTATCCCTTCTTTTCTTGCTCGAATCACAGCAAGCGCTGCCAGATGACCGCCAGAACTATAACCGCCTATCGCCACTCTTGAGTGATCAATAGCAGATTTATAGAGCGGGCTTTTAAGAATACTTTTCATGACTTGATAGACATCTTGAGACACATCTGAAATAGTATTTTCAGGCGCTAAACGATGATTAATGACTACAATCTGGCATTTTGCTCTTATAGCAATATGACTACAGGCAAGATGAGTGAACTTCGATTCATGCGCCACATAAGCTGTTCCTGGAATATAAATAAAAGTAGGATAAGGAGGCTCAGTGTCAGGAGGGGTATAAAATCTCACAGGAATTCGAATATTACCTGGGATGGCTATTAAAGCATCTGTAAAAGGAACATCAGCAGGCTTAGCCATTGGCTCAGCCGCCGCCACCCTTTCGCGATGAAGCATAATAGAAGGATCAAAAATACCGCGTTTTTTAGGTATGATGCTTGTTTCTGTTTTTGCTTTATTTTCTGGCATGGTTTTATAGACCCATAAAATAATAAAATTCGGGGCTCCGTGCTTGTTGTTATCGAAACAATTCTATATAAACAGTCATTCCCTCTATCTGTATGGAGGCGAGATCATAGCACTTATAAGAGATATTTTATAGCGTTTTAGTTTTTTCTTAAGCGCTTGTTGACACCCACTTCTCTGCCTATCAAGGTACCGAATTTTACCTTGACGATTATAATTGTCTGTAGGAAATTAGAGTAAAATTTTGTAGGATTAATTAATACACGGTATTTGATGGTGGAATTAGAGATAGCATATTTCTATAATTTCGAGAAGTCCGCATGAACATATAACCAGGCTCCGTCCTTATAACCTTGATGGCTGGCAACCTACAATGACCAAATCGCTGGGTAATTAGTCCGACAGTTTTTCTTGGTAGTGAAACTACTACACCTTATTATTCATTATTCTTCTTATAGAATTCCAGATCATCCTTCATAAAAAAAGCTGGTTATAATATATTTCAAAAAGTTCATCCAACAGATCATATTTTCTTATTTCATGTGCTGCTTTTTCTTTTTCATGGCGCTCAGCAAATTCTCTAATATATTTAAAATCCTCTTTGTTATATTCTGTCTCTTCCCCCAGTAAGTCAAAAGCTTCTTGGATTTTTGCACTTAACTCTTCACATAACTGATCATTCTCTTTTTGAATAGCTAGCCTTCGTTTATAATAATCAGCATCCGCACTCATAGCCGCGCCCTCCTACTGATACTTATCTATTTCAAAGTATAGCCTCTCTAAAAAACAAATGGTTTAAAAAATAGACTTATTTTTCAAAACACTAAAGGAAATTCTTTGAGGGTGTTTATCAAACTGTGTCAGCATACAGTTACCTCAACTCCAAATTTAAACGTCCGGTAAAATAGATTTGCAGCTGAGAAACTATCAATGCCCA
>JAJONP010000192.1 GCA_021323555.1 Gammaproteobacteria bacterium | reverse complement strand
GGCCGATATATAGCCAATTTTCCTCTTTTGTAAAAAAATTTTGCACAAGAGGATTACGAAGAATTTTGCTTCCTCCAGGGCTAACCCCAGCAACCTGTTGAAACGTCAGCGTTCCGTCAGCAATTCGGTCCATGACCCAAGCATTAGCCAAAGCTTTCTCTGCTTCCTTAGAAAAAACACTAACATGGCTGAAATACTGCCTATTTTCTTCTTTCTCAAGAAAACGCTGAATCGTTGGGTTACAAAATGCGTTGCATCCGTATGGGGTACTAAGGGCAAATTGTGGAAAGGAGAGCATATTGTTAGTAATTTGCTCTCTGACCCATGCATTCTGGAGAGCTTCTTTGTGGAAAAGGGAAAGATTACTAATCTTGCCGATATAAAGCCAATTTACCTCTTTTTTCAGAAAATCCTCCATCGTCGTTGGATGGCAAAGTTCCTGCCTTCCCAATCCTAAATTATCGGCAAATTGTTGGTATTCATCTAAGCGATTCCTAATCCATTGTCTATTGTCTAGATTTTCTTGTACCTGCTCCTCCAGACGTTTAGGGTTGTTTAACTTTTCATTAATGGCCCTATCCTTACAATAATTCGAGAACTTCCAAAATAAATCCCTCTTAATTCTTACCTCGTAAGGCAAGTGGCCCTCAAGAAAACTTGCTCGATTTTCCAGTAAGTTGTCTGATGGTTCAACCTCCGGCGTTATGAATGGGATGTTAATGGGCATACTCTTCTTTGTGGCATGATCCTTGCGGTTTAATTTGTCAAACTCAACGCCCTTTTGCAGCGGCTCGGCGGCATTTTCCTCTATAAGCTTTCTTGCTTCGTTCGAATATTTTTTTTCCCAACAAAACTTTTGCTCGTAAAGCGCTTCTAGAAATGTTGTGACTTTTGGCAATGGGTCAGTCAATGATTCAAAGCTTTTACCTACAATGTCAATTTTTGGTAGATCCGGGTTATTTGCATAGTTACTAATTAATTCTCTAACTCGAGTGACATGGGATCTTCTTATTTTATTTATGACGACTTCATCAATTCCTTCTTCTCCCGAAGCAGGGGCTATCGCTGATAGCATGGCTTCTAGATTAATTTGTTGGATATGAAGGTTTTCCTTAAATTTGTTGAAAATCTCTACGGTGTAAGGTCCACAGTGAATAAGCCCGTACTCACCCTTTTTTTCAGAAATTTGAAAATTAGTGGTGTTAAATTGAACGTCATAATTATTTTTAATAATAAAGTCGCTCACATTGGCCGGGAGAGAAGCGGCTGAAACTTTTGCGGCAGGATCTAAGCAAAATAGTTGGTGATTAGTTCTGTCAATAATAATTGCCACCCAGTGATTTTCCGAACCAGGCTTTACCTGCCCTTCATAATTCACATTAAGCGGAATAAAAACAAAACGTGCTCTTTGTTGAGCAATTTCTCTTATTTCTAGAAGAGTATTGCTTGGAAAAACCTTTATATCTTCCGTTTCAACATCACTCATCAAAATATCAATAAAACTTGCACAATACCAACTCTTATTATATGAAATATTTTCTCGAATACCTTCTGGATCAGCGACATAAAACATATTTAGCTTGTTTAATATAGCCATATCAGGGGTGGTATTTTCCCTAGTTTCTACGGGTGATTTTTGGGTTTTTTTTGGTGAGGGACTTAAGAGAAACCCGGTTTTAAATCCTGCAAAATCAGGGGTGGTATTTTCCCTAGTTTCTACGGGTGATTTTGGGTTTTTTTTTGGTGAGGGAGTTGAGAGAAACCCGGTTTTAAATCCTGCAAATCGTGTTGATTCCATAGCTAAATTTCCTTGTATTAGGATTATTTTAAACGTTGACTATATCAGTGTTTTAATCCAAGGTGCTTCCTCGCTCGGCTTTAGATCGTGCTCAACAACAGTAGTGATAGAACAAACGGCGGCGCTTGGGTCTACGTATCGTAGAGATAAAATTGCGCCGTTTGGCTTCTTTTTTGCATCAAGATTGCGAATAATTTGTTGAGTACTTACAACCCCTATTTCCTTGTTTAAAGATCTCCCTTGGATGATAACTGCTATTATCATCCAAGGAACAAGAATAAACGCGGAAAATAAGGGGAGTTATCAGTACAAGTAAAAGGGGACCAATGGTGATACCTGTTGCTTCAGTGCAGGAACCATTCTACGGCTCCCATAACTTTAATTGCAGGCCATAAGGACGGCACTGGCAGCGGGAAAAATGCAAATGCTGTTGAAGATTTTTTTTACTCCAAGTAAAAAAAGAGCATTGGAAGATGAACGAGAATATTCACACTCCACTCAAAAATTCAAATCCACTGAACATGTCTGAAGTTTCTTGTTCACATCCCGTTAAGAATAATCTCGGATA
The DNA here is from genome assembly GCA_021323555.1 of Gammaproteobacteria bacterium. The sequence continues at coordinate 1,273 of JAJONP010000192.1, read as the reverse complement.
ACTTCTCAAGCAAGGAACAATTTTAGTCACAGCAACGAACGTAGGGAAAAGTAACTTCGTATAAAGAAGCTTGTCGCAAGCTCATGTACTCAAGAGCATTTAATTTTTTATCCTTCTTCAAATGCTTAAAAATGGGAAAGTAAAAATGTTTATCTTTCACCTCTTTAAGTAGTATCGTCTATTGCTGTCCTTCCTGTTCAAAGTGCAGCGGTGCCATATTACTCCCCTGGATGTAATCAGTAGGTGATTACGACTAGGTGTTTACAGCAATAGGGGAAATACTTATTTTTTCTTTGAACCGTTTCACTCATAATGATCCCATTAGTTCAGCAACGTTGGTTTAATTTATAAAAGGAAATCTCTTCATGAATCCAGTTCTACCTACCACTTCTAAAATACCTCAGCCAGCTTTTAGCCACCCAACCTCCACTGGGTCTCTAGATAATACAGCTGCAGACGTAAGTATTTTTGAAAATGGAGAGAGCCAATTTCAACAAGCCTGCAGTCTTTATGACAACCTGGACACGCAGTTTACTAGGGGTGAGGAAGCGGAGGAATTATTTAAAGCGGCTGCAGAGCAAGGCCATTCTGGGGCTATAGCGCGGCTCGTAGTGATTTATACAGATCGGATGAACACTTACAAAAACAGGGCTCTGGCAAGTTTAGCCACGTCAGATAGCAACGCACAGCTTATACTGGACCAAATACCCGCACATCTCCACCCAAAACATGAGATCGGGCGAGCTAATGGTATCAATGAGTTAGTAACGACATGCACGGCATATTTACATAATCAGAAAATTATAACTAAGCTGCCTAACGAAAAGTGGTTCTCTATAATTGAGGAATCGCTTTCTACCTCTGATAGGCGCAACTTAGCAAAAACGTGTAAAACCTTTGCTTTCATCGAAGGTTCCGCCTATTCGCCTGACATTACATTAAATTTATCCAAATTAAATAAAAATGATGAAGCGGATTTTCGTCATTACCTGCAGAGTCTGTCGGCGCTTAATCTTAAAGTTACTATTAGAGGATTCTTTGGACCAGGCCGGCAATATGGCTGTGGTCACGAGAGCCCTGATAAATGTGAAAAGGAAAAATTCATCAAGAACGCACAGTGGTTTCGGATATTTTGTGAAGAGACCAGTGAAAACAAGAAAATAAGTACTATTAAGCTCGATTTGAGTGGGACAATCGCTGGGGATGCTGAGATGCCCCATATAGCGAAATTAACGCACCTTCATGATCTTAACTTGAGCGGTGCAACAGTTAC
>JAJONP010000191.1 GCA_021323555.1 Gammaproteobacteria bacterium | reverse complement strand
AACTTCAATGTGGCTTTCTTTGAAATGAGGATCTGAGTTTATTTTATCAACGATACGGTTTGTTATTTGGGTATCTGCTAGAATTTTTTCTAATTTTCGATGGTCATAGACAACAGTAATAGCTGCAGCTCCTGCAGCAGCACCTGCTATAAAAAAACAACTTTGAAGTGAGAGTGCAATAAGAGTGATAGACGCTAAGAGAGAGAGTATTTTTTTCATCTGGTTATTTCCCCGTGACCAAATAATTGATGATCTATAATATCACATAAGCAATGCAAAATAAGCAAATGCATTTCTTGGATACGTGGTGTTTCTTGAGCTGGAACACGAATTTCCAAGTCTTGTTCTTGTAACAAAGTAGCGATTTTACCGCCTTCTTGCCCTGTAAGGGCAATAACAGTGATACTTCTTTCTTGCGCTGCTTTAATAGCATTTAGAATGTTAGCAGAATTACCACTGGTTGATAGCGCCAGCAATATATCGCCCATTTGACCAAGGGCACGCACTTGTTTGGCAAATACTTCGCTATAATGACTATCGTTAGCGATAGAAGTGATTGTGGCAATATCCGCAGCAAGATTGATAGCGGGTAGTCCTGGGCGCTCATGGTTAAAGCGATTCAGCATTTCGCTTGTAAAACGCATGGCATCACAGGCTGAGCCACCGTTGCCACAAGTCAAAATTTTATGACCATCAAGCAAGCTCTGAAGTATTTTTTCAGACGCTTGGGCGATAGTAGGCAGAAGTAAATCAGTCGCATTAATTTTAATTGAAATGCTGTCGCTGAAGTTATGTTTAATACGTTCAATAATATTATTCATCAGAAAATGCGTCTTTGATCCATTCTATGTGAGTAGGCGACACGCCAATGACATCAAATCGGCAGTCGATTTTATCTAGCCAATCGCGTTTTTGTAAATAACTGATGGCGGATTTTATCACTTTTTTTTGTTTTGTTTTATTAATACTTTCGACAGCAGTTCCATAATAGGAATAAGCACGCGAACGTACCTCTACAAATACAATTTCATTGTGATTATGATGATTGTCCTGCATGATTAAATCAATTTCACCCACAGATGAGCGATAGTTGCGCGCAATTAATTTTAACCCCCGAGCTTCTAAAAAAGCACATGCTTTTTGTTCTGCAACATCACCCAATTTTTTTTTATTAAGGGTGTCCATCATGCATTTGTGTCCAGGGTAGGCGTCGATAAATTTTATTGTTTGGACTTAAACTGAGTGCGCCTGTGGCTGCATAGAGTGGAAAATGAGGTAAATTAGTTAAGCGAGGTAGGTTATTGCTGAGTAAATAAGCATCTAAACCAACTGCGTACAGACGATTGTGGCTCGCATCGCCTTTAGAAAGTGGGTTTGTCGCGTTTTTAAGCGTCCATGGAATATCACAAAAATACACGCCATTCAAATCTGAATCTTTTTGTGGATCGGGTATACCAGAATAAATACTGGAAGAAGCATAGATAGGGATATTATCAGCATAATAATATTTTAATAAAGGCACAATTTCTCGTGCTGTTTGTGGCTGCGCTATCATAAATATGACGTCAAAATCTTGTCGACGTTGTTGCTCTAAATAGGCCTTATCATTATTTTCTGCCATTTTATGACGATCTTCTTTTTGATCCACCTGCAAAAGACTCGCAATGCCCTCTGATAAATTAGAGGTTGGCATGAAAAAATAAGTGTCACTGACTTTGCCATTGAGTGCTTGCCAGCGAGCAATAAGGGGTTTAGTGATGCGCTGTCCCCATTCATTTTGAGGCGCTATAATTAAAGCGCGCGAATGCCCAGACTGCCATGCGCGATCAGCTATCTGCTGTGCTTCATCGATAGGTGACAAACCAAATTCATAAAAATGCGTAGGTAAACTGCCGTCCGTGTAATTTAAGGCAATGACAGGAATAGGGAATGTCGTTTGTTTTAAGAGCTTTTGTACATTATCTTTGGTCAGTGGCCCTATAATGATATCAGCACCCTGATTTGATGCTTCTTGATAAAGTGCTGCAGTCGGATTTTCGCTTGTATCATAAAATGAAACTGTCTGTTGATTTCGTAACGATGACTCATAGTAGGCATTTAAAAAGCCATCCCGAACTATTTGGCCTTGCGTACCGAGTTGTCCGTGTAATGGTAAAAGTAATGCAATATGCTTTGGCGCTGTGTTATTGATTATGTTGGATAGATCAGTATCGCTCGGGAATAGTATATTGGCTGGGTGTGAAGGATTCTCTTTGCGCCAGCGCATCAATTGGTTTATGAGTTCAGGAGTGTTACTGCTATATTGTTTATTAATGATAGCTAATCTTAACCAAGCGCTATTGATAGGATTATCTGTCTGAGCGAGTTCGGTTTGTAATTGAGTGAATGCGGTGCGGGTTAATTTATCCCAGATAGCAGTTGTGTTTTTTTCCCAAAACACGGGGTCGGATGTATCTGTATAACGAGTAGTGGGTGGAGCGCTACCAAAAGCACCGTTTAGCATTTCGGGTGTGGTACAATTCGTTAATCCTAACAAGGAGAGTGCTACAATGAAAATGTGTTTTATCATAGAGGTATATACCTTATTAAAGAATCCATAAGATAGCATTTTAATTTATGAAGATAAATCAGCTTGGTGTACTTTATATTGTTGCAACGCCTATTGGCAATTTACAAGATATTAGCCTGCGTGCTATTGATGTTTTAAAAACAGTAAATTGCATTGCAGCAGAAGACACACGTCATAGCCAACATCTGCTCCAGCATTTTTCTATTACAACGCCATTACTTTCTTTACATGAGCATAATGAATCTGAACGTACCTCTCAATTAATTCATCGATTGCAGCGAGGCGAGTCTATTGCTTTGATCAGTGATGCAGGTACTCCACTCATTAGCGATCCTGGTTACATATTGGTGCGTGATGTTAAAAGCGCAGGTATCCAAGTGATGCCTATTCCGGGTGCCTGTGCGGCTATTGCTGCGTTAAGCGCCTCAGGGTTACCTACAGACCGCTTTATCTTTGAGGGGTTTTTATCTACGAAATCGAAACTACGTAAAGAGCGCTTAGCTGCTTTGAAGACAGAGCCACGCACTCTTATTATTTATGAAACGCCGCATCGCATATTAGGTTCCTTACAAGAAATGCAGCAAGTATTTGGCAAAGACCGTTTTATTGTGCTTGCACGTGAACTTACTAAAATTTTTGAAACTATTCAATCAGGAACGATAGAGGAAATAATCCATTGGATCATGCTAGATACGAATCAGCAACGCGGTGAAATTATTTTATTAGTGAAGGGTGCTGATATTATTTCTAATCCAAAAGAAAGTATAACTACATCTGCTCAGGCTGTTTTAATCGCATTATTAGAGGAATTGCCATTAAAACAAGCTGTAGGAATAACTGCAAAAATCACAGGCGAAAGAAAAAATAATCTCTATCAGCGTGCATTGCTAATAAAATCAATAGAGAAAGGCTTAAAGATACCATTGAAAGAATGTGACGAGAAGTTAGACTGGTGACTGCCATTCATCTTGCTATCAATAGCTCAGAGATTGCGCTATTCTATCGCCTGAGCTGGTCAAGACAGTCGCTGTTTCTATAACAGAGGAAAGTCCGGGCTCCCAAGGGTAGAGTGCCAGGTAACGCCTGGGAGG
>JAJONP010000043.1 GCA_021323555.1 Gammaproteobacteria bacterium | reverse complement strand
CTGAACGCGTAATGACACTTTATAATATGATTGATACCGCACTCACAGGACCTCTTTTTTTAACACGCAGCGCCGCAAGAGAAAAATTAAATCTAACAGAAAATCATTTTGTATTTGGCACAGTGGGACGCTTAGCTAAGGCAAAAGATCAACACACATTAATCAATGGATTTGCCTTAGTCAAGATACAATGTCCAGCCGCTAAACTTGTTATCATTGGTGACGGCGCCCTTGAGGAAAATTTAAGGCACCACATCAAAACGCTTGGCTTGGAGCAAGATATTATTTTAACAGGTTATATTGATCAAGGTTTTGGTTTATTAAAAGCATTTGATGTATTTATTCTAACGTCTGTCAAAGAAGCATTTGGCCGAGTGCTATTGGAAGCGATGATTGCAAAAGTCCCTATTATTGCTACTAAAACGCATGGTATTCCTGAAGTGGTTGGCGATGCAGGCATCTTAATTGATGCAAAAAACCCCCACCAGTTGGGCAATAAAATGCTGGCATTTTATCACGCGTCTGAGGCTGAATTAACAAAATGGCGTGATAAAGGCTTTCAGCGCGCAACAGAATATTTTTCTATTTCTCGTTTTAATGCCCTTTTTTGGCAACTGCCTTTTCTCAAGGAACTTTTATGAAATTCGGGTTTGCAACCACTTTTGATTCGAATGATGTTAGCAATTGGTCTGGCACACCTTTTTATATGGCAAATGCTTTTTCAGAACAAGGCATAGATGTAGAGCGCATTGGTCGCTTAAAACGTCAATTACCGCCTTATTTCAAACTCAAACAGTTCTGGAAAAAAATAACCTGTGGTCAGCGAGAAAGCCCTCGATTTAATACATTTGTTGCCAAACATTATTCGCAGCAAATCGCAAAAAGATTAGAAAAACTTGATGTCGATGCCATTATTGCGCCCCTCATCAACCCCATCGCTTATCTTGATAGCCAAAAACCTATTGTCCTATGGACAGATGCGCTCTATGCAGGTTTACTCGGGTTTTATACCAATTTTTCTAATCACTCTGTGAATTCTATTCAACAAGGCAATATCATCACGCAAGAATGTTTATCGCGTTGCAAATTCGCTATTTTTTCTTCTGACTGGGCAGCACGAACAGCGTTAGAAATTTATGGCATTGCAAAAGAAAAAGTAAAAGTTGTTCCTTTTGGTGCTAACATCCAATGCCATCATACAGTAGAACAGATTCGTCAAATCATAAAATCTCGCTCAAAAAATATTTTAAAATTACTATTTATAGGTAAACATTGGGAACGTAAAGGAGGTGATATTGTTTTTAATGTCACTCAAGCATTGCATAAAGCAGGTCAAGCCGTTGAATTAAATTTTATAGGTTGTTACCCCCCTGAAAATAGAGAAATTCCTGATTATATTAAATGTCATGGGTTTATTTCAAAACGGACGCCTGAAGGCATAGAAAAAATCACTCGATTATTACATGAATCACATTTTCTATTTGTGCCTTCGCGCGCGGAATGCTTCGGGATTGTTTTTGCAGAAGCGAATGCATTTGGCTTACCCTGCCTGTCGTCTTACGTAGGAGGTATTTCAAGTGTTATAAAAGATAATATGAACGGTATGACATTTGGTTTGGATGCACCTGTGGATCACTATTGCGAATACCTCACGAATCTCATGAGCCATTATGCCACCTATGAACAGCTTGCTTTATCCGCATTTAATGAATATAGCACACGGTTAAATTGGAAAAGCGCAACGAATTCAGTAATTGAGTTAATTAAGCCGTTGTGAAATTAAGTTTTATCCAAGAATATTTATTTGCTCACTATATCGTGTAAAATAACTTAATGTATTGAGCAATTTTACTCAATGCATTGAGTAAATTTCAATTTGATAGGTAACCCTATGTTTAAAAGAGAAATTTTTAAAACATTATATCCGCGTTTGATGGAGCCGCGCCGATTTATTCAAGTATTAACAGGCCCAAGACAGGTTGGAAAAACCACACTCATCCGCCAAGTGATGGATAAACTCAAAACCCCTTCGCTTATAAATCTGTTGCATTTAAGATACAGCAATCTAATCGAACCCAAAATTTTTCCTCTGCTACCCGTTTATCATAAGTAACTCTTATATTTTTAAAAAATAGCTCTTAGGCAGAGCATTTTCTTTAATTCAGCTTCTGTCAAATAAAAAGAAGCTATTCTTATAACCTTTTATTAAAAATAGCTTTATGTAATAATAACTTTTCATTTTCTAGAGCGGGTGAACATATGGATTTGTAAGCCTATTTACCTGTAGAGGCGAACCGGTAGAAAATGCCTTAAAATATGACATTTCTTTTTATCGAAAATGTGCGTAAGAGGAGAAAAATTATGTCAGTATTCATTCGTCCCCTAGTCGATACTATAATAAAAAAGCGCAATCAGCTTGATGCAGCTCAAGCAACAAAATGTATCACGATTGACGAAGTTCTAGTTCCTGAAACAACGTCCAGCCCTGCAGATACACTGTCTTTACCCATTGTAGATAAACTTAAAAATTCCCCCATCTATCAAGAGTTATATGCATTTATTAGTAACATTGAACTTGAACAAAAGGCGATTTTACTTGCAGTTATTTGGCTAGGTCGTGGGGAATATACGCATGGAGAATGGAATAAAGCCCTCGAAAAAGCAAAAGAATATAGGCACGAATTAATACCCGAATACATTATTACTCTTCCTGATGTCTGTGTGTATTTAAAAAAAGGCTTAGAAATATATACCCAACATGCCTTAGATAATTTTATTTTAAATACATAATATTTATGATAAACTCTTGCTTAATAAAAATTTCTCGCCTACTAAAATAAATTTTATGAGTTAAAAATGAGTATGGCGTAATTTTTATACTTAAGACGTATCCTGTAGACTTGTTTTTTATTAATAAGGAGAAAGTTATGTCAATTATCAATAATACCCTTCATCAACCCAATATTAACAATCCATCAATAAACAATAAAATACAAGTAGAAAAATTTTCCTGGAGTGCTGTCATAGCGGGAGTACTTGTGGGATTAGGCAGTCAACTAACTTTTAATTTGTTAGGCGCAGGCATTGGCGCTATTACCTTTAATGCTGACCCTCAAGGCATGGCAATTAGTGCTTTCATCCCTGTTATATGGGTATTGTTAAGTGGAATTGTGGCCATGTTTCTAGGAGGATGGGTCACTGGACATCTTACGTTTCAGAATTGCTCATTAAAAAATGCGCTACATGGCTTTGTGACATGGGGAATTGCTACGTTAATCACTTTCTTTTTTACCTTTACTATCGCTGGTGCTTTTATGAATAACACATTAAATATTGTTAAGCAGAGCGCGACACTGGCAGGTCAAGGTGCGAGTTCTCTAGTCCAATCAGTGCCAGGGGTTGCTGAAAAAGTGCAAAATTTACTTCCTGACTTAAATCAGGCACAAAACCAGATTAAGAAAAAAGCAGAAGAAATTTTTAATCAGGCAAAAGTAAAAGAAGCACTCCATTCAGGTAATCTGGAAGAAGCTAAAAAAGAATTGAAAGAAATAGTGACTGCTTTACTGACTGCAGAAAGCAGTGAGGAAAAGGATAGCGCAAAAGACAAAGCATTATCTTTTTTAACAGCTAAAACAGGGTTTGATAAAGATCAAGCAGAGAAAATAGCAGACAATTGGTTAAATAAATATGAGGAATTAAAAGAGAAAGTCACTCAAGCAGCCAATGAACAAAAAGAGAAAATAGCAAAAGGTACAGAAAAAGTTGTTAATACCTTAGGCATGGCTGCGTTGATAACAGCACTTGCATTTATCACGAGCCTTTTCGCAGCTATGATAGGAGCAGTTCGAGGAGGCAAATAACATTTGTAAATGAGAAAGGAGTTCTTGTGTTGTTAAGAGCGAGAACTCCTGAAATTTTAAAATTTAAACCTGATTTGTAGGAGGTTTTATGGCCACACTTGTAGGTAAGCAAGATGATTTTAAGAAAGCATTACAAGAACTGCTAGAACTCGATTACGATGCAATTAAAGCATACGAAGCTGCTATTGAACGAATAAAAGATAATATATTTAAGTCAAAATTAAATGATTTTAAAATGGACCATCAGAACCATATTGTTGCACTATCATCTTTATTAAGAAATCATAATGAAGAAGTTCCAACTGGCCCTGACAGTAAGCAATGGCTAACAAAGGGAAAAGTGGTACTTGCTGGCCTCATCGGAGACAAGGCTATTTTATCCGCTATGTTAACAAATGAAGAAGATACTAATACCGCCTATGAGCGCATGGCAAGCCGATCTGATATGTGGGACGAAGCAAAGGTTATTTTACAAACTGGTCTCCAGGATGAAAAACGTCACAAGGCATGGCTAGAATCGGTCATCAAGGGATAAAAACCTAATGCGAACTTTGTCTTCGCTAACTGAAAAAATTTTTTTGAAAGGATGAAATAAAAATATAAGCTATAAGTGTCCATGGTTCTTTGGTTCTTTATTATGCGTGAAAAGTTTAATTTGCAAGAATGTTTATAGCTACATCATTCCCGCTTTTGCGGGAATGATGCGCTTGAATGCACATTCTCGGATTTGTTTGTGACAGCCTAAATACTGGCTATTAAAAATATAAGATAAGCCAATTATAACGAGGTACTTTATGAGCATCTGTTGGGAACAAATGCTACCCGCACTGGTACATGACCCTTGGTATATTCTTAAAGGTACATTTGTTTTTGTAGTTGCATTAGTCACCCTTCCCGCTTTACTTTATAAAATTAGTGTACATGGGGTGGCTATCGTTGCTTTTACCTATCTCATGCTGCATGAAGTAAGTGAATATTTTTTTCCAGATCCTCAACAATTAACTCATGTTCTTGCGGAAACCGCCGGAGCCCAAAGACAACGCAGTGAAAATGACCCATTGCGACCCTACGCTAACGGCAATCGCACAAACAGCATTGCAGCACTCATCGGAAGAATGATAGATAGCCGAGGAAGGCTTCTATGGATTTTATTGAAAAGAGATTTTGATCTTGCACAAGATCCAGTTATTGCTGTCAGAAATTGCTTAAAACTTCTATTTTTAATTTTGGCCGTGACAGGTGCAGTGTTAGTGGCAACAGTACCCGCCGTTTCTGTTTGGGGTATTTTCGGTTACATTACTCAAACATTAGTAGCAATTGGTGTGACTACCCCAGGGGTATTAAGTATAGGACAGGTAGGAGTGACTTTTGGGGTAATTTACGCTTCGCGTACATTCAGTATAGGGATCGGCCTCTTACTTGCTTCTCTTTTTAAATCTTTATATAAATGCATACCCCAATACATAGACAAGAGAGAGGTTGAACTCGATGCCGACAATAGACAGGGCCCACAGATAACATCCGTAGCTCTACATCATCGCTTGACTAGAACGAGCTCAGGCTCATCGGAACCACCTCCCTCCCCTAAAAGAACAGCGAACGATGAAAAAGCTCTTGAAAACAAGAGCCCTAGAAGCACTTCCGGCGGCACTCATAATTTTCTTTTATACCGACCAGCGCCATCGCTAAGCCAACGCGCCGCAACCCCATCCTTATCCTCACAATTAAATTTATCCGCTAGCAGTTAAATAAACTATAAAATACAGCCTGAAGCCGAATATTTTCATTCATGCTAGGCGAATATTTTATCTGGCTAGAAAATTGGTCAGCATTAAGAACAACACATTATTTAGGTTCAATAAGTGACACGTAGAGCCGAAGGTAAGAAAGTAGGCCAAAGGCCGTGAGAAATTAGCCCAGGCTAAGGGCGCGTTTTTCGCGCCCGCAGGCCTGGGTCAGTCATTCCACACCCCATGCCAGCGCCGAAGGCGCGAGAGATAACCTAAAAGGAAAAAACCATATCGCAATTATATATTCATATTGTCTTTTCAACTAAATCTCGTAGTCCTTTCCTCTCAGGTAATGATTTACGTGATCGCTTATATCAAAAAAAATTATTAAGCGCTTATAAAATTAACTACGATGAAAAATATCTTTGCTCATAATCTTCCGCGCCTTTGGCGCTGACGTTGTAGGAAAACTATTGACCCAGGCCTGCGGGCGCAAAAAGCGCGCCCTTAGCCTGGGCTAATTTCTCACGGCCTTCGGCCTACTTTCTTACCTTCGGCTCTACCTACCACTTATTGAATCTAAATAATATGTTCTTAAAAAAAGTGTCGATCCCGCAGGCCGAAGGCCCACTTTCTTAACTTTGTATCGTTGTATGTATTGTCCAGGACTTACCAAAATCCCCAGGAACACTTACGAAAATTGAGTAGAGAGTGAAGAATTTTTATTCTTTGAAAGGCGCCTTTTTTTGTTCTGCTTTTTAGTTACACCACCGCCAAAACGCTCAACCAAGACTTTTTTATGGCAATTTACTTTTTCATCTTCTGACAAACTCTGTAAATAGTGAACGTTTGCCTCTGAATCATTCTTAAAAACTTGATCGTGTTCCAAAATTTTAGGGCATACTTTTAACGCCATTTCATTTAAGTTCATGAGTTTTAAACCTGATAAACTACGCACGCGCGATAAGGCAACATAGCCCATGCCAGGCTCAAAGGCATCGCCTAAATCTATTTCTGCAGCATCCAAAGTCATGCCTTGGCTTTTATGAATTGTAATCGCCCACGCAAGCCGAAGAGGTACTTGCGTCAACATCGCATGAACAGCACCATTATCTTCGTATTTCCATTCTTCAGGATAAGCAACAATCATTTTATGATGATATGTTTTAACAATTGGCCAGCTTTCTTCACTTTTATCAAAACCTACCACAATACAACGTGTGCCATTCACATATTTACCAGAAGTATCATTTTTAATAAACATGACTTCAGCGCCTATTTTTAACTTTAATCGTTCTGGCGCAAGGCAACTCTTTTTTAATGCGGCAACTAAAGCATTAGGCCCTCTGGCAACCATCGTAAATATTTTTTCGGTCGAACGAATGTTCGCCAACTCCTTTTCATTAATACCATCCACATTCACATTGCGCGCATATAATAGAGTTGCTTTAGTCGCGCCTTCTGGCTCTTTTTTATAACGCGTACGTAAAGGCACTTTAGTATGCTCACCCGCTGTTCCACTGCGTATATCATTTAAAATAGTCAATAATGGATCATCCCCTTGGCGATATTGTTCATGCAAATAACACAGATGAAAATTCCCTTCCTTCCAGGCAGTGGCTTCAAAAGCAAATTGCTTTTCTCCTCTGCTAAAACCCGAAAAAATGGGGGGCAACTGAAAAAAATCACCGCATAAAACCACTTGCATGCCGCCAAAAGGTTCATCACGACCAAGAATGTAACGCGCAATAGAATCTACCATATCCAATTGGTATTTATGTAACATGGATATTTCATCAATAATAAGCACTTTTGTTTTTTTGTAATTACGCTTGATACGATCAGTCAAGAGCAATTTTTCTAAATCTTTTTTGGTAAGGCTCTCCTTAACTCCAATGCCAGACCAGGCGTGTATCGTCATACCTTGTAAATGCGTGGCCGCAATGCCTGTGGATGCAGTCACGGCAACTTCGATATGATTTTCTTTAAGATAACGAATGTATTGATTGAGCAAATACGTTTTACCTGAGCCCGCAGCTCCTGTTAGGAAAATATTTTTCCCCATTTTCAATAAACTGAAAGCTTCATCTTGTTGCATAATTATTTATTCTAATTTTTTAGGGATTAAGTGGGATAGAATGAATCGCATGAATTTACTTTATATAAGGTACTATCCATTTAATATAATCGCTATTAGTTTTGATAGCTTCTTTTTCCGTCTTTATCTTCGCAGCAACCGAAAATGTATGAGAAGCAGAAAAATGACCGCCTATACCTGCACCGAACAGAGTAACTCCTATAGCCCCGGCTAATAATCCTCCCACAGGTGCTGCTACCAAGCCACCCATTATGACTGCTAAACTCGCGCAAATACCTACTACCGCACCGATCAAAGCACCCCGTAGCCGGTACACCTTGGCTGTTTGTTCAGTGGAAAGTTGGAGATGCTCACACGCCTTACGAACTTCTTCAGATTGTTGTAATAAACCATTAAGCTCTTCAAGACATTTTTCTAAATCGAAAGGAGGATCCCATTGCACCCTGTTCGCTTTATCTATGCTAGCTTCGAAAGCCTCTACCGCCTTCCTACACTTTCCCTGTGATGGAACTATTGTTTTTAATCTCTGGCATGCTTTCTTGAGAGCCTCCAAATGCTTCTCTATATCCCTTTTTACTCTTTCTCGCCTACGCATTATTTCACTAGGATTTACTGATTCCGATGCAGCCTCAGATGCATCCCCTTTCTCCTCCAATTTATCCAACGGATGGCGTCTAATAGACTGATACACAGCCGTATTAAAAAGCCTAGGATTATAATTAGGATCCAATACAGCAATATTGAGCCCCATCATCAGACGCGTATCCATTTCTTCTTTCGCGTTGTTTGCTTTACCTACTTTTGTCGCCGCATTTCCTACGCAACCTATACCTTCTCCCATTATACAATCAGCCACATTGGTGATAGAAAAACCATCAAGCCCCTGCGCAGCTAATTGCGGCGCTGCTGCATCGCCTGTACCCAGTACAACAGGTATTCGAAGGCGAGCGCCTTGAAATATCTGCTCGATTTCCTTCAAACTGACGTCTTTATGATAATCAATATGTATAAACAATCCTTGAAATCCTTGAAATTCTTGTTCAGAAGCTACTTCAGCTACAGCTTGATAGAATAATTGTTTTGCTTGTTTACAAGAATCTTCTGTTAACCCATAAAAAAACGCATTAGGCGTTACAACATCCAATCCTTCTTTATTATTAGCAGCTACCTGAATTTGTAATCGCAATACATCTTTGAACATTTCTTTCAATTCTTGTATTTTTGCTGGATCCAAATCACGCGCTTTCTTAGAATGTTTACCCTGTTTATCTTCCTTTAAAGTAAAATACTGAAAACTACTACCTTCTTCTTCTGTATATTGTAATTTTGGAAAAGTTGCATAGTAGGTAATGCGTTTTCTGGGTTGATCAAGTAATCGAGGTTGATCTGCCATGGCATAAATCTGCCGTGTTTCACCTCGAACCACTACATAAGAAGAAAGACGTTCTAATTCACATTTATAAAACGGGCTTTTATTTGTTAATGCGACTCCTGCCTTACAGCGCTGTATATCAAGCACTTTTTCAGGCGTAATGTGTTTGGGATCATACCAAATTTGCACTCCTTTCTGCCAAGCCTTAATATCAGCAACTCTGACCATGAGAAAATGGTTTAATTTTTGGGGCTGTCCCAGCACTGAAATTTCAGAAAAAATAATTTGTTCTTTTTGTAGTTGCTTATTCAAATTATTATGATTGTTCTTATCTAAGAACTGCTTTAACTGTACTGCTAATACCTTGCTACCGTCATTGCTCTGAGTATATTGGTAAGTCTCTTTCTTATCAGGGCGGCATAACTCTTCTACAACTGCTTGAGTCCATTCAGTCTGTTTCTCTGACATAAATTGATAGTTTAAACGACCATCCATACTTCCCCCTTGCATTAGCTAAAATTTGCTCGATTTTAGCAGATGAGCTGTCTCTTTAACAAGATTATTTATTCAATCCCCTTTGTTCCAACCAACTAGCCTCCCCCCTGCAAATACTCTATAATCTTATTCACATTTTTTTGACACTCTATTATGACTCAACCAACACTCCAACTCACTGAATTTCAATTTGAAGAATTATTCCAATCAGAAGGTTTGCAACGTCTTGATCAAAAATTTTTGTTATATTTACAAAAAATTAACGCGGCTGTTTACTCTCAATTACTCGCTTATCGCAATAAAACGACTGCCTTTACCCCACAGACTATCAGTGAGCTACTGATTGCTAGCGCTATTGTTTTAGAAAATTTTTTAAGTGAATTATTTCAAATTGAAGAAGCGACTGCTATCGCTCAAGCACAAACCTTATCCCATAATCCTGTCTCTGCATTTAAACAATTTTTTGTTCTAAGACGAGCAAAAAAACAATTACTTCATATTGAAAATTTAGTGGATTTTGCCCTACTTCATGATTGGTTAAATAACCAATTAAAAACATCACCTCTTCAAACAAACGATTTAGAATTAGCTATTAGCTTGCTCGCGACTCGATACATCGCACAGCCTGACCAATTTGTAGATGAAATAGATAAACTCACACAATGGTGTATTCATGGTTTAATCACCCCTAGCGCCCAACAAATCGTTCAGGGTTGGACAAGCTTTCGTATTCCCGAACGTCTCGATTATAGTCATTTAGTCCCGCATGTTCCTGTCACTCATGACAAACTTGAGCGTTCTACCGCGCCTCTTTCCAAATTAAGGCAACGCGATGGATTTAAACTCACTGGTCCCCGCATGGCGGCACGCCAAGCACAAGATGAAGTGAATTATTGTATTTACTGTCATGATCATGACGGTGATTTTTGTTCCAAAGGTTTTCCTGTTAAAAAAGGCGATTCTACGCAAGGATTCAAAAAAAATCCTTTAGACACGCTTCTAACAGGTTGTCCTTTAGAAGAAAAAATTTCTGAAATGCATATATTAAAACGCGATGGACATACACTCGCCGCATTGGCTATGGTCATGGTGGATAACCCGATGTGTCCTGCGACAGGCCATCGTATTTGCAATGACTGTATGAAAGCGTGTATTTATCAAAAACAAGAGCCTGTGAATATCCCGCAAGCAGAAACGCGTATCTTAACAGATGTGCTCGATTTACCCTGGGGTGTAGAAATTTATGATTTACTCACACGCTGGAATCCATTGCGTCAATCACAATGGATAATGAAACCCTATAATGGATTAAAAATCATGATTGCTGGCATGGGCCCTGCCGGTTTTACTCTCGCCCACCATCTTTTACTGGAAGGTTTTGCAGTCGTGGGTTTTGATGGTTTAAAAATCGAGCCTTTAGACCAGGAAATAGTAAAAAACCCTGTTTATCAATTCAGTGATTTATATGAAACATTAGATGAACGTTTGATGGCAGGCTTTGGCGGTGTTGCAGAATATGGTATCACTGTACGCTGGGACAAGAATTTTCTAAAATTAATTTACCTCAGTTTATTACGTAAGCCTTACTTTCAAATCTTTGGCAGCACACGTTTTGGTGGCACAATCACAGTGGATGATGCATGGCGCATGGGCTTTGATCATTTTGTCATTGCTGTCGGTGCAGGCTTGCCAAAAGCACTCCCTATTCGAGGCAGTCTCGCACCTGGCATGCGACAAGCCAATGATTTTTTGATGGCGTTACAACTAGGCAATGCCACTAAAAAAACAAGCCTCACAAATTTACAAGTGCGTCTGCCTGCTGTGATTATTGGGGGTGGTTTAACAGGCGTTGATACAGCGACTGAAGTGCAAGCCTATTACATTACTCAAGTCGAAAAAATATTATTTCGATACGAAACACTGGTAGATGTCCACAGTGAAGACTATATATTACAAAAACTTGATATACCCTCACTCGAAATATTAGAAGAATTTATGACACATGGCAAAGCAATACGTCATGAACGTGCGCGTGCTGAAGCGGCCAATGAACAACCTAATTTCATTAAGCTCCTTCATCAATGGGGTGGCGTGACAATTGTGTATCGCCGCTCTATGCAACAGTCTCCTGCTTATATTCATAATCATGAAGAACTTACAAAAGCACTTGAAGAAGGCGTTTTTTATTTAGAAGCCCTCGAACCTGCAAGTGTCGAACTGAATCAACATGGTCATGTTGAAACACTTATCTGTCATAAACGCTTACAAAAAGACAAAGAAATTTGGGAAGCGACACAGACAGAAATTCGCATTCCTGCGCGTGCTATTTTTGTCGCCACAGGCACGCAGCCCAATATTGCTTATGAATTTGAACATCGCGGCACTTTTACACGTTTAGGTTTACAATACCAACATTATGAAGATGTTGATGGTAACTTAACTGTTGCGCATGGCGTTGAACACGTAAAAGAACCTGATTTTGGGCCTTTTACGTCTTATCAAAAGTCAGATCATCGTGTCAGTTTAATCGGTGATACGCATCCTGTTTTTCACGGCAGCGTTGTTAAAGCGATTGCATCAGGCATGCGTACGTATCCAAAAATTGTTGATTTGTTAAAATCAAAATTCCATAACGATAAAAATAAACAGGACTATGCCACTTTTTCTAAAAATATCACGGAATTATTTAACGCAAAAATCACACATATCGAACGTTGCACGGAAAACGTCATTGAACTTACTATTCAAGCACCACTCGCTGCTTTAAATTTTCAACCTGGGCAATTTTATCGTTTACAAAATTATGCAACGTATGCCCCACTCGTTGAAAATACTTCATTGCAAATTGAGCCGCTCGCACTCATAGCATTCGATGTGAATCATCAAACAGGTTCTTTAAAATTTATGATTATCGAAACAGGTGCTAGCTCTAAAATCTGTGCGACATTTCGTGTAGGTGATCCTGTTTCGCTGATGGGCCCCACAGGAACACGTGCAAAAATTTCTCATGAACACGAAACGATTTTAATCATCGGTAATCAACTCAGTTTTGCGATGCTACGAAGTTATGGCACAGCTTTGCGAGACGCAGGCAATACTGTTATTTATCTCGGGCATTTTAAAACAAAAGAAGAAGTCTATTGCCAAGAAGCGTTAGAAAACGCAGCCGACATTATTATTTGGTCGACACAAAACGGCGATCTCATTTCAACTCATCGACCTCAAGATTTTTCAACCGAAGGTGATGCTTTGGATATTTTAATCCAGTATGCACAAAACAAAAAAATTCCATTGATTGATGTAGATCGCATCTATGTCATCGGAGATTCAGAGCTATTACAACGCTTCCAATTTGCCCGTCAAACGTCTTTGAAAGAATTTCTGATAATTAAAAATCCGCGCGTTTTAGGCTCTGTCTATAGCACCATGCAATGCATGTTAAAAGGCGTTTGCGCGCAGTGTTTACAATGGCAAATCGACCCAGAGACAGGCCAGCGCACTAAAGCCGTCTTCGCCTGCTCCTGGCCAGAACAACCCCTCGAACTCATTGATATTGATAATATTAATGAGCGACAAATTCAAAATAAATTGCAAGAGCAATTGAGTCATCTCTGGGTCGATTATCTGCTTAAACAAAAGGTGTTAGATAGTTTTTAAAATTGAACTGCTAATATTGGTTGTTTTATCAATGCAACACTATTATTATATTCTTTATAAAAGTCCCCTCTACCCCTTCCAATTATAAACTTTCTCCATTTCCGCAACGCACGACATTGATTTTAATCATTTCAATGAACATTACATTTAAAATAAACCTCATTTTGGAGAAGATAAAATGGCCTTCAG
>JAJONP010000042.1 GCA_021323555.1 Gammaproteobacteria bacterium | reverse complement strand
TTTTTTGAAGCGCTCATATTCTTGTAAACGGCGTATTAATTCCGCACGAGGGTCTTCTTCTATCCCTTCTACATTTTCAGGACGAGGCAGTAACATACGTGATTTAATTTCTGCTAGAATGGCAGCCATAACGAGGTATTCGGCTGCAAGTTCTAATGAAATATGCTTCATTAATTCGACATACTCCATGTACTGGCGTGTAATTTCTGCGATGGGAATGTTGAGTATATCAATATTTTGTTTTTTGATAAGATAAAGCAATAAGTCAAGCGGCCCTTCAAATGCCTCTAAGAATACCTCCATAGCATCAGGCGGTATATACAGATCTTTAGGTAGTACAGTAATAGCCTGACCATGCATCATGGCGATGGGGCTCGGGACGATGCTTGTAGGTGTTTCGGTAATTTCATTCATAAGGGCTTATTTTAGCTGATATTGCAGCTAAGTGCCGTAATTTTTTAATTTTATTTTTTAATTTATAGGGGGATATTACACATATGCAATCCATTGTTCCTCCTATTATTTCTCAAGCTGTTGCTATTTTAAAACAAGGTGGCTTAGTGGGGATGCCGACAGAAACAGTTTATGGCTTAGGAGCTGATGCTAGAAATCCAAAGGCATTAGAAAAAATTTTTCAAGTAAAACAGCGGCCTACAAATCATCCATTGATTGTACACTTGGCCGATATCGCTCAGTTAAAGGAATGGGCAAGCGTTATCTCCCCCTTGGCGCAGTGTTTAGCAGATGCATTTTGGCCAGGGCCTTTAACATTGATTTTACCGAAAGCGGGCCCTGTACTTGATTTAGTGACAGGTAGCCAGCCCTCCGTGGGTTTACGAATACCGTCTCATCCGGTGGCGCAAGCGCTTTTAAAAGCCTTTGGAAGTGGCATCGCAGCCCCTTCAGCAAATCGTTTTGGCCGAATTAGTCCTACTACCGCAACGCATGTACGAGAGGAATTAGGAGATGCAGTCGATGTTATTTTAGAAGGCGGGTCTTGTGAGATTGGCCTTGAATCTACTATTGTCGATGTGACACGTGGGTATCCTACGATTTTACGGCCAGGCATAATTACAGCGACTGAAATAGATTCTGCTTTACATCGCGCCCATTTACCACTTTTGCACGAAACTATTGATTCAACGCCACCCCGCGTGTCAGGATCATTAAAATCGCATTATGCACCGCAAACGCCTACAAAGTTGCTAACAACAGAAGAAATCACGCTATTTTTAGAAAATATAAAAACTCATCAGTTACCACTTGCTTTGATGGTGAAAAGCCCTGAACTTTTTACTCAAAAGAAGAGGCAGGAAGATGTTCAATATGTTAGAATGCCCCTTAATTTTCAAGGGTATGCACATGATTTATATAAGATATTACATGAATTAGATAATAAGAATTTTAAGCAAATCATCATTGAAGATGTACCTCTTAGCCCCGATTGGGCAGCGGTTCGGGATCGATTATTAAAAGCAAGCTTTAAGGAAAGCTTAATAAAATTGTAGTATTATTACGCGACTACTTTAACGAGGATAACTATTTATGTGGATAGTAGATGTAACAGTCTCTTTCTTTTTCTGGATTGGTAGAGCGATTATTTATCTTTTTCAACGGCTAGGGCAATTGTTAGGTATAGTTAGATCTGCTGAGACACAAAGAGCAGAGCAGAGACAGCCACCCAATGAAGCACTTCTCCAGCAATTTCAAGTACCTGCAGATCAAGCAAGCGAACAACGACAACTACAGGCGGAGGAGGAAGCGAAAGAAGAAGTAGAACAACTGCAACTATTATTTTTAGAAGCAATACTAGCTCACGGAGCATTCAGAGCAGAGGAAGAGGAAAAAGAAGAACAAGAACAAGAACAAAAGAGAAAACGAGAAGAATTCGAGAGAAAGCAAGCTTATGCCGGTGAGGCTGTGGTAGAAATTAATTCTGTTATTGATTATGCCATTGGTTTATTAGAACAAGATATTTCTAAAGAAGAAGCATTATTTCATCTGTATGTCGCTCTTTCTTATTTAATTGAATTAGGATTACCTCTTTCTATTCGAGAAGGCGTGCAAGATATAATAAATGAAAGTGCGCCCAAAATTCATTCCGATGGATTAGCAAGAGCTTATCAACATATTACTCAAGAAATATTTATTAAAACAAATTGGAGAAGAGGTGCTGAACTAAACGATGTTTCATTTTTTTTGACACAGATGCTAGAGAATCTGTTAAATTTATTAGCTCAACAAGCAGGAGATGGTTATTTAGCTGGTTTATATTATAAGAGTATGGAAGAAGAAAAGAATGCTGAAGATAATACGGTTGCTGGTAAAGTAATAGAGGAAATTCTTTTAAATAATAACATTAATCAACCGTTATTAGGAGCTATCGATTTATTATACAAACCCGATAGAGAACAACGAAACAAAGAGGGTGAAGAGTCAGAACAGGAAGAACCAAGTTGGGCAGGCAGGAGAGTAAAAGCGAAACCATCATCTAAGCCTTTACTGACTGAAGCTAATGCAAAAAATAAAGAAGAGAGAGATGCTAAAGTGCGTCAAGCAAGATGGGCAGCTTTTGAGAGACAATTTAAAGCTAAAGCTTCAGCATCACAACATGCCCCTAGTTCTAACGTTGATAATAACGGTCTCCATAATGTAAAGAATGGTTAAATAATTTTTTCGGGACGAGCTTGGTTTTTGATTCTATTAATAATCTGTTATAGAAAGTTTATAATTTTATTTCTTAATTTCCGTCAATTTACCCTCTTCAAACTTCAAAGTAACGGGCGGTGGGCCTGCGTATTGAAGTTCTGCTATTTCAGGTGCGAGAGAGGCATTTTCTTGCCCTGCTTGTTTCTCAACGAATTTTGCAGTGCCACAGGCTTTTTTAACAGATTCGAGTGTGTCAACGCCGACTTGAATAGAATTAGGCATATTGACACCAAAATAATTAGTAATCGCATTCCCACAGTTGGTTGTTGCAAGACTGTATGCGCCAACGGTAATATTCATGACTTTACCTGTTTCATCAAATGTAACAGTCATTTTCTGAGAGCCTTGTGTAGTATTCGCGGGATTAGGCGGAGCCGTGACGTAATAAGTCCATATTTGTGGGACAGGGGCTTCTGCCTTATATTTTTTCTGCGAAGTTGGCGCACAGCAGGTTGCTATGATTTGTTGTATTGAGTCCCCTATCTGAATTAAATTGAAATTGCCAGGGCAGGGGCAGAAATCAGCGAAGACGCTATTAGCAGAGAGTAATAAAAGAAGTAGCAGAAATGGTACAGCAAAAGATTTTTCTATCCTCATCATATTCACTTCCTTTGTTTTTCAACTTGTTTAAACTATAACATTATGCTGATATATGCAATATTTAGTCGCTGGTGCGAAATTTAAATGGATTGAATAGGGTAGGGTAAATTAATAGTATGCAAGTCACGTTCCAACCTGCCTTTATCTTGCATTCCAGAGCCTATCGCGAAACCAGTTTGCTCCTGGATGTGTTTTCTAAAAACGATGGCCGTGTCTCTCTTATCGCGCGAGGTGTGCGTACAGCGCATTCCAAATTACGTCCTATTTTGCAACCTTTTGTACCGTTGCTGCTATCATGGCAAGGAAAATCTGAATTAATGATGTTAACAATGGCTGAGACTGAAAATGCGCCCATTCAATTAGAAAAAGACTGTTTATTTAGTGGGTTTTATTTGAACGAGCTACTTGTGCGCGTTTTACAAAAGCATGATCCCCATCCACAGCTTTATACTATTTATTACGATACTTTGTTAGAATTGCAAAGCGGTCGATTTTACCAAGCCGCGTTACGTTTATTTGAAAAAAAATTATTAGAAGAACTAGGCTATGGGTTGCAATTACAACACGATTTTTCTACAGGTGAGGCCTTGGTAGCCGAGCAATACTATCAATTCTATCCGGAGCGGGGTTTTAAGCGCTCAATACCTGGCGAAAGTGAAAACATGCAATTTAAAGGCGAATATTTATTAGCATTGGCTAATGAAAAAGTGAACGATGAGGCAATGCGTGATGTAAAACGTTTAATGCGTATTGCTTTTGCATCTCTGTTAGGATTGCATTCTTTGCAAGCCCGTCAGTTATTTAGGGAGGTATAGATAAACTATGATGGTTCGAACACGATTTTCACCGAGCCCAACGGGGTTATTACATTTAGGTAATGTGCGCGCTGCTTTATTAAGTGCACTTTTTGCAGAAAAAAATCAAGGTGCATTTATAGTAAGGATTGAAGACACAGACCAAACACGTTCGGAGCATAAGTTTGCGGATTTATTACAAGAAGATTTACATTGGTTGGGAGTCCATTGGCAAGAAGGGCCTGGCGTAGAAGGGCCCAATGGACCGTATTGGCAATCACAGCGTTATGCTATTTATGCGCGCTATTATCAGCAACTTGAAGAATTAGGCCGTGCTTATCCTTGTTTTTGCACGGATCAAGCCCTTGCTCTCAATCGAAAAATTCAATTATCTCGAGGCCACGCACCACGATACCCAGGGACGTGCCAAGGGCTTTCGAAGGAAGAAGTGAGTCGGCGGATTGCAGCAGGAGAAGTTCCTACGTTACGTTTTAGAGTGCCGCCGAAAACCATGATTGAATTTATTGATTTAGTCAAAGGCCCACAGCATTTTAATAGTGATGATATAGGTGATTTTATCATTCGCCGTGCAGATGGTGGCTCTTCTTTTATGTTTTGTAATGCGATTGATGATTCGTTAATGGGTGTCACAAATGTATTACGTGGGGAAGATCATTTAAGTAATACGCCTCGCCAACTGATGATTCTCCAAGCATTAAAAATGCGTACACCGCAGTACGGACATCTTTCCATGATTATGGGTGAAGATGGTACGCCTTTGTCAAAAAGACATGGCAGCTTTAGTTTGCATGATTTACGTCAGCAAGGCTTTTTGCCATTGGCTGTTTTAAATTATTTATCACGCTTAGGCCATACGTATGACGAGCAAAGATTAATGACTTTTTCTGAATTGGCTGTGCATTTCAAATTGGAAAGAGTAAGCCGTTCATCTGCGCGTTTTGATATAAACCAATTATTACATTGGCAGAAAGAAGCTGTGCTGGCGTTGAGTCCGTTGGCTATTTTAAAGTGGCTGGGTGAAAGCGCTAAAATGGTCCCTGAAGAAAAACGGGATTTATTGATAGAACTCATGCGACAAAACAGTCTTTTTCCATCCGATATGATGAAATGGATAAATATTTTATTTCAGCCAGAGTTGTTATTAAAAGAAGA
This sequence comes from Gammaproteobacteria bacterium, assembly GCA_021323555.1. Next base: position 8,196 of record JAJONP010000042.1, on the reverse strand, counting down.
AGAGAGTGTTATTTTAAAAGAAGCAGGTGAAGATTTTTTCCTCGCTGCAAAATTAGCGGTTGAAAAGTATGGCACTGATTTGAAAACTATTTTAGAAGAATTAAAAAACACTCACAAAATCTCAGGCAAGCGTTTGTTTATGCCGATACGCATTGCGTTGACTGGTGAACAGCACGGCCCTGAATTAATTCATATTGCAACTTTACTGGGTACAACAAGTATGCTTCAGCGTTTTCAGCGAGCGATTGAGTTAGTGCGAAAATAAGGAGAAAAAAGCGTGTTAAAAATTTATAACAGTATGACGCAGGCAAAAGAAGTTTTTAAACCATTGCAACCTAATAAAGTAACTCTCTATGTTTGCGGGCCTACTGTTTATGATTTTTGTCATATTGGTAATGGCCGCACGTATGCTGTATTTGATGTGATTATTCGCTATTTACGTTGGCGTGGTTATGATGTTGTGTATGTGCGAAACATTACAGATATTGATGATAAAATTATTAATCGCGCGCATGAAAATCACGAAACGTGCGAAGCGGTTGTCGAACGATTTACAGCAGCCATGCACACGGATTTTGCCAATTTAGGTTTAATCTCGCCAGACCATGAACCACGTGCGACAGAATACGTTCCGCAAATCATTCACTTAATCCAGACTTTATTGAATAATGGCCATGCCTATATTGCAAGTAATGGCGATGTGTATTATGACGTTCGGTCATTTAAAGAATATGGTTGCTTGTCGCACCATAATATTGATCAACTGGAAAGTGGGGCGCGCATTGAAATTAACACAGTGAAGCATGATCCACTCGATTTTGTATTATGGAAATTAGCAAAACCCAATGAACCCTTTTGGGATTCACCTTGGGGGGCGGGTCGTCCAGGTTGGCATATTGAATGTTCTGCTATGTCTACCTCTTTATTAGGTCATCAAATCGATTTGCATGGCGGTGGAAAGGATTTGATTTTTCCGCATCATGAAAATGAAATCGCGCAATCTGAGGCAGCCACACAGAAAAAATTTGTGGGCATTTGGATGCATGCAGGTTATTTGCAAATTGAGCAAGAAAAAATGTCTAAATCATTAGGTAACTTTTCCACTATCCGTGATTTATTGCAGCGCACTTCTGCAGAAGTATTACGGTATTTTATGATTACCAGCCATTATCGGAGCCCAGTCCACTACTCAGATCTTATATTAATCCAGGCGCGCAATGCGCTTGAACGTCTTTATACGACATTACGTGGCTTGCCAACAGCGACTGCGTTAAAAGAGAGTCAATTTGAAAAAGAATTTATTGCAGCGATGGATGATGACTTTAATACACCGCTTGCTTTTTCTATTTTATTTGAGTTATCGCATGAAGTTCAGCGACTACGCGAAAAAGATTTAACCTTGGCTGCACAACAGGGTGCATTATTAAAACGTCTGGGGGGTGTATTAGGCGTATTGCAAGATGATCCAGACAATTTTTTACAAAAAGAGCAAGATCCTGCTATAGTCCGAAAGATAGAAACATTAATCGCTGAACGTAATCAAGCACGTACTAAAAAAAATTGGGCTGAAGCGGATCGTATCCGTGATGTATTAGTGTCTATGTCGATAGAGTTGGAAGATACAGCGACTGGCACACAGTGGAAATCTAAGTTGTAGGGATCGCTGGAATATTGATAATATAGATTAAGTTTTTTAATGAATGCAAGGAGAATAGGATGAAAAGAGTATTAGTTAAAACAGCATGTGCGATGGGTTTATTAAGCGTGATGACATGTGCTATTGCAGATGCTTCATTACCTGCCGGTTGGTATCTGGAAGGCAATATAGGCCAATCAAAATCCACGAGTAAAGTGTATCCAGGTGTATCATTGCTTAAAAATACAGGCAGAGGCTGGAATGTGAATATCGGTTATAAATTTATGCCTTATGTGGGTTTGGAAGCAGGATTTATACGTTATGCGCCAACAAGATTAAATTCTCCTGTTCAAACAGTCGCGCGTGATAGCCATACTGCTTACGATATTGTCGCTAAAGGCATGCTGCCTTTTGGTTGTTCTGGATTAGAATTATTTGCAAAAGCAGGTGTTGTTAGAATTCATTCACAAATCGGTGTGATTGATAGCGAGGGTGCGGCTGCGTATGGTCTAACATTTAATACCGCTGGACAAACATCAACAGGGTTGTATGTGGGTGGTGGGCTTGCCTATTCTTTCGCACCTAATGTAGCAGTCAATGTTCAATGGAATAGGGCAAAAGGCAATAGCAAAACCGGCAATTTTCAATTAATCACCGCCGGTATTTCTTATCTACTTGATCCTGTATTCATTTAATAGAAAATGAGGCAACAGGTCAGTCCTTCTCTAGAAACGGCCATTTTTGGCCAATCTTTTGCGAAAAATTTCTTCAAAATGCTCACATACTATGTGTATGCTGCGCTTTTTCAGCAATTTTTCGCAAAACCTTGCCTCAAAACTGGCCGTTTTTATTCAATCAAGGGGGTGCTTAATCTATTACAAAATGAGGAATAGTTAGAATGCATTCACGATTTTGAACATTCCCAATCGTTACAATTGATAGTGATATAGCCTTCATGAAAAGAAATACTCTTATCAGGTTTATCAGAAATAGAAGTGAGGAAAATGCCGTTTTGACTAAAAAAAATTGAGGGTAATATAGCTCTAAGCCATGTTTTTGGAAATGAAGCATAATAGTAATAAATACCAAATGCTCTTGAGTGTTCTTTATTATCCGTGATTGTAACAGTTCCATTAAATTGGTCGGATTGTACAATATAATGAACGGTTTTTCTCATTCCTGGAGCAATAGTACAGGAAAACCCGTTTGAACAGTCTGACATAGAGTCGAGATAACCGCTATTGCTGCTGATTGAAAACCTGATTGTCCAAGGTTGCTGAGAATTATTGGCAATAATCCCTGTATAAGATTGCTCATCGTCAGCGCGAGCAGTGACAAAAATACCTGATAAAATGCTGAATAAGAATAGCTGTAAGATCATTTTTTTGGTTAAAATCATAAAATACCTCATTTAGATAGTGTGCAATTATATACCATGATCACTGAAATTAGAAAGTATTTATTAGATTTACAAAATCGTCTTTGCTTTATGCTAGAGCAAGAAGAAACTGGCGGGGTTAAATTTAAAGAAGATGCGTGGGAACATAAAGAAGGGGGCGGGGGCTTGACCCGCGTGCTTTCTGAAGGGGAAGTGATTGAAAAATCAGGCGTTAATTTTTCCCATGTCCATGGGAAATCACTACCGGATGCTGCTATACAGAAACGCCCCGAATTATCGGGCTCTGCTTTTCAAGCGTTAGGCGTGTCTTCTGTCATACATCCATTGAACCCCTATATTCCTACAGCGCACCTTAACGTGCGTTTTATTTCTGTTCAAAAAAAAGATGAACAAGCGTATTGGTGGTTTGGCGGCGGATGTGATTTAACCCCTTATTATGGTTTTGAAGAAGATTGTGTGCATTGGCATACGATGGCCAAGGCAGCTTGCGAGCCTTTTGGAAGAGATGTTTACTTAACCTTTAAGAAAAATTGCGATGCCTATTTTTATTTAAAACACCGTGCTGAGCCACGAGGTATTGGCGGATTATTTTACGATGATTTGAATGAATGGGGTTTTGATCGTTCATTTGCTTTTATGCAGAACGTAGGCGATTATTTTATTCGAGCTTATCAGCCGATTATTGCTCGGCGTAAGCAACATACGTATGGTAAAAGAGAGCGTGATTTTCAACAATATCGCCGAGGGCGTTATGTCGAATATAATTTACTCTATGATCGCGGAACATTATTTGGTTTACAGTCACAGGGCCGTACAGAGTCGATTTTCATGTCATTACCGCCTACAGTGATATGGAAATATGATTGGAAACCTAAGCAGGGCAGCCCAGAAGCTTTATTATATGATAAATTTTTAATCCTGAAAGACTGGTTAGAGGAAACTAAATAATGATGGCGAAAAATTGAATTTTAGTATTAAATGATAAACTCAAATTTTATATATTGATATCAACAGGAGAAAATAAATGAGAGTAAAACCCTTAGTGGCAATCATTGCGTCAAGCTTATTAGCTATTTCAGTGAGTCATGCAGCAGTGCCATCACCAAGTGTTCAATTAATTGCAGATGATATGCCTATTGATAATAGCCAAAATTCTGTAGGCAGTCCTACTGCGAATCCAGGTACGATGTCAGGCACACCTTCTTTAAATAGCACTGGAAACAGTGATGTAAACGGTACAAGCGCCACAGGTAATAATGTGGGTGCGAGTACGAGTGGCGCTGAGGAGGGAACTTCTGATACTGCAACGGGTTCAAGTGACGATAGCAGCGATTACTAAGAGAAGGTATTTAATTTTGGTGGATTACAACGCAAAGAGCGCGTCTAATCCACCCTACCTTATCTTCCAGGTACGACAATGACCCCGCTTGATTATTATGAAGAGCAGTGTAAAAAAGGGGTCGTTGTTAAAGATCCAGAGCAGTTAGCCGCTTTAAAAAATTTACAAAGAGCTTATCACGAACTCATTCTTTATCATAAAAAACGCACCAGTGTTCTTGCTGTTTTTCACCGTCCACAAGCAGTTAAAGGCGTGTATCTTTGGGGTGGAGTAGGCATCGGCAAGACATTTATGCTAGATTGTTTTTTCCATTGTTTACCTTTCAAGCAAAAAAAACGCATGCATTTTCACCAGTTTATGCAACGTATTCATCATGATTTAACGATACATCAAGGGGAATCCGACCCTTTGCAAGTGATTGCAGCAATGCTTGCTAAAGAAGCGATAGTGATTTGCTTCGATGAGTTTTTTGTATCGGATATTACAGATGCCATGATATTAGGCCGTTTGCTGAAAGCACTTTTTGCTGAAGGTGTTTGTTTCATTGCGACTTCCAATATTGCGCCTGATTTATTATACCAATATGGATTGCAACGCTCACAATTTTTACCTGCGATTGATTTACTGAAGCAAAATACAGAAGTAGTCAATATTAAAAGCACCGTAGATTATCGTTTGCGGCATTTAAAAACAGCAGGCATTTTTTATTCGCCGCTCGATAAAACAGCAGAAGAGAATATGGAAAAAGCATTTTGCTTATTTACAAAAAATCAGCCATTTTCAACAGACCCAATTGTGATTAACGAACGATCTATTCACATTAAAAAACAGGCAGGGGATGTGATTTGGTTTGATTTTAAAGAAATATGCCATGTTCCGCGTAGCCAAAATGATTATTTAGTGATTGCTAAACACTATAAAACGGTATTTATTAGCGATATTCCTGTTATTCTACCCCATGAAAAAGATATTATTTGCTTATTCGTTTGCTTGGTTGATGTATTGTATGATGCACGAATAAAATTAGTGATCTCTGCAGCAGAGCCAGTCGCGGATATTTATAGCAGGGGATTTATGATTTTAGAATACACGCGTACACATTCACGCTTGTTAGAAATGCAATCACAAGATTATTTTATGGGCGGTGATGATTAAATGAATAAACTCACTTTAAAAACAAAATTAGCTTTGTTAACAACGGTAGTACTATGGGCTTCTGCTTTTGTTGCTATTCGAGCTGGCTTACAAGGCTATTCGCCGGGCGGGTTGGCCTTATTACGCTTTTTAATTGCATCAGTCGCTATTTATTTTGTTTTTTATCGATCTTACAAAGAGCGACCGTCTATGCAGAGGCGCGATCTCTATAGAGGTTTATTTTCAGGTGTGGTGGGAATAGGTTGTTATAATATTGCGCTGAATTATGGTGAAACCCTTGTTCCATCAGGCATGGCAAGTTTTATCGTGAGCCAGATGCCTGTGGTGACAACTCTATTGGCCGTATTTCTATTGAGAGAAAGAATCACACGTTATGGTTGCTTGGGTATGATATTAAGTGCAATCGGTGTAGCGATGATAGCTCTTAGCCACCAGGCGGAGTTTGGATTTTATTTGAGTGTACTGTATGTTATTTTTGCCTGTCTTGCCGGAGGTATTTATAATATTTTACAAAAGCCACTCTTACAAAAATATAAAGCTGTTCATTTAACAGCGTATGCGATTTGGGGTGGTACGATTGTCTTATCTGTTTTTTTGCCTGATTTAATTCAGGATGTGCAGCATACTTCTTTTAAAGCAACTCTAGTTGTGGTTTATTTAGCACTATTTCCAGGCGTCATTGGTTATTCGACTTGGGCTTATGCGCTCAGTAAAATTCCTGCCACCAGGGCGGCAAGTTTTTTATATGCAATGCCTATCTTTGCAACGCTCATAGGGTGGATTTGGTTGGGTGAAGTGCCTACCATGATGGAATTTCTTGGAGGGCTCGTTGCATTATCAGGTGTGTGGATTGTGAATCATTCCTATAGACGAGTTATTAATGTATCAGCACACACATAAAAAATAATGGAAAAAGGGTTGTTGATGAGAAATAAGAAAGCGATTTATTTATTAGGTTATGCCTCGAGTGTTGGAGGCCCAGGTCCTGGTTGCAGTGACGGGCCTTTATTTTTAAGAAATTCTCCCTATTTTGCAGCTTTGGCAGAGTTAGGAATAGCTTTGAATTGGCAGCTTATGACACAGCCTATTGAAAGTGATATATCTAATACAGTGTCTGTGACGAGACAATGCACATTGATTGCAGAGCAGGTAGCCCAATTAGTTGAGGATGAAAAATTTTTTATGGTGATGGGTGGGGACCACTCTTCAGCTATTGGTACATGGAGTGGTGCGCATAAAGCCATGCAATCAGAAGGATCGCTCGGCCTTATTTGGATTGACGCACATATGGATAGCCATACACCGCAGACAACACTCACAGGTAATATTCATGGCATGCCATTAGCATGCTTATTAGGATTTGGAGAAAAGAAATTAGTTGAGTTAGAAACACCCATAAAAAAATTTAAACCTGAACATATTTGTTTAATAGGTATACGTAGCTTTGAATCTGCAGAAAAGGAATTATTAGAACGGCTGAAGGTACGTATTATTGATATGGACGAAGTTAGACAACGTGGTTTAGTGGACGTATTCAATGAAGCTGTTAAAATCGCGACAACCGGCACCGTGGGCTACGGACTGAGTATTGACGTGGATAGTGTTGATCCGCTCGATGCGCCAGGCACAGATGTGGTAGCACCAGGAGGGCTTTCAGGCGATGAATTATGCCGAGCAGTAGAAATTTTTGCAGAGGATTCACGTTTAATAGGTGCAGAAATCGTTGAGTTTGACCCTCATCGAGATCAAGATCATAAAACAGAGAAACTGATTACTGAGTTAGTCAGATCTATCACATTAGGTAAAAAAGAAGGTGATGAATGACAGATAAAATCCACGAAATACTAGCTTTTTGGTTTGGGGATTTAGGTACTGCCGATCTTCCCTCCAGTGATCGTACCCATTTATGGTTTGGTGATAGCGAAGAATTAAAAAAGAAGATGATGTTATTGTTTAAAGAAGAATATGAGGCGGCTGTGATGAATCAACTCGTCACATGGCGTGACACGCCTCGTGGGAGATTAGCCTTAATTATCTTATTAGATCAATTCTCCCGATGCTTTTATCGCGCGTCCGCCAAAGCATTTGCTTATGATGAAGCAGCCCAAGTGCTTTGTGAAACAGGGTTAGCGGATAAACTGGATCAGTCTTTGACTTTAATTGAGCGGGTTTTTTTCTATATGCCTTTTGTGCATTCAGAAAGCGCTGAAAAACAAGAAAGATCTATCCGGCTATTTCAACAATTGGTTACTCTCTCATTGCCAGAAACGACCCAAGTTTATCAATTATTTCTTGCCTATGCTTATGCGCATTTTCGAGTGATTAAAGAATTTGGCCGTTTCCCTCAGCGTAATGAAATGCTCGGCCGCCAATCAACTGCTGCGGAGATTGCTTTCTTAAAAAGTATATAATTTTATTTACTCGTAAAACTTTAGTTATTTAGGGTGGATTAGACGCCGTTTTTTGGCGTTGTAATCCACCAAATCAATCTACTTTATAGCTTTTTAATAATGCCATTTATTCGGTGGATTACGACGCCAAAAAACGGCGTCTAATCCACCCTACCTTACTTCCGCATCGATGCGATCTGTTTTAGCGAGTTTTCCGAGCGCTTTGGCAAAATCCCTTAGGAGTCTGGGATTGACAACAGAAACACTCAAATCCGCT
>JAJONP010000190.1 GCA_021323555.1 Gammaproteobacteria bacterium | reverse complement strand
AAATCTTCTTTATTTTTGAAAATGGTTACGCCTTTTGCTTTTCTAGTTTCTCTAATTGCTCGTGCTGTTTTTGCATTAGGTATTTTTAATTCTAAAGGCCATTCATGTTCACGTGCAATACGCTTATATAACATGGTAACAGCCTGTGTAGGTGTAATTCCTAATTCATCTAAAACTCTTTCAGCTATTATTTTCAAGTTAGGTTCAACGCGTGCTCTGATAAATGCTGTTTTCATCATAAAGATCACCTCCTTTATAATTGTATCCTGATTGAGGTACAAATTAAAGTAATGTTCTAAGATATTAGTTTAAAAATGATGCTCATACATTTTTTGTAACCCTGTTTTTAAAGACACTTTTGGTTTCCAGCCTAAAGAAAACAAGCGAGAAGAATCTAGACATTTTCGAGGCGCACCATCCGGTTTGGTCGTGTCTACTACTATTTTTCCTTTAAATTGAACAATATCAGCGAGTGCATGCGCCAAATCAATCATACTGACTTCTTGCATCGTCCCTATATTAATAATTTCAGGCGAGTTGTAATTTTCCATTAAAAAAATCAACCCATCTGCTAAATCATCCGCATAAATAAATTCACGTAAAGGTGTGCCCGTTCCCCATAAAACAATTTCAGGTAAACTTTGCATTTTGGCTTCATGCAAACGGCGCATCAACGCAGGAATAACATGCGACTCTTCCGGATTAAAGTTATCATTTATGCCATACGTATTCGTTGGCATAGGTACAACCACATTGAGTTGATGCTGGCGTGCATAAGCTTGACACATGATGATCCCATTGATTTTAGCAGCAGCATAAGCAATATTCGTTGTTTCGATTAAACCATCTAAAAAAGCGGTTTCTTTGATGGGCTGCGGAGCTAATTTAGGGTAAGTGCATGCCGAGCCTGGAAACAATAATTTTGTTACCTTAAAACGCGCAGATGCCTCGATAATATTGCAATGCATTTGCGTATTGTCATAAATAAATTGAGCAGGATAAGTGGCATTCGCGTAAATCCCACCGACCACGGCAGCCAAATGAAAGACATATTCAGGCAAATGGTGTTCGAAATAAGCCATGACTTTGGCTTGGTCGCGAAGATCTAATTCAGCATGAGAGGGTGTTAATACTAGATGATGATTGCGTTGGATGAGCAACCTTACCACTGCACTACCTATCATGCCGGAGTGGCCTGTGACTAATATTTTTTTATTGTGATTCATAAGGCTTAAGCTTTTTCGTCAGTAGATGCCTCTTTCCAGGGCGGATTATTAAAAAATTCTATAGGCGTTGTAACAGTAATCTCATCCTGTGTAAAGGAACGTTTCAATTCAGCAACTAATTGTATGGCACGTTGCGGCTTGAGCTTTTTTGTATAATATTTTAGATGTGATGAAATAGTGCTATCAGAAGTTTTAACTTCTATTAAATCCGTGATAGTTCCATTGATAACAGTTACAAAATCCACTTCTCGTCCTTCTTTATCACGAATATAATGCAAAGTCGCTCGATAACCGTAGTAATCCTCAATAAAGTGTAATCGTTTTAATAAAGTAGTTGCTACTAAATTTTCTAAGCGTCCTCCCGTATTTTCAATAACATCAGCATTATCATAGAAATAGATCTTAGGGGGTTTTAAAATAGCACGCGGAACTTTTTGAGTGAGTGGAAAAACAGCAAATGCCATGTACATTTTTTCAATAACGGATAACCATAGTTTAGCTGTGGTTGGAGAAATTTGCAGGTCTTCTGCGATATTTTTTAACGTAATCATCCCGCCTACGCGTTCGCGCAAGGCATCGACAAAAAGAGCCAGCATTGAAATATTACGAACGGATTCCAAATCACGAACATCTTCTTTTAAGATTCGATCAAATCGTTCACGCCGCCAACGACGTGCTTCACGCTCATCACCTAATAAAAATGGCTCTGGAAATCCGCCGAGCGTTAATAAGCGCTGAAAACCCTCTTTAGCAGTCATACTTGAAGGTAATTCATCCAGTGTAAAAGGATGTAACCGCCAATAATGATACCGTCCCATCAAAGAATCCCCGCCTCGTCGGTAAACATCTACACACCTTTGATCCATTGTTTCCATTTAGGATATTTATGCAATTCATCGAAGATAACAAGCGGGCTTGTTTGAGGCCATTGTTTTCGCATAATAGCTTGCCTATCTTCATCAATATCCCAATTGAGATAAACACTATCCTTAAAATGACCCTCACATAAGCTTTTGCTAAGCGTTGTTTTACCTACTTGCCTAGGACCACCTATAAATACCATTTTTTTTTCAAGATCTTGATAAATAAAAGGTTTACAATAACGATTCATGGCTGTTTTCCATCCAACTGCAAAATAGACGCGTCTGAATTCCATTATACTGCAAAATAGCCGTATTGCAATGCGCTGTATTATTGATGAATAAAAAATATTGGAACATGACTAAATATAACTTGTAATAACAAAATATAAACGAATACGTTTAACTTCGTTACTTAATACCGATATAGATATCTAAGCTCGTATTAGCAGGATCAGCCGCACGTTGATCATAAACCTCAAAATCAGCGATGTAAGCTCTTTCACCCCCGAAGCCGCTTGCAGACATTTGCCAAATTTGCTGCCAAGCATTAATAACTACTTCCGGCATTTTCCCTGACGGAGTAGTAAATTTTTGATATGTAGCAGCAGGTATTGTTAATTTCTGAAAATCTGCAGAAATATTTTCAAATGAATTAACTTCTTCGCCAATGAAGTAGGTGTAATCCGCATGTTCATTACTATCATATTCAGTATAAACAGAGAAAGTAGTACCAGGGTTCTTTCTATCTGATATTTGGTTCGCAACATTTTGACCCCAAAAGCGACCCGCTAACTTGCCAATTTTAGAAGTTTCAGGGTTCATTTCATTTTTATTGTTTGTACGTGCTGTTAACCCAACCAATTTGATTTCAGATTTATTGACTAATTCTTTTTTCATTTTTTTCACCTTTTTAAATTAATGTTTTAATATCTTAAGAAAATAGGCCGAGGGCCATAAGAAATTAGCCCAGGCTAAGGGCGCGCTTTTCGCGCCCTTAGCCTGGGCCACTCAGCCTTACAGAAAGGAAAAGTTTACAATATTTTGTTGAAAATACGGTATGAATGTATATATATATATTTGCGATAGCGATTGCAATATGTTTTTTTCCAGGTAATCTTCCGCGCCTTCGGCGCTGGCAGGGTGCGGGAATGATTGCCCCAGGCCTGCGGGCACAAAAAGCGTGCCCTTAGCCTGGGCTAATTTCTCATGGCCTTCGGCCTACTTTCTTACCTCCGCCTTCCCGTGTTACTTATTGAATCTAAATAATATATTCTTAAAAAAGTGTCGATCCCTCAGACCCTCGGCCTACTTTCTTAACTTCGGATCATCGTATGTGAAAGAGAGATATGGGATGTGAATCGTAGTTTTCCCTGCAGAAGCTTTTTAGTTTTAAAATTTCATTTTAATTTTGGTAAGGGGAAGAACATCTATGACCTTAATATGACACAAGAGCCATATCATTTAGCTTTTATCACTCAGATCAGATACAATGCAGCTTTTTCTTAAGGATAATAGGGTTTAGAATGAATTTATTTTTTACAGCAATCAAACAAAACATTCGCTCTATTTCCTTGTTTTTGGTAGTAGGGGCTTTATCTGCCCTGATAAACTTTTCTTCGTTTACATTATTATGGAAAATAATAGGGATTAATTATCAAGTTGCAGTTGTAGTGAGTTATATACTCTCTGTGATATTTCATTTTATAGCGAACAGAAGGTTTTCTTTTAAGAGCCATGGCGCGGATTTTTCTCAACATATTGTTAAATATTTATTAATGATATCGCTTAATTGCGGTATTAATTTTTTAATCGTGCGTATTGTTGTAGAATTCGCCCACTTGTCGCCTTATATTGGACTAGTTTTAGGAATTGGTGTGACGATGAATATCAGTTATATTTTATTGCGTTATTGGGTTTTTCCTTTAGCGCCGAATTGTGGTTTACAGTATAGGAAGTCTTATGATTGAGATGAGTCCAGCATTAACGGTGCGTCTTTATAAAAAGATGCTATTAATTCGGAAAATAGAGCTTAGAATAGCCGAAATTTATCACACAGATGCCATTAAGAGTCCTGTGCATTTGTCTGTGGGTCAAGAATCTATAGCAGTCGGTGTTTGTGACCCCTTAGCAAAAGACGATATTGTCTCAAATACCTACCGATGCCATGCCACTTATATTGCAAAAGGCGGTGATTTGAATGGCATGATGGCTGAGCTCTATGGAAAACGTACAGGTTGTGCGGGCGGCAAAGCAGGCTCTATGCATTTGGTAGATATTCCGAATGGTGTAATGGGTGCATCCGCGGTAGTAGGCACGACTATTCCCGTTGCGACAGGTTATGCGTTGGCTTTACAACAGGAAGCAAAAATAACAGGCCGCCAGAGAGTCGTGGTTGCACTGTGTGGCGATGGCGGAACAGAAGAAGGTTGTTTTTACGAATCACTGAATTTTGCAGCATTAAAAAAATTACCTATTATTTTTATTGTGGAAAATAATCGATTGGCAATTCACACGCCACTTGAAAAGCGTTGGGCAACAGAGCAATTGTGTGAACGTGTTGCGACCTTTGGTATTAAAACATATAAAATTGATGATGCGGATGTTTTCAAAATCCGCGAGACAATGGTGAATGCGCTGGCTGAAATTCGTGAAGGTAGCTCAGGGCCCTTATTTATAGAATGCGCAACCTATCGGTGGCTTGAGCATGTGGGGCCTTTGGATGATCATAGTGATGATTATCGAGATTGTGCGGAATATCAGTATTGGAAAGATAACGATCAAATCACGCGTTTAGCGAATTTATTAGCCCCCGAAACACGTGTCCAAATAGAGAATGAAGTGATTCTCTTAATGCAAAACGCAGAAAAATTTGCTGAAGAAAGTCCTTACCCGACTGCAGAGGAGTTGTATACGCATGTTTACGCATAATAGTAATAGTAAAACAGATACAAAATTAATCCGTTATGTTGATGCGTTGCGAGAAGCATTTGAAGAAGAAATGGCACGTGATCCCAAAGTTTTTTTATTTGGACTCGATGTAGATGATCATAAAGGTATTCAAGGCTCTACTGTAGGATTGCAGGAAAAATTTGGTAAAGATCGGGTATTTTGCACTCCATTGTCAGAAGATGCGATGACAGGTGTTGCGATTGGTGCAGCGATTGCGGGTTACCGTCCTATCCATGTGCATATTCGCATGGATTTTATGTTGTTATGTATGAACCAGCTCGTCAATATGGCTGCAAAATCACATTATATGTATAACGGACAAGTAAAAGTACCTTTGGTGGTGCGGACAATGATCGGTCGTTCATGGGGGCAGGGAGGGCAGCATTCACAAGCATTGCATTCCATGTTTATGCATGTGCCTGGGTTAAAAGTCGTTGCACCTGCGAATGCGCATGACGCGAAAGGGTGTATGGTTTCAGCAATTCGAGATGATAACCCCGTTATTTTTATAGAACACCGTTTGCTTTATTCTACAGAAGGTTATGTACCGAGCCAGCCTTATGCAGTACCTTTAGGCAAAGCTCGTATCTTAACAGAAGGGCAGGATATTACGATTGTTGCTGTTTCTCACATGGTAATGGAAGCGTTACGTGCGAAAAAACATTTAGAAGCGATTGGCATTCAAGCAGAAGTCATTGACCCTGTGACGCTCTGGCCTTTAGACATGGAGACTA
>JAJONP010000189.1 GCA_021323555.1 Gammaproteobacteria bacterium | reverse complement strand
GTCTGTCACTGCTTTTGACAAAATACGCTTATAATCATTGCTCGTTGCAAATGATAACTGAGGACTTTCTTTTATCAATTTGTGTATGCTATAAGTGGCATCGCGTAGGTTTTGCTTAGACATTGGATTTTTTCCTTTATGGTGGCATTATAGTAATAGCCTAATTCATTTCTCAGCTTGGAAAAGACAATCAAACGCTCTTGATAACCAATGCAGTGGTATTGGCTTAACAAGTCATAATAACGCCACAAGATATAATGGTAGCGAAAATAATTAGTCGGAATCCTCAACGCAGTACAGATTTGACGTTGTTTTCTTATCAAACTGACAAAAGAGCAAGTTGACCAAACCGTCTTAAAATTTTTACAGTAAGTAGAAACCCAATCCTGTTGTTGCTGTGTACGGATCATTACATGCCGCTCACGGCCGTTGAAAGCATGTACACGTAATACTTTGATAACTTCTTCACAGAGCAAGCTCGGCTTGAGAGCCAATATTTCTTTAAAAGCAAGTCCAAATAAAACCTGACCTTCAAATAGAAAGCGAAGGCGATCGTCCTCTATATCCGACAGTTTAATAATAGGACACGGTTTTTCCTCTTTTCTTTTAATTTCATCCTTTACTTTCTGATAAGATATAACTTCATCAACCCTCTTAACTTGATAATGTTTTTTAATAACAGATAGTTTTTTATAAACCGTGTTGTTTTTATTTCCGCGTTGTTTCCAGCAGGCAATAAGTTTTTTTAAATCGTTTCTTGACAGCTGGTGAAATTTTCTGACTTTAAGAGATAATAGAATAACATCATTCGCAATGCTTAATAACAACCTTCTTTCCGCTTGGCGTGTTGTATGCTTCCCGCGCCTTAAACGGGAAAAATGTTGATTGATGTTGTTTCGCCAATAGTCTTGATAGTTTTGCTTATCATTCATGGTAAAAAATTCACAACGCAATGGTTTAATGTTAATAGAGCACCAAAGCTAGACGCATTGTTGTTTCTAGCAGGTAGTGTAAAACACCCAAATGGCTCTGAATAGATAATGGCAGAGGAGCGATGACACATTATCCAACGTTACTAACCTATCTTAAGGCATCTCGCCAATACGTTAGCAACGTACCGATAAAAAACTATCGGCAAAATCTAACGACTTTTTGAAAAATCAAACCGTCCGGCTGCATTGATAATATTAAATATTAATAGCCGAAATTTACCGGTTACCTAGTCGGTATCAGGTAAATATAATGACCCTGTTAATGATCTTAAAAAACTATCATTAACAGGTTTGAGCTCATAAAAGGTTTCGCTCAACCTCTTACTTATCAAAGAATCCTCTATCACGATGGTGACTGCGCCAGAACATTCGAGGATGGGCAGGCAACTTACAAGACTAAACAACGTGTTGCCTAGTTTCGTTGGGATTTCACCAACTCATCAGTTGTATTTGTTTTTATTATATCACTTCTTTGTAAAAAAACATAAGAATTTTTAATAAAAACCCCTATATTTACCGATTAATTGTATTTTTTGTATTTGCAAGAACTAAAACTAAAAAAATGGAAAAGTCAGGAATAAGGCATAAAATCGAAAGTCA
Source organism: Gammaproteobacteria bacterium (assembly GCA_021323555.1). The sequence continues at coordinate 2,106 of JAJONP010000189.1, read as the reverse complement.
TTTTGGGATTAAATTTGTAAATTGTTTGATCAAATTAAGATATAAAACGATCAAAAAATATCTAAAGCCAAAGAAAGCGAACTTTATTTAAGAAAAGGCTTGAAAGTTATGATCGCCACGGTAAAATAATATAAGGCCGTGTAAGTGGAATGTTTTTTATTGTCGGACTTTCAGAAATCTCTCAATATAGACACTAAGCTAATACGACCTACACCAGACTGAAGGCAAACGATGCTTGAATCCAACGCTTCAGTCTGTTTGGCGGCTTCGCCACAGCAGGTGCGTTTTGACCGACAACACCCACTGAGGCTGGCCATACCTCAACCCTTAAACCGAAAGGAGGGTCAAAGAATGGTTGATACTATTCTATCTGAAGGTCGTGCTTGCATAAAGGACGACTACCAAACGGCACATGAAACACTGTGCGCCAGACTGCAGCAAGCTCACACCATAGCGGATGTTGTGGCCACCCATGATTTAACGGATGGTCAAATGTATCGCTTGATATGGACTTTGGCAGACATTCTCAAGGTAGCGTGTAGCGAGTGTGAAAACTTAAACGCTCGTGATTTCGAGCCGGTCAAGTAACACTGTCTCGCTGCAAGGAACGCTATTATGCCAAGCTGCAAGTTTGTGGCGTATGCTGCCAGAGCGCCGCCCTGTCAGTGTAGGTTAATGGTTCAAATCTAAACCACTAACCTACGCTTCTACGCACTATGCGGATAATGTTGCCCTTGTGCTTTGCATAAGGCTTTGTTATCGCAGTGCTTAAGATAAGCTCACTCTGCTATTTGCGCCGTGTCACTATGACCTCATGACCGCGAAATTTTGCGCTTGCCGCAAGCGGCAACGGCAAAATTCCCCGCGGCCACATCGGTTTCATAGTGACACGGCTGTGATATAACCGATATTGTTAGCTGTCTTGTCCCAAGGCTTTGCTTGCATCGTCTTGTGGATTAACTTGGGCGTTGTGAGAACGTACCTGCGTGGTAGAACAAAACTTACCGTCTGCTTTTAACCAGGCATCCAGATCATCGCGAAAATAAAAGATGCGCCCGCGTTTGATGAATTTGGGGCCACGGCCATTTCCTCGCATAGACGCTAAGGTTTTTGCAGATAATCCCAAATACGCAGCGGCGTTATTCACATCCAGCCGGCCATCGGGAAAGATGGTAATAGAGGCAATATCAATTTTCAGATTCATAACAAAGTTCCTTTTTTTAAAATGTTGAAATAACTTTTGTCGATATAATCGACATCAGGAAAGGGGTAAAAATAAACGCTTTTTCCGCAAAAAAACAATTTATCAAATTCAGCATAAACAAGAAAAAGATAGCTGTAAATATACAAAATGTTACAAAAAACGCACTTTTGTTAAATTGTTAACGCGTTCACACGTTCAAGAACACTCAAGGAATATCAAGGGATTTTAAAATCTGTTTTTTTATTTTTAAAAATTTTTTAAGACTTATCTTTAGAAAGACTATTTATTAATCACTTTAGATAAAAAAAGACTAGTTTTGACCTTATGAGTCAGCCTAATGAGTAATATCACTGGCTACCCAATGATGGCTCCCATTGCCACGAACGATCAATTCTGCTCTAAAGGGATGAGCAACCTGTCCACTTAAGCAATAGACTTTCTCAAAATGGACATTGAAACAGGGGTGATGCGAGTACATATCAACTCTTGAACCAGCAATAGAATCTTGGCTGGGTTTTAGGGAGATAACCGTATCCAGAAAAACAGTATATTTCCCGTCAATGGGCATATCGTCATTTTCTGCATCATCGATAAATACCACCGACTTACCCAAAGCACGCATAGTCATAGCCCATTCCTGTACTCCTTTTTGCTGAATGAAACTTTCTTTTTTAATGGCGGAAGTATTATCTATCACGATCACATTAAACAAACTGATATCAGATAGTAACCGCATTTGGTCTTGTGAATCACAGATATTGATCAGGTTTGTTTTTTCAATAAGATGGTAAATCAGGTTTTCCTGATTTTGCTGAGTAGGCAACTGCTGCAATACGGTATTTAAAACTTGCTGTTTGTGCGCAATAAATTCATCGGGCGTTAAAAAAGCAATCGGGATCTGG
>JAJONP010000188.1 GCA_021323555.1 Gammaproteobacteria bacterium | reverse complement strand
TTCGCCATATTCTGTGCTTTTATTCCAAGGTTAGTTCTTGCAGCAGGTGGAAGTAAATTATTAAATGCAGAGCCATTGACAACATTACAAGAAACGATCAGCGGACCTGTTTTATCGGCTATTTCCGTTATCATGGTGGTAGTAACTGCGGTGATGATGGGTTTTGGTGAATGGGGTGATGGTTTTAAACGTTTGATCCAAATAGTCTTCTGGATATCCATCGCTGCAGGAGCTTCTTCCTTAATTGGCAATATAATGGGTTAATATTATGATACGAGGAACACCAAGTGTATATTATCAAAGCCTAAATCGCCAATTTTTGGTATTAGGTGTGGAGCGCTCTTTATTTTTTTTATTAGTTCCCTTGTCCTTGCCCTTACCATTTTCGGCGCATTTTGCGCCGAAAGTGGATTTAATTGCTCTTATTCTCTTTTTGTGTATGCATGCGGTAGGTGTGCTGATCACACGCGCCGATCCAAGTATGATAGAAGTATTTAAACGACATATCCACTATCGTAAATATTATGATCCAATAGCTGGCGTCCACGCACAGGTAAAGATATTAAGACCATCAGTTCCGTATTATGTTGGCAAAAAGGGGCTAGTATGAATTTAAGCCAGCATCAAAGCAAAGAGCAGGGGTTATCAGATTTACTCAATTATGCCCATTTTGTTGGCGAAGGGGTTATCCTCAACAAGGATGGGGCTTTTGTAAAAAGTTTCTTATTCCAGGGGCCTGATTTGTACTCGGTGAGCAGCGAAGAGCTGGATAGTATTACGACAATGCTCAATCGTATGATGGGTTATTTAGGTGATGGTTGGATGGTGCATGTGGATGAAGTGCGTGTACCCAGTTTTCGTTATCCACCGCCTTGTCCTTTCCCTGATGGGGTGTCAGCTTTGATTGATGATGAACGTCGTGAAATTTATCTATCGGAAGGAGAGCACTATGAAAATATGCAATATCTCACCTTTGTTTGGAAATTTCCCATGTCAAAGGTCAAGGTATCTAAGCATTGGTTTGTAGAGGGGTTAGAGACAGAAAGCAATGAGGATAATCTTTCTAAGCTATTAGTACAATTTCAGGAAACCACGGATCAATGCATATCCTTACTATCTAACCACATCTATTTTTCGCCCTTATCCTCAGCTGAATTATTATCTTTTCTAAATTTATGTATCACGGGTAAAAGCGCCATGGTAACAGTGCCGCCAGACGGCTTATTTGTAGATGTGGCTTTAGGGCGTGAGCCAATTGTGGGCGGCTTTGTGCCCAAAGTAGGGGAGCAATCTTTATATGTGCTGTCTATTATGGGCTATATCAATGAAGACACTATTCCGGGAATATTATCAGAGTTGACTACGTATCCTACAGTATATCGCTGGTCTAATCGTTTTATTCCCTTAAGTGAGAGCACAGCAGAAACCGAAATCAAACGTTACCAACGTAATTGGAATAACAAAGTAAAAGGTTTTATGGGCATTGTGCGTGAAACGGTTACGGGGCGCATAAGCGATAAGGTGAACGTAGATGCGCTTAGAATGAGCGAGGAAGCAACCTATGCGCTTACCGCCAATAGCAGTCAAGAAACGCGCTTTGGCTATTGGAGCAGCCAAATTGTGCTTTTTAACGAAGATATGGCCATACTAGAAGAAGTCGCTAAGGCGCTAAGACGGTACATGGAGCAATGTGGTTTTGGTGTATTAGCAGAAACTGTTAATGCTATTGATGCTTGGCTAGGAACCATCCCGGGACATGGTAGTTGTAATATACGACGGTTATTTATCAGCACCTTTAATTTTGCCCATTTTATTCCACTTCAATCCGTATGGGCTGGTGCTATCACCGGTCCTAAGAGTTCATTGCTGCCTAAGGACCATCCACCGGTATTCTATGCCGCAACTACAGGTAAAACGCCGTTTCGCTATTTTATTGATGTAGGCGACGTGGGCCATCAGATTGTGCTGGGGCCTACCGGTGCAGGTAAATCCACCTTTTTAGGCTTTTTAATCGCGCAATTTTTACGTTATGACAAAGCTGAAGTGTTTGTTTTTGATAAAGACTTTTCACATAAAGCCTTAACCATTGCTTTATCAGGCAACCATTACGACATAGGCAATGCCGAAGAATTGTCCTTCTGTCCGCTTTCAGATTTATCTACACAAAGTCTTTGTGTGATGGCAGAGCAATTTATAGAAGACTTAGTGGTTCTGCAGGGCGTGCCATTGAATCCAGATATACGTGCAGCCATACACACTGCCATACAGCAATTGGCATTAGATGAAAGAGGAGAAAGCCGTAATCTAACGGTATTTCGCTCAGTCGTACAGCATGAAGAAGTACGAAAGGCCATTCAATATTATACCTTGGAAGGACAAATTAGCTTACTAGATGCGACAGTAGATACATTAAAAACAAAGCATATTCAAACTTTTGAAATGAATTGGGTTTTGTCCCAGCGTCCAGAAATTTATATACCTATCTTGCGTTATATTTTTGACCAAATTGAGCGACGACTAGAGAAAAACCAAGGCCGTATACCCACATTGATTGTGTTAGAAGAAGCTTGGCTTTATTTATCGCACCCTTTGTTTGCAACTAAGCTTAAAGATTGGTTAAAAACCTTAAGAAAAAAAAATGCCAGGATTGTTTTTGCAACACAATCTTTAGCAGATTTATACGATCCAACCACCAAAGCATTAACGGCAACGACAGCCGCTATTTTAGAGTCTTGTCCTACTAAAGTGTATTTACCTAACCGCGAAATGTCGCAAGCAATTAAAGAGCTGTATGAGCGGATGGGGTTAACGGAAAGACAAATTGAAATTATTAAAGATGTTGGTGAGCCTAAACGACACTATTATGTTATGACACCGCAAGGCAATAGGCTTATTGAGCTCGGATTTTCTGGTATGGATACGGTAGCGCTGTCTTTTATAGGATTATCAGTAGCGCGCGGCAATGATTTATTGGGTTTTAAAGAAAAATACGAAGATAAATGGGTCTATTACTGGTTAGTGGAGAATGGGCTTGTTGAATGGGCGGAGTATTGGTTGAAAGAATATTATCAAGTAGAAGAGATAGGGGAGGGCAGGAAATGAAAAAATTAAGAGCAACAATACTGGCAAGCATTTTTTTGTGCAATGCTTCTTTTGGCGGGGCTATACCAAAGCCTCCAGATGGCGGGTATCCAGTTATGGACGTTACTTCTATCGCGAGGTTGGAGGATGAAATTAAAGAGATGGGTAAACAGTTAGAGCAACAAACTCAAGCTGCAGATCATTTAAAAAATGAAATAGCGCAACTTTCAGACTTTCAAAATCCAGACACGGTTAGAACTTTGCTGGCGGAATCAAATAAGTTAATCGGCCAGTCTAAAGACATAGAATATACTTTAAATAAAGAAACAGATTTTGCCAAAAGTTATCAAGGAGCCAAACCTTTAGGTGAACTACTTGGTGGCAGCGGAACTACTTATGATGCATTTTATAAAGACAACGCTAATATGACTCTTTCAACTATCAATAGCGCTAATAAGGCTATAGAAGGTACTAACAAAGCCTTCAACGATGATACAGTCAATTCTGCTGTGGGAAAGGCTCAAGACCACATAATGAGCGCTCAAGGGACAACTCAAGCTGTCTCAGGGCTAGCTGAAATTAATGTTCAGCTATTGCAGCAGCTACAGGCCATGAAT
>JAJONP010000187.1 GCA_021323555.1 Gammaproteobacteria bacterium | reverse complement strand
ATCAAAAATAGGATGACAAAAAATACCAATCAAGACCAAACTTATTGTCATTGCGCCAAAAAGTAGATTCAGAAAGTAACGCTTACCATTTATTTTATTTACCGGATGTTGTTTACAACCCAAACCGCTCTTAAAAAATAATTCATTAAATTCATTGCTCATCACACACCTCAAAATTAAGGCTAAGATTTTACGCGAACAGTTAGACTTGATCTGTAGGAAATACGCGTAATCTTTTCTAGGATAATCACGTAGTGATTAGCCTCATAAAACTTTTTAATTCATTCTTCGATTTTATTTTTAATTGGCTTTTTAAAAAATAAGAGCCATAATCGCGTTTTTAAAATAATAGGTTACGCTATGATGCATCGCTTAATGAAGACAGTCGCTCTGGCTTGCCCTACCCAAAAAGTGCGCTCACTACCGAGGAGTGATCCACACAGTACATCCATTGCATTGAAGTCACTACAACTCCAACTGGATCAGGAATTGCAACAAGCGTACACTCGAAAATCACAAACTTTTTTGGATAAAAAAATCAATATCAGTGAAATAATTCACCCTTTTAGCCGTTTGATACGATAAAATTTTTTATTTTTTTTTATTTTTTTATTGCTATTTTTAAGGTAACCCATTATAAAAAAACAATGGCACTCAAGGCTTCGGAGAAAAGAAAATGAATACGGGTTGAAAAAGAAAGAATAGCCATCGCTTGCTGTATCGTTTCAATTGCCCTTTGTAATTATACCTAAAGCTGATTACTGCCTAAATCACCCAAAAGAGTACACTTTACCGCCCATGAATAAAAAAGCCTGTAAGAAAGACCTTCCCTTTTTTGTAAGAAATGAACCCCAATAGAATGAAACAAAATGCTAATATAAAAATATAAACCGTTGATTTATCATAAAAATAAGTTAAATAGCCGGTCAAATAGGCTTTCACCGTTATTTCATTATGGTGATTTCCTTCCCCTCCTGTAGAGTAGTGCCTCCCTGGACGCTTTCTGATTTAAAAAAAGGAGTTGATCAATTTAGAGAGGAGACCGAACGATGAATCCCATAAAAGTAGAAGTACCCCGCCCTATTCAAACCCCTGTTCCGCTCAAGACAATGGATCAATTTAAACAGGCTTGCCTTGACCTAAGGCGTTCCATCCACGCGATGCGTGACTCATCGGTTAAAGCCATGTTGCTTTTTTATATGGATTCTCTCATCTCTCTTGATATGGGCTCTTATGCGGAAGAAGCCAGAAACAACCTTGAACAAATAAGCTCTATTATAGATCGAGCCTTTGTCAAGCCAAACGTAGACCGTCAATTTATTTATTTGAATGATATTTTCTTAACGATTTGTAAAGGACATAGGACAACGAAAATGGCCTATTTTAGACGAAAACATTTGTAGGTTATTTCCTAGAGAGGCTATTTTATTAGGAGCAACTCACCCACTCTCCTTCTCTGCTGTTGACATGGTAGAGAAGGAAGTCGGTGTCAGGATCCAAAGAGAAACTTCGCTTCCTCCAGAAGAATTTAGTCATACCCGAGATAGGGTTGCCAGTGAAAATTTTATTCGTAAATGCATCTACAAGATAAATAGGAATTTGGATAATCAGGTGCCCGTTTTATTTTCTGCTGGAGTTACTTCAAGGAATCGTTTGATCATGCTATTTACTTGATCAGGAGTTTCTAGTGTTGCCCAATGACCTGATCCAACCACTTTACCAGTCATTAAATGAGGACAGTGTTTTTGCAATACCTCTTCTGTACAAAAAGGTTCGCTAGATTGGATATATAAAATTGGCATCTTACAATGCTCTAATTTTTTAATGCTGTTTTTGTCCCACTTCAATAAATTTTCATACGTTGATGCAAGTGCTGCTCTGGCTGTAGCTTCAAATGCTGCTGTTGCAACTTGTTTATTACTTTGGTTGGTATTAAAAAACACCTCCTTAACTAATGTTTCTGCAAATTTTTCAAGTGTGGGTTTATGAAGATCATCAATATGCTCCTGAACTAATTGGATGACCCATGGCTCCATTAAAATAGGAGGGTCAATCAATACGAGGTGAGAAACCAGCGTAGAGATATTCGCTATCTCTATTGCAACATTAGCACCATAATTTAATCCAATAACAACCGCTTTTTTAATGTTATGTACTTGACACAAATAAATAATGTCTTCAGCAAAGTTTTCAACAGTATAATTTTGCTCAGGTTTATCGCTCTCGCCATGCCCGCGTAAATCTACACTTAGCACTTGTCCTATATGTGATAAATATTCTAATTGGTCATTCATAAATTGATGATTACCACCTGCGTTATGAATAAGAATAAATTTTAAAGTGCCTTCACCTGCAATTTTATAACTTAAATTTACGCCATCACGATTTTTTCTCATCATATTACACCATCATGATTTTTCATCGTCATAAATTTTTTATAATAGCATCTAAACTTACTTGGGCACAAATACCATCAAACTCAGGGTTTGCGGAAGTACTTTGGTTTGTGAAGGGCGTGGTAAGAAAGAGTTAATTGTTATTTAGCTCTCAATTCTTTTTTTCGGATATTTTTCATAGGAACTAATCTAATAGTAAGATGGTATCCGAGCGCCGTTGCAAATTTGGTAATAGTTAAAAGTGATGGGAAATGTCGAATATTAGAATCGCCTGCTTCAAGACAGGAAATAGCGGGCTTATGAGTATGAAGTAATTTTGCTACATCTTCTTGAGTCATTTTGCTTTTTTTCTAGCCTTTTTTAAAACTATGGATAATTCAATTTGTATTTTAGTTGCTTCATATATAGCAAGGGTTTCAGGGTTAGCCAGTGCGTCAGAACGTAGCTTATCATGTATATATACAGGTTTATATGTCATAACTTTTTACCTCTTTCATTATTTTCTGCGCCAAATCCAAGTCTTTTTTTTGGAGTTTTCTCTGTTTTTTTAGTAAAGATATGCAATATCACAATAGTGTTATTTTTAATAGTGCGAAAAAATACGCGAGCAATTCCTGCTTGTCCTTTGGCATGTATTTCAAACAACCCTTTCCCCATCGCCTTTGTGAAAGGCATTCCCAAATTTGCACCCTGTTTAAGTATCATATCAACAATAGCCAAATATTTTGCTTTAATGCTTTTCTCAAGCTGCCAAACATTTTTTTCTACAGATTCGTTATAGTAAGCAACTTTCCATTTCATGAATTTTCTGCAACCTTTTTATTATTAAAAAGAGATTAACAAATATATTAACTTTTTATAATGAAAATATCAGATTATGGCAGTGCTTTGCTATTGTTGGTCATTTACAGCGATAGACGATTTGGTATGATGGCGACTTGTCTTCACTGGCTCTATCCAACTCAATTAAATCAAAGAGGAGAATGTAGATTGTCCACGACAGTGATCCACCACCCGAACGATAAGCTCTTCAAATTATCTTTGAGTGAAGTACGGGTGGCCACTCAATTTTTTGAAGCTCACCTGCCAGCGACTTTGTTAGAGCAAATTGATTTATCGACATTAAAATTAGAGAAGCATAGTTTTATTGATGAACATTACAAGGCCAGCGAAGCCGATGTAATCTACAGTGTACAAATAAATCAACAAACCGGTTACCTTTACACGGTGTGTGAGCAGCAAACGGAAGTCGATACACGTATGGCTTTTCGCTTATGGAGGTATGCGGTACGTTTGATGGAGTTACATATC
>JAJONP010000041.1 GCA_021323555.1 Gammaproteobacteria bacterium | reverse complement strand
AAGCACAACGCTGAGGACTAAACACATACCCGAACATAATTTCTACTAATACTCGCGGAAAACTATCACTCAGTAATTTTTTGCATCCTTTCGCATATTTAATTTGTAAACCCTTATTTTGCTTGGCTAATGTGTCCATTAATTCTTGCTGCGCTTGAGAACACCCCACCTCAATTGTCAATCGCATCAAAGTTTTATTGCTTAGTAATTCATTAACCGCATCATCCTTAACTGAAGAGCTATATTGTATCCCTCCTATGCGATCTATATTAAGCGCTAGGAGATTTTTGTTTTTTGCCAACACGCGAACATCGCTCCAACGAATATTCCTTAGCGTCAATATCTCAAGAACTATGTTGTCTTCCAGCGCTTCCAATCGTGAAACATTGCAATTGCAATTGCAATTGCAATCATCAAACCATGTCAATTCCAGGTGGGTGATGCTTCGATTCTTTGCTAATACTGTAAGAACGGTAGCAGGGATGGCGCGGGTCAGCTTTAAATGTCTAAGAGTTTTATTTTTTACTAATAACCCAGCAGTTCCAATATTAATCAAAATATCGTTCATCACCAATGTCTCAACATGCGTCATATTATTAATCGCATCAACCCATCCCATAAACTCATTTTCCTTCCTCCTACTGTACGGCTTCCAATCCCAATCCCAATCCCAATCCCGCACCAGCTCCAAGACCTGGAGAGTGGTATTACCTACTAATTCTCTAGCACCTACACTATTACGAACTAGTAAATGTAGACGTGTAAGCGTTTTGTTACCTGCTAGCGAGCGCATCAGCAAACACATAACTTCAGGAGCAATATCTGGCTGACTTACAAAAAGGTATTTTATGCTAGGGTTTCGTCTTAAGAAATCCATCAAATGTTCAATATTATCAGCAGATCGGCTTATGTCCTTATCTAAACTATACATATCCAGTCTATCGCCTTCTACCCGATACCGCTCATCTCCACTTCTACTGTCCATTTTTTATATTCTCAATCAAAAATTGATTAATAATATATCATATCGGGATAAATACAGGCAAGAACAAATGAACTTTATAAAATATTAAACAATCACCCCTATCCACAAAATATCCACAACTAATTCACATCTTATTCTCTTGCTTTAATGAAAAATATACAGTATGTTGTGTTTATTCATAAAAAAATGTCTATATATTGTGTTTTAAGCAAAAAACCCTATATAGTATAAGTACTTAACACCTATTTCATCACGCTCGGGAGAAACTGAAATGACAACAGGAAAAGAACGCACCACTCATTTAAATTTAAATAAAAATACTACGCCCCGCGCTGACATTACCGCTACAGCGCCAGGTGACCTCAAAGTCATTCGTCGTAACGGTACCTTAACACCTTTTGATGCCAATAAAATTGCTATTGCACTCACCAAAGCTTTTTTGGCTGTCGAAGGCAGTCAGGCGATAGGCTCTGCCCGCATTCATCATACCGTTAATGAACTTGCGAATAAAATTTCTGAAACATTTCATCACCGCTTGTCGAGTGGTGGAACCATTCATATTGAAGATATTCAAGATCAGGTTGAATTGCTTTTGATGCGTACTGAAGAACATAAGGTCGCTCGTGCGTATGTACTCTATCGCGAAGAGCGCCGCAAAGCGCGAGAGCAAGAGGCAAATAATGCGAGCAATACTGGACCCGTGTTATCTGTGACGTTAGACGATGGCAAAATAGTCCCGCTCGATATTAATGGACTTAAAAACCTTATCAGCAGTGCTTGCGTGGGTTTAACGGATGTTTCTCCTGATTCGATTATTGAAGATACGAAGCGGAATCTTTTTGACAAAATTCCCATCAACCAAGTGAGTAAAGCACTCATCATGTCAACACGTGTGTTAATTGAAAAAGAACCGAATTATAGTTATGTGGCCGCACGTTTATTGCTCGATGACTTGCGAAGTGAAGCACTTACTTTTTTGGGTATTAGAGATAAAGCAACGTTTGAAGAAATGCAGTCTTTGTATGATATTTATCTCAAAGCCTATATTGACCGTGGAGTACAACTCGAATTATTAGATCCAAAATTAAAATCATATGATTTGACTCAGTTAAGCAGCGCTATTAAACCCGAACGCGATTTGCAATTCAACTATCTTGGTTTACAAACACTCTATGACCGCTATTTTATTCATAGCAATAAGACACGTTTTGAACTACCGCAAGTGTTTTTCATGCGCGTAGCCATGGGGCTCGCACTCAATGAAACTGAAAAAGAAAAACGAGCCATTGAATTTTATCATTTGCTTTCTTCTTTTGATTTTATGAGCTCAACACCAACATTATTTAATTCAGGAACGCAACGTCCACAGTTATCAAGTTGTTTTCTTTCTACAGTACCTGATGATTTAGACGGGATTTTTGAATGGTATAAAAGCAATGCGAAATTATCTAAACATGCCGGTGGTTTGGGCGGTGACTGCACGAATATACGCGCTACGGGTGCGCCTATTAAAGGCACTAATGGCGAATCCTCTGGTGTTGTGCCATTTCTAAGTGTCGCGAATGCAGCAACCGTTGCAGTGAATCAAGGCGGAAAACGTAAAGGAGCACTGTGTTGTTATTTAGAAACATGGCATAGAGATATTGAAGAATTTTTAGAACTCCGTAAAAACACGGGGGATGAACGTCGTCGCACCCATGATATGAACACGGCGAATTGGATACCTGATTTATTTATGAAGCGAGTACATGAACAAAAAGAGTGGACTCTCTTTTCACCCGATGAAGTTCCTGATTTACATGATTCTTACGGTAAAGTATTTGAAGATAAATATATTGCTTATGAAGCAAAAGCAGCACGTGGTGAAATTCGTAACTTCAAAACAATACCTGCTGTCAATTTATGGCGTAAAATGCTGGGTATGCTCTTTGAAACGGGCCATCCTTGGATCACATTTAAGGATCCTTGTAATCTACGATCACCGCAACAACATGTAGGTGTAGTACACAGTTCTAACCTATGCACTGAAATCACGTTAAACACATCTCAGGATGAAATAGCAGTCTGCAACCTGGGCAGTATTAACCTTGCTGCGCATATGACCGAGAATGGCTTGAACCAAGAAAAATTACGTCGCACTGTGCATACGGCTATTCGTATGCTCGATAATGTGATTGATATTAATTATTATGCTGTACCACAAGCCCGTCACTCTAACTTAAAACATCGACCTATTGGCATGGGGATTATGGCTTTCCAAGATGCGCTTTATCAATTAGGTATCCCTTATACTTCTAAAGCTGCGCTCGATTTTGCGGATCGTTCTATGGAGTCTATTAGTTATTATGCAATTGAAGCATCTACTCTTTTAGCGAAAGAACGAGGGACTTATTCTTCTTATGAGGGATCATTATGGAGCCAAGGTATTTTACCCATAGACTCTATTGAACTTTTACAAAAGAACCGAGTGGAATATTTGGAGCAAGATCGCACGCAAACGCTTGATTGGAATACGTTGCGCGAGTGTGTTAAACAATCGGGCATGCGTAATTCCAACGTAATGGCTATTGCCCCAACTGCGACAATTGCAAATATCTGTATTCACTGTCATTAATCCTTATTTAGTTGCTGATCTCAAAAAAATAGGGCTATGGGATGATGTCATGGTCAATGATTTAAAGTACTATAATGGCAGTGTGACTGAAATCAGTCGTATTCCTGATGAAATAAAACAACGGTATGCAACGGTTTTTGAAATTGATCCGATCTGGTTAGTAGAGGCTGCTTCCAGACGACAAAAATGGATCGACCAGGGACAATCATTAAATTTATATATGTCGGCACCTTCAGGCAAAAAATTAGATCACCTCTATCGCCTTGCCTGGCAGCGTGGTCTTAAAACGACTTATTATCTACGTAGTTTAGGCGCAACGAATACAGAAAAATCAACTATTCATGATAGCGCCCTCAATGCAGTGCAAACAGAGCCAAAAGCCTGTTTGATCACTGACCCCACTTGCGAAGCGTGTCAGTAACCTTGGAGAATTAAAATGGAACATACAGCAAAAAATACTTCTACTCCAACAGGGGGTGCCACTGGCCTAGAGCTTTTTGAAATAGGTGCTGCACGCATTCGTGTGGATGATAAACGCATTATTAATTGCCATGCAGATCTTAATCAGCTCGTGCCTTTTAAATACAAATGGGCATGGCAAAAATATTTAGATGCTTGCGCAAACCACTGGATGCCAAATGAAATTAACATGTCAGCCGATATTGCGCTTTGGAAAAATCCAAATGGTTTAACAGAAGATGAACGCTTAATCATCAAGCGTAATTTAGGATTTTTTGCGACAGCTGATTCTTTAGTCGCGAATAATCTTGTTTTAGCTGTGTATAGACATATTACTAACCCAGAATGCCGTCAATATTTACTGCGCCAGGCATTCGAAGAAGCATTACATACACATGCTTACCAACATATCATTGAAAGCTTAGGCATGGATGAAGCTGAAGTATTTAATATGTACCATGAAGTGCCTGCTGTTGCACGCAAAGCCGCATGGTCTTTGCCTTATACCCAAAGCTTATCTGATCCTAACTTTCGCACAGGCACACCTGAAAATGATCAACGATTATTACGTGATTTGATTGCATTTTATGTCATTTTTGAAGGTATTTTCTTTTATGTCGGATTCACACAAATTTTATCGATGGGCCGTCGCAACAAAATGACAGGCACGGCTGAGCAGCTACAATATATTTTACGCGATGAATCCATGCACTTAAATTTTGGTATTGATGTCATCAACCAAATTAAAATTGAAAATCCCCATTTATGGACAGAAGCTTTCAAACAAGAAGCGATTACTATGATTCAGAGTGGCGTAGAGATGGAATACGCGTATGCGGTTGACACGATGCCGCGCGGTATTTTAGGTATGAATGCTTCGATGTTTAAAGAATATCTGGAATTTATCGCAAATCGCCGTTGCGTACAAATTGGTTTACCACAACAGTATCCAGGTGCGACAAATCCTTTCCCATGGATGAGTGAAATCATGGATCTGAAAAAAGAGAAAAATTTCTTTGAAACCCGTGTAACAGAATATCAAACGGGTGGCACTCTTAATTGGGATAATTGATTTTTACCCATCCTCTCCCAGAATGCGATAGGATGGGTATTGCAACCCACAAATGACTTCTTTATAGTTGAGATAAATACAGGTGGAGAAACTGCATGGCTGCTCAAAAGGCAAAATTAAGTATTGATGATAACTCAATAGCAGAGTTTGATGTACTCTCAGGCACATTGGGCTCAGATGTCATTGACGTCACTAAACTCGTTGATGCAGGCTATTTTACTTATGATCCTGGTTTTTGCTCAACGGCGGCTTGTGAATCTAAAATTACTTTTATTGATGGCAAGAAAGGTATTTTATTATATCGAGGTTATCCAATTGACCAATTGGCTACACAATCCAATTTTCTGGAAGTTTGCTATTTATTATTAAATGGTGAATTGCCTGATAGCGCCCACTATGCTGAATTTTGTAAGACGATTAATCGTCATACGATGGTTCACGAACAAATTCGTAATTTCTTTAATGGCTTTCGTCGCGATGCCCATCCTATGTCGATCATGGTCGGTGTCGTTGGCGCATTATCAGCTTTTTACCATGATTCGCTGGATATTAAAAATCCCGAACACCGTGCTAGTTCAGCGTTGCGGTTAATTGCTAAAATGCCAACTATTGCAGCCATGTGTTACAAATATTCAATCGGCCAGCCTTTTATGCCGCCGCAAAATCACATGTCGTATGCAGAAAATTTTTTACATATGATGTTTGGAACACCGAGCGAAGAGACTACGCCTGATCCTATATTAGTTAAAGCACTGGATAAAATTTTTATTTTGCATGCTGACCACGAGCAAAATGCTTCGACATCGACTGTACGTTTGGCAGGTTCAACAGGTGCTAATCCTTTTGTCTGTATTTCTGCAGGCATTGCAGCGCTTTGGGGCCCTGCGCATGGCGGTGCTAATGAAGCTGCACTCAATATGCTACATGAAATTGGAGATGTATCGCAGATTAGCAAATATATCGCGCGTGCTAAAGACCCGAATGACCCTTTTCGTTTAATGGGCTTTGGCCATCGTGTTTATAAAAACTATGACCCGCGTGCTAAAGTCATGCGGCAAACTTGTTATGAAGTTTTAGAAGCGGTGGGTGTACGCAATGATCCCTTTTTTAAGCTCGCAATGGAATTAGAAAAAATTGCGTTAGAAGATGATTATTTTATCCAAAGAAAACTTTATCCCAATGTCGATTTTTATTCAGGCATCACATTAAGCGCTATCGGCATCCCAACCAATATGTTTACCGTTATTTTTGCGCTAGCCAGAACAATTGGCTGGATCGCTCATTGGAATGAAATGATTAGCAGCCCTTACCGTTTAGGTCGACCTCGACAACTCTATACAGGACCTACAGAAAGGAATTTTGTTCCTAGAGATTCTCGCTAAATATAAAATTGACATTAAAAAAATAGAAAATCATACTACCCGCGCTGACCTACATTTTAAAATTTGTGGATTTGGTGGATTTTTTCAATAATCTCTTTGTTTCCTGCAAGAAAGGGCAGTTGATCGAAATGATTTGGCTGCATCCATCGAATAAGCTGTCCTTCTTGGCCAAAGGGTTCGCCTGAAAAGTGTGTAACATGCCAGGTATCCAGCAATACGGTACGATCAGGATAAGCATGTTTGATTTGTAACCAAGAAGTTGCTGTGATGACTTGTATGCCAATTTCTTCTAATAATTCACGTTTTAATGCTTGGAAAGCGGTTTCATTTTCTTCTACTTTACCACCAGGGAATTCCCATAAACCGCTTTGAGATTTGTCTAGCGGGCGTTTTGCAACGAGTATTTCGCCTCTGGTATTTGATATGATCCCAATTGCAACGTGTATTTGCATGATACTTAAGTAAACCTGCCATGGCATTGTTTATATTTTTTGTTAGAACCGCAAGGACAGGGTTCATTACGTCCTGTTTTAGGTATAGTATGAATGGGCTCTCTATTAGCTGTATGATTATCAGAAGATAAAACATCATCTTCTAAAGCGCCAAACCCCGCATGTTGATACTCCATTTTAATGTTCTGTGTAGCAGCACGGTGTTGGGCTTCAAGCTGCGTGACATCTTCTTCTTTACGTACTTCAAATTTACTTAACACTGAAATCACTTCATAATTCACGCGATCGAGTAAGGAAATAAATAGCTCAAAAGCTTCACGTTTATATTCTTGTTTTGGATTTTTCTGAGCGTATCCACGTAAATGAATGCCTTGGCGTAAATAATCCATTGCAGCCAAATGATCACGCCAGAAATTATCTAAAGTTTGTAGCATCACTGCTTTTTCAAATTGGCGCAACACAGCAGTTTCGACTTGGGCTTCTTTTTTCTGATAAGTATCTTTGAAAGTAGTATGGATGCGCTCACGCAAATTTTCTTCATGTAGTGTCTCTTCTTGCGTCAACCATTCTGAAATAGGTAATTTTAAATTAAAATCTTGTTCTAATCGCTGCATGAGTCCAGGCACATTCCATTGCTCTTCGAGACTGTGTGGCGGAATAAAGGTATTAATCATTTCGTCAATGACTTGTTGACGAATGGTTTCGATGGTTTCTGCGATGCTGTCAGTTGTCAGTAATTTATCCCGTTGATGATAGATGACTTTTCGTTGCTCGTTAGCTACATCATCGTATTCCAACAACTGTTTACGAATGTCAAAATTATGTGCCTCTACTTTGCGTTGTGCATTCTCAATGCTGTTGCTTAATAATCTTGACTCAAGCGCAACGCCTTTTTCCATCCCAATCCGTTTCATGATACCAGTTAAGCGGTTACCACCAAAAATACGCAATAAATTATCTTCAAGCGAAAGATAAAATCGTGTTTTGCCAGGGTCTCCCTGACGACCAGAACGCCCCCGCAATTGGTTGTCAATACGCCGTGATTCGTGACGCTCAGTGCCTAATACATATAATCCACCTGCCGCAATAACTTTATCATGTCTTTCTTGCCACGCTTTTTTATGAGCGGCTATTTCTTCCTCGGTTGGGTTTTGCAAGGATTTTAATTCAGCTTCTAAATTACCTCCCAATACAATGTCAGTGCCTCGTCCTGCCATATTAGTTGCAATGGTTACAGTACCCGGACGACCCGCCTCTGCAATAATTTGGGCTTCTTGCTCGTGGAATTTTGCATTCAGTACATTGTGTGGAATATTTTCTTTTTTCAAAAAATGAGAAAGGTATTCAGAAGTTTCAATAGAAGCCGTCCCAACTAAAATAGGCTGCCCAGTGAGACGTGTTTTTTTTATATCTTCTATAATGGCTGTGAATTTTTCATCGGCGGACATAAATACAAAGTCAGGTTGATCTTGCCTGATCATCGGTTGGTTCGTTGGTAATACAACCACTTCTAAGCCGTAAATTTGCTGAAATTCATACGCTTCTGTATCAGCCGTGCCCGTCATGCCAGAAAGTTTTTGGTAAAGCCTAAAAAAGTTTTGGAAAGTAATGGAGGCAAGTGTCTGGTTTTCCTGACGGATTTGTACCTTTTCTTTTGCTTCAATAGATTGGTGCAATCCATCCGACCAACGACGGCCTGGCATTGTGCGACCCGTATGCTCATCCACAATGACTATTTCACCGTTTTGAACGATGTAATCTACGTTACACTGGTAAAGAGCATGTGCACGTAACCCCGCATTCAGATGATGCATTAAAATAATATGGTTAGCATCATACAAACTTTCGCCTTCGCGAATCAGTCCTGCGTTGGAAAATAATTCTTCCGCATGTTGATGGCCTTCTTCGCTGAGATAAGCTTGTTTTGCTTTTTCATCAATAAAATAATCGCCTGGGGCATCTTTATCCGCTTGTTTAACCAATTTCGGAATGAGATTATTAATCGCTAGATAAATATCAGTTCTTTCTTCCGATGCACCTGAAATAATCAACGGGGTACGTGCTTCATCAATTAAAATAGAATCGACTTCATCGACAATGGCATAGTGTAATGGACGTTGCACTTTATCCGCTAAACTAAACGCCATATTGTCGCGCAAATAATCAAAGCCGAGTTCATTGTTTGTTCCATAAATAACATCAGCCAAGTAAGCTTGCTGTTTTTCCTGAGGAGACATGGAGGGTAAAATGACACCTGTCGTTAAACCTAAAAATGAATAGAGAGGCCCCATCCAGGCGACATCACGTTTTGCTAAATAATCATTTACAGTGACAATATGCACCCCCTTACCTGTGAGTGCGTTTAAATAAGCCGCTAGCGTTGCGACTAAGGTTTTTCCTTCACCCATACGCATTTCAGCAATATTACCATGATGCAATACCATTCCACCCAGTAATTGTACGTCAAAATGCCGCATTTTCAGCACGCGCTTACCTGCCTCCCGCACGACTGCGAAGGCTTCTCGCAGTAACTGTTCTAGGGTCTCCCCTTGTTGTAACCGTTGACGAAATTCTTGGGTTTTTGCTTGAAGCATTGCATCAGAAAGCGCCGCCATTCGTGGTTCTAATGCATTGATCTCAGTCACAATGTTCCAAAGGCGTTTTAAAACGCGTTGGTTGCGATTACCAAAGACTTGACTAAAAATACGACTAATCACGGGATTTTCACATATAAATTCGATAAAAACAGGCTTGAAGCATTACCTACTTTAGATGAAAAGTCAAATAGTTGCAGAAAATACAATATTTTTACCTCAGAATGTGCTTAATCTTTTAACGCCTGGATATGAGTATCCAATAATCCAGTTATCAGGCTAATGTCTTCCAAGGAATAATTTCTTGCCAATAATTTACGTGCAATAGCATATTTAGCTTCTAGCTCACCTTCCTCTCGGCCTTTTTCTATACCTTCCTTTAAGCCTTTTTCTACACCTTCTATTGTTATAGGATTAGGGAAGCCAGTATGACACAGACGCTGGCGAGCATCAATTATTAGGCTCGGTTGACAATTTTACTATGTTGACCATAACCCTTTGATCTTCTACGTTCTTCTGCTCGTTTAGTTCTTGTAACCTGCGCTGTGGTACTTGCCAATAATAGCAAGCCAAAGAGTTCCGTCTCAGCTTAACGAATTGTCAAGAGATGCTAAGAACTACTGTTGTTATGGCTGTTAATTAGCCTCTGGCAAGCTAATATGGTTGATGGCTCTAATAGGCGTTGGGTTTTTGGTTCGTAGATTGAATAAAAATGGTTTGCGCAATTCTGGAAGGGTAGTATGACTAGCCAAGATAAAGTGTGTGTTCAGCTTGTTTGCCAGGCGCAATACTTCAGCTCTTGCCTTGCCAGTGATAAGCCATTGGTGGTCTTGATGGATATTCAATAATTCACCTATACAAGCAAGTGATTTTTTTGCATCTTCATAATAACGCTCAGCTAATAACATCATGGAAGGCATATTAAAGTAGCAGGTGGGGAGAGTTGGGATAATATGCACTAGGCTGAGTTTTATTTTTAAATGCGGTTCTGCACTTTGAACAATAATTTTTTTGATTTCTGCAATCTCAGCATCTGTTGTTGCATTTGTGACAAGTAAAACATTTTTACATGCATCCATTTTAGTGCTTCTCCCTAACGTGTATTCGGTTTCCTACGTATGATGAGTGGTATATCCCTATTAATTTTTTTATAGGGATGGTTATCATCTCATGATTAAATGCCTGATAGAAATTAGCGAAAACCAACGAAAATATACTTAATGACCCTGTTGAAAAGGAGGGTATTTACTTAAGGATTTAGGGGTTTAGGCACTGTGATCAGTGTTAATTTACTCTGATGTCACAGGTTCTTGGGCTCCATTGGTCAGAACAAGTTTTACTAGTTCTGGCACGGATCGAACACCCATTTTTTTCATCACGCTGGCACGATGTGCTTCCACTGTTTTAAGTGAAATATTCAGCTCGGATGAAATAACTTTATTTTGTTTTCCCGCAACGATTCCTTGTAATACTTGTGCTTCACGTGGTGATAATAATGCGAATTTTGCTTCTGCTTGTGCGTTTTCTTGTTGTTTTTCACGATTAATTTTGTCAGATCGTAAAGCTCTATTAATGCTTTCAAGCAATACCTGATCGTTGAATGGTTTAGTGAGAAAGTCCACAGCCCCTGCTTTCATGATACGTACGGCAAGAGGCACATCTCCGTGGCCACTAATAAAAATAATCGGTATTTTTGCACTGAGAGCAAGTAATTTGGTTTGTAATTCTGGCCCACTCATCCCGGGCATACGCACATCCAGGAGTAAGCAACCGTGCTGGTCAGGATTGTAAGCATTTAAAAAATCCTGCGCGCAGGTGTAAATTTTAGATTTTAAACCGACTGATTCAATGATCCATGAAAGTGACTCTGCCATGGCAGTATCATCATCGACAACATAGACGATTGCGTTCATTGACGTGACGGGCATACTATCCTCCTTAATTAATGGGTAAAACAAAGCGTATCCAGCTATGGTTGTGAGTGTTTGGATTAATTGTAAATTGTCCGCCGTGTGCCTCAATAATGGAACGACAAATGGCTAAACCCATGCCGCGGCCATGGGCCTTTGTTGTAAAAAATGGCTCAAATACTTTATCGATCATATCTTTTGAAAAACCAGGGCCTGTATCATGTAAAGTAACTTCAATGGAATTTGCATCGATTGTTTTAGTATGGATATGAATTTTTCTTGATTTTTGGTCTGTTTGTTGCATGGCATCAATCGCATTTTGAATGAGATTGAGTAGCACTTGCTGTAATTGTATTTTATCAGCCGAAATCATTTGCACGGTTTTTGAAAGGTTAAATTCTATTTTTATTTTTGCATTATTAAGATCATTGCGAATCAAAGTAACGGTTTCGCGAATAAGACTGTTAATTTTGCACGGTGTTTTGAATAACTGTCCTTTGCAAAAAAAGTTTTTAAGCCGATGAATGACTTCGCCAGCTCGTTGTGCTTGGGCGACTGCTTTTTTCATGATTTCGATGATTTGGGCCGAGTCATGTTGTTTATTTTGCAAATAGCGTACGCAACCTTGGGTGTAATTAACAACGGCCGCAAGCGGTTGATTAATTTCGTGCGCCATGCCAGAGGCCATTTCTTCCATACTACTAAGACGAGAGACATGAGCGAGTTGTTGTCCTCGTAATCGTGCTTTTTTGTCAAGCACACGGTCTGTGATGTCCCGTGAAGCAGCCTGTATTTCGCGTATCGTTTTGGTGTCTTCGTCATAAAGCGCTCGGAGATTGCTTTCAAACCAACGGTAATCACCTTCTTTTCTTCTCAATCGGTAAATGACAATCTGATGATTATGTAGATTTTTACGTGGATTAAAGGCTTTTTTTAATTTTTTGATGTCATCATAATGGACAAATTTATAGAAATTACAATTTAATAATTCATCGGGGTGGTAGCCTAATAATGCCTTAGCAGAAGGCGATGCATAAAGATAAGTGCCATCGGGTGATAGCCGTGAAATAATGTCCGTTGTGTTCTCAACTAATAAATCAAACAGTAATTTATTTTCTCGCAGTGCTTTTTCATTTTGTTCTTGTATATATAAAATCTTAAGCAATAAATAGTGGGTAGCTTGTGATAGCTCAGATTGTTCTTGTAACTGGTTCTTAAGATTTAGGATAGTGCTATTCAAATCTGTTTCAACTGATTTATAAGGAAGTATATCCTGATGTGTCACAATCGCAGTGGCTTTATCTTTATTGTTGCATGATGCGGTGATCGAATTAAGGTGGGTCCTGCATACACCTTTGATACCATTTTTTCGGATATAGCGCGTTTCTGCCGCCCATTTTTTTTGCTGTGATAGCGTTTCTTGAATGATTTTCTGAAAGGGATGATTTTGCTGATAAATGACGTTAATGGATTTTCCTAGCACTTCTTTTTTGTGGTAACCAAATAAAGAGGCTGCCCCATGGTTCCAATCAATAATACGACCTACGCGGTCAAGCAATACGGCGCTTTCAGGAATCGCCTCAAACAATGATTGTATCGCATCGGTCTGCATCCTTGCTTTCCTTTGATATTTAATTTAATGACTTTATATATTTTTTAAATCGCGTTATATAGTATCATATTTTTTTATAAAGTTCAGGGGCAATAAATGCGTATTCATATTTTAGGTATTTGCGGCACTTTTATGGCAGGCATTGCGCAGATTGCTAAGCAGGCGGGGCATGATGTCGTTGGATCGGATAAAAATGTCTACCCGCCAATGAGTACACAATTGGAATCACAAGGCATACAGTTATTCAATAGCTTTGATGCTCAACACATTGATCCCACAGTCGATTTTGTAATTGTGGGTAATGTCATTACGCGTGGTAATCCAGCCATGGAATTTATATTAGAAAAAAATCTGCCTTATATGTCAGGGCCTGAATGGTTGGCAACGCATATTCTGAAAGATCGATGGGTAGTAGCGGTATCGGGTACACATGGTAAAACAACAACGACAAGTCTATTGGCGTGGATATTGGAATATAGTCATAAAAGCCCAGGCTTTTTAATTGGGGGGGTGCCTGAAAATTTTGGTATTTCGGCTCGCATAGGCCAAGCACCCTACTTTGTGATTGAGGCAGATGAATATGACAGCGCTTTTTTTGACAAACGTTCGAAGTTCCTTCATTACCGTCCTAAAACGCTTATTTTAAATAACCTTGAGTTTGATCATGCTGATATTTTTCCTGATTTAGCGGCCATTCAGCAGCAATTTCATTATTTGGTTCGTACAGTGCCTGGGAATGGCTTAATTATCCGCCATGCGGAGGATAAGAATTTGCAAGCGACATTAGAGAAAGGCTGTTGGACACCTGTTAAAACATTTGGGGGAGGAAATGCAGCTTGGCGGGCAGAAATATTGGGAACGGATGGCAGTACGTTTGCTGTATTTCATGAGGATAATTTTATAGGGGAGGTCAATTGGAATTTACTGGGTAAACACAATGTGGAAAACGCGCTTGCGGCCATTGCTGCAGCGCATCATGTCGGTGTGCCAGGAAGCCAGGCGCTGGAAGCATTGCCTTTATTTAAAAATGTGAAGCGGCGTTTAGAAATAAAAGGTCAAAAAAATGGTATAACGGTGTACGATGATTTTGCACATCATCCTACAGCAATCGCGACAACGCTCGCGGGATTACGGGCTAAAGTTGGTAATAGCTCGCGCATTATTGCTATTTTAGAATTTGGTTCTTATACCATGCGCTCAGGTGTACATAAGGCGATAATTCAACAGTCTTTAGAGGCGGCAGATAGAGTAATGTGTCAGCGTCCGCTGGTGGATAACTGGGGATTAGAAACGCTTTTGAGAAAATTCCAGCAACCGGCCTGTTTATTTGATTGTGTTGATAAAGCTGTCGATGATTTAAGACAAATACTCCAACCAGGTGATCATGTAGTAGTGATGAGTAATTCAGGTTTTGGCGGCATTCATCAAAAAATATTAGCTGCTATTTAAGTTAAAAAATATTTAATTTGATGAATGTGAGTTAGATAATAAAGGGTAATTGTTCGCAGGGCTTTTGAGTATGCACCAAAAGTCCGTATTTGGCCAAGAGGGCGTAAACACTTACAATGAAGAAGGCGAAGGACTTTTTGGAGCGAGCGTAGCGCAATAGCATGCGAAAATGGCTGTTATTAAGATTGCTCCCAGGATACCTGTTAAAAGTATTGTAGCTATAGTAAGCATAGTATTAACGCTTACACCTGCCGCAGAAAGGATAGCCGTTCCGCCTCCTCCCACCGCAAAAAGCCCGATTGACCCTACTAAGCATTTTTTTCGATGAGTGCGTAGAGCTTCTTCATCTATATCGTACTCATTATTTACTACGCGATTAGCATTACTATTAGACTCTCCATTAGCCATTGTCATCTATCCCTATCAACCAGAAGAAAAAAATTTTATCACAATTTTATAATAGAAGGTATCATATTAACAGCCCGTATAAAGTTTAAATAGTAAATCGGTTCCGAATACGTTAGAATTCCTCGTTTTATTGGCAGCTTCTAAAACATGCAGAATATTCGTAATTTTTCTATCATTGCCCATATTGACCATGGCAAATCAACATTAGCAGATCGGTTAATTCAAGTTTGTGGCGGTTTAGAAGCCCGTGAAATGTCTGAACAAGTGCTGGATTCTATGGATTTGGAGCGTGAGCGTGGTATTACGATTAAAGCGCATAGCGTGACTTTAAATTATAAAGCGCTCAATGGCCAAACCTACCAATTAAATTTTATTGACACACCTGGCCATGTTGATTTTTCTTATGAAGTATCGCGTTCACTTGCTGCTTGTGAAGGTGCTTTGTTGGTGGTAGATGCAGGGCAAGGAGTGGAGGCGCAAACTGTTGCTGTGTGTTATACGGCTATAGAACAAGGCCTTGAAGTCATTCCCGTGCTGAATAAAATTGATTTACCGCAATCTGAGCCTGCACGTGTGATTCATGAAATTGAAGAAATCATTGGTATCAGTGCTCAAAATGCGCTGGGGGTGAGCGCCAAATTAGGTTTAGGTATTACAGAATTACTCGAAAAGATTATTACAGATATTCCAGCGCCAGAAGGTGATCCGCTCGGACCTTTGCAAGCATTGATTATTGATTCCTGGTTTGACAGTTACTTAGGCGTGGTTTCATTGGTGCGTGTGAAAAATGGCACGTTGAGAGTTGGCGAAAAAATGCAAGTGATGTCAACAGGTAGAAACCATGAAGTCACGGGTATTGGTATTTTTACGCCTAAACGTGAATCCACAGGCATTTTAAAAGCGGGAGAAGTAGGTTATGTGGTCGCGGGTATTAAAGAAATTAATGGTGCGCCGGTAGGAGATACAATTACCAATGCAATCAAGCCATCGACAACATCTTTACCAGGTTTTAAATTAATTAAACCGCAAGTATACGCAGGATTGTTTCCCATTAGCTCGGATGATTTTCCAGCGTTTCGCGAAGCACTCGCTAAATTACGTTTAAATGACGCAGCTTTATTTTATGAACCTGAATCATCAGAAGCACTTGGGTTTGGTTTTCGTTGTGGATTTTTGGGTATGCTTCATATGGAAATTGTGCAAGAACGCCTGGAGCGTGAATATCATCTTAATTTAATTACCACAGCACCCACAGTGGTGTATGAAGTCTTAACAACAAAGGGTGAAATATTATCTATCGATAATCCTTCTAAACTGCCTGCGCCGAATGTTATTTCTGAAATTCGTGAACCGATTGTGAAGGCGAATATTTTAGTACCACAACAATATTTAGGCCAAGTGATGACGTTGTGTATTGAGAAACGCGGCACTCAAAAGCAATTGTTGTATTTAGGGCATCAAGTCTCTTTGACTTATGAAATGCCAATGAATGAAGTGGTATTAGATTTTTTTGACCGATTAAAATCTGTGAGCCGTGGTTATGCGTCATTGGATTATAGTTTTTCTTATTTTCAAGCGGCTGATTTAGTAAAATTAGAATTATTGATTAATGGTGAAAAAGTAGATGCATTGGCTTTTATCGTCCATCGAGATCAGGCACAATTTAAAGGCAGGCAATTGACGGAAAAAATGCAAGAATTAGTGCCCCGACAAATGTATGATGTAGCGATTCAAGCAACGATTGGTGCTCATATTATTGCTCGAAGTACCGTAAAAGCGTTACGAAAAAACGTCACAGCAAAATGTTATGGGGGTGATATAACACGTAAACGGAAATTACTTGAGAAGCAAAAAGAAGGAAAAAAACGTATGAAACAAGTAGGAAATGTAGAAGTTCCTCAAGAAGCATTTTTAGCAATATTAAAGAGGTAGATAAAAAATGAATTTTAATTTTGAGTTAATTTTATTTTATGCAGTGATTATCAGTGGTGGTATTGCTTTATTTGACCGTCTTTTTCTTGCGAAGAAACGTAAGCGAGCCCATATAAAAAAATTGCCTGTGTTAAGTGATTATGCTTATTCATTTTTCCCTGTGTTACTACTTGTTTTTTTACTACGTTCATTTTTATATGAGCCTTTTCGTATTCCATCGGGTTCATTAAAGCCGACATTAGAAATAGGTGATTTTATTTTAGTGAATAAATTTGATTATGGGATTCGCTTACCAGTGACTCACACAAAACTGTATCCTATTGGTGAGCCTAAGCGTGGTGATATTATTGTTTTTCGTTTTCCATTGAATCCTTCAGTTGATTTTATAAAACGCGTCATCGGTGTGCCAGGCGATCATATTACTTATACCCATAAAATACTTTATATTAATGGGAAAAAGGCACCACAGCAATTTGTTAAAAATAGTAAGATTGTTGATGATAATGGCATGGAAATGGATGTGATCGAGAAACAAGAAGATTTAAAAGGTATCAAACATGCTATTTATCAAACGCACAACGATCTCAATGATGATATAGATAACATTGTCGTGCCAAAAGGCCACTACTTTGTGATGGGCGATAACCGCGATAGGAGTGGAGATAGTCGTTTATGGGGTTTTGTGCCAGAAGAAAATATTGTGGGTAAGGCTAATTTAATTTGGATGAGTTGGGATAAGTTACACTATACTGTTCGATGGCATCGAATAGGAAAAAGGATTATATGAATCGGGAACTTTGTCAATCCTTAGGTTATCAATTTAATAACACAAATTTATTGAAAATAGCGTTGACGCATCGTAGTTATAATGAAGTTAACAATGAACGATTAGAATTTCTAGGGGATTCTATTGTTAATTTTGTCGTTGCAGAAGCGTTATATCAGAAGTTTCCTTATGCCCAAGAAGGTGATTTAAGTCGTTGGCGTGCAAGTTTAGTGAATCGTGATGCTTTAGGAAAATTAGCTCGCGAACTAAAAATAGGCCGTTTTATTTTGTTAGGAATAGGTGAATTAAAAAGTGGTGGTAATGAACGGCACTCTATTTTATCGTGTACGATGGAAGCGCTCATTGGCGCAATTTATTTAGATGGTGGTTTTGCTGTGACACGCGAGTGTATTTTTCGCTGGTATAAGAGCACATTGGAATCACTATCAAATGCATCAAGTCATAAAGACCCTAAAACACAATTACAAGAATATTTACAAGGATTACACCGATCATTGCCTGTTTATCAAGTGGAGTCTGTGGAAGGCGCATCACATCAGCAAGTATTTACGGTGAGTTGTGTGATTGGTGGCCGAAAAGAAAAAATTTTGGGTACAGGTTCAAGTCGTCGCCGTGCAGAACAGGAAGCCGCTGAAAAGATGTTAGGAATTTTAAAAAATGAAGCCTGTTGATCAATTTCATCAGTGCGGTTATATTGCGATTGTAGGGCGTCCTAATGTCGGAAAATCCACATTATTGAATGAACTGATCGGACAAAAAATCAGTATTATTTCACCTAAACCGCAAACAACGCGCCATCAAATTTTGGGCATTAAAACAATTAATACTGTACAAGCGATTTATATTGATACGCCCGGATTACATCCAGCAGAGCAACGTGCTATGAATCGTTATATGAACCGTTTGGCGAGTTCCGTCATACCGGATGCCGATGTAGTTATTTTTATGATTGAAGCAATGCGTTGGTATAATGAAGATGATGTCATCCTGGAAAAACTTCGGCTTTCTAAAGCGCCTATTATTTTAGTGATTAATAAAGTTGATTTATTAAAAAATAAAAGTCATCTACTACCCTTGATTGATCGACTAAAAACACAGTTCTCTTTTTCGCATATTGTGCCATTATCAGCGAAAAATCGCGATAATATAGCAACTTTAGAAAAATTGATTTTGCCTTTTTTACCAAAAGGCCCTCATCTCTTTCCAATGGTACAGGTGACAGATAAAGATGAGCGTTTTCAAATAGCCGAAATTATTCGTGAAAAATTAATTTATGCGACTTCGCAAGAAATTCCTTATAGCACCACTGTTATGATTGAATCTTTAAAATTAGAAGGCAATCTTTTAACTGTTCATGGCATTATTTGGGTCGAACGTGAAGGACAAAAGCCGATTGTGATTGGCAAAAATGGCGAACGGTTAAAAAAAATCAGCACACAAGCTCGTAAAGACATTGAGAAATTACTTAAGAAAAAAGTCTTTTTACGTCTTTGGGTGAAAGTAAAAAGTAATTGGACAGATAATAGTGATTTATTACAAGGCTTAGGGTTTGAGTAGTAGTCATCCGTCATCTGTCTCTCACTAAATGTATTTCCACATGGCAATTCACTGCTTCTGCATATTTTTTTATTGTAGCGAAAGTAGGCGAATGGTTTAACAGGCTGTTTTCGAGCCGTGAGATGTTTGATTTATTTGTTCCCATACGCTTGGCAACAGCTTCTTGCGTCATGCCTGCTTTATCACGCGCAGCTAGCATTTCAGACAACAATTGATATTCAGGCTCCAATTCATCATAGAGTCGTTTGCTTTTTGGATTCTTTAAAATTTTATTTTTAAAGTTTTTTAATGTGGGTCTATTTGACATTATTTTAGCGCCTTTCAATGGTATATAGGATATCATATATGATAACTTTTGCCAATTATTTACTTATATCATGTTTTCGCGCCAATACCGCCATCGTTAAGCGATTGATTGAAACAAGTTGTTGCTGCTCGTTACGTATTTCAATGCTCCACACTTGCGTGGATTTGCCTAAGTGATAAGGTGTTGCTGTGGCAACGACATACGTATCTCGTGCTGCGCGAATATGATTGGTATTAATATCAAGCCCAACGCAATAATAATCCTTTTGATCTACGCAAAAATTAGCGGCTGTGCTACCGGCTGTTTCTGCGAGGACGCAAGATGCGCCACCATGCATGATGCCTAAGGGTTGTTTTGTGCGTTGATCTACAGGCATACGTGCTATCAAATAGTCCTCGCCTATCTCTGTAAATTCAATGCCAAGATGTTCCACCATCGTATTTTTACTACGTGTTTTAATCAGCTCTAAGTTTATTTCTGCCTGCCAAATTTTCATATTGTCCTCTCATGTTATTTTAATACAACGTAACCATATTAATAATTGCCGATAACTGGTTTTATCCATCGCATCACGAAAGAGTATACACGATTTATTTTTTCGTTCACGTGGGATAAAAAAACGTAATAGACAGAAAGAAGTCGTGACTGTGCTGTCGCCTCTTATTTTCCCTTCGATAAAACGATCTCGGTTATATAGCCGACACATACCCTCTGATAATAATTGTAATTGCTGAATAGAGTGAGCATCGCGCATCGCTCCATAGATCCAAAAAATCCGAAAGCTATACAGTATTGTTGGAATCATCAATAATAATTTATTCGAGGTATGAAGAGGAAGAGTTAAAATAATTCCAATGCTGATAGTGAATATCACTGTTATTAAAGTAATAAATTGCCTGGAAGGTTTAATGATGATGTCTATATTTTGCATGGTCACGTATTTTCTTAATAACAGGTATCAATGACTGATCCGAAGGGATTACTTTGCCTGTTAACCATAAAAATAAATCTTGATCTGAGGCATCTAATAATTTTATGAATAGCGCTTGCTCACTCTCAGGCAAGAATAGAAACGCTTCTTCCAAGAAATTTCCTAATAATACATCCAGTTCTAGCATCCCGCGTCTGCAAGCCCAACGTAAACGCGGCGGAATTATTTTGCTCATCAAATATCCTTTCTTAAAATGATTGCTATACTTAAATCGAGAAATGTAATTACTAAAAAAACAGTGTATTTACAATAGATTACTAAAAAATGGTGGTAATATGACAATGCAGCCCGTTTCTTCAGATCCCAAACACGAATTTCTAAACGCCCTTTATCCGTTACGTAGGATTACATGGATTGATCATTTTATCAAGAACCTCAAACAATCACATGTTAATATGCCTATGGGGGAGAATGCTTCTACTGAAAGATTTATAGTAAGCGCAGGGCTTTGTTTTTGCTTATTTGTAAAAAACAAGTCCCAGCTTATGAAATACGGAAAGTCTTTAAAAAAATATATTAATAAATACGCGGCAGAAACCCCTTATACAGAAGCACCCTTGGTTCAAGCTAAATTATCTGAATTAATGAATAAATTTTCTAAATAATTTATCTCTTCCACTTAATATTACACCCCACGCTGGGTTTTTGGTTTTGTTCGATGGGTTTTTGGGCCAATAGCTGATCCAATGCCAGGCTCAAATCTTTCCCTGTCACAGGATGATTATTTCCGGGTGTTGCATCATCAAACCGCCCACGATAAACACATTTGAGATGCGAATCAAAAATGTAAAAATCGGGTGTGCAAGCCGCTTGATAGGCTTTAGCGACTTCCTGTGTTTCATCAAAAAGATAAGGAAAAGTATAATGGTGCTCTAGCGCTTCTTGTCGCATCTTTTCTGGGCTGTCTTCCGGATAATTCTCAATATCATTTGAACTGATTGCAATAAAACTTATTCCTTTTTTTTCATAGTTCGCAATGACTTCAAGCAATTTTTTTTGAATATATTTCACATAAGGGCAATGGTTACAAATAAACATAATCACGGTTGCAATAGGTGATTTTTGCGCTTGTAGCGCTATTTGTTTTCCTGTACATACATCAGGCAATGTAAAATCAGGTGCGAGTGTACCAAGCGGGAGCATGGTAGAGGGGGTTTCAGCCATGAATGATTTCCTTATTAACAAAATTTTTTATCTTATACTTTATTCTTAATGTTTTAATCAATAAAATTTTGTCTTACCCTAAAAATAGTTTATCCTACGTGACTATTGCGCTTAAGAAAATAGGAAAATGAGATGGGCAAGCAAAAAATTATCAAGAAATTAAGCCTTTTAGTTGTCACAATAGGCATCACAAGTGATGTCTTAGCAGGAAGTTTTCAATTATGGAGCCAAGACGGCGGCAGCATCGGTAATTACCATGCAGGCCGAGCTGCTATTGCTGAAGATGCGAGCACTAATTTTTATAACCCCGCAGGACTTATCAAGATTCACAACCAGCAATTATTATTGGGTTGGACTCCCATGACAACAGACGTTCGGTTTCGTGGAACGGTTGCAACTAATACACTTGGCACAGGTCCGCAGCCTGTGACAGCGCAAGGGGGCACTTTTCATTTTCTCCCCAACATGCATTATGCAGCGCCACTTGCTGATGATCTAGTATTCGGATTGAGTGTAATGACACCTTTCGCTGCAGAAACAAATTATGGATTAAATACGAATGCCCGCTATGCAGCAGCATTGTCTTCTATTTATGTCGTTGATGCAGCCCCTTCGCTGGGATTTGCTTATAATAATAAAATCTCTGTTGGTTTTGGTATGGATATAGAAAAAGCGTATGGGGAATTCAGTTTTATGACAGCGTCAACAAATCCAGCGTCAGCGACATGGAATAAAAATACAGGTTCCAGTTATGGCTATGGTTATCATGCAGGTGTACTTTATCAACCTTCAGAACAGACGCGTGTAGGATTTAATTATCTCTCTCAAGTGATACACCATTTACATGGAGGAAGCAGTCGTTTCTCAGGACCATTAGCTCATAACGGGGCAGGCGGTCTTCAATATGTGAATAACCTTACTATAAATATGGCGTTACCACCAACAACAACGCTCAGCGTTTTTCATGCTATTAATCCTATCTGGGATGTGATGGGCACAGTCATCTATACACAATGGAATTTGCTTAATCAAATAACAGTGCAGAATATGACAGGTATCAGTGGGGGTGCAAGTAATAATGGTATTACAATGATTATTCCAGAACATTATCGTAATACATGGAATTATTCGCTGGGGGCTAATTACCATGTGAATGAAGAATGGTTTATTCGTACAGGCATAGGCTATGATCAAACTCCAACGAATAATCAATACCGTAGTTTACAATTCCCAGACAATAATCAAATGGCGATTGGATTAGGTGCGCATTTTCAAGCAACAAAAACAATCGGGGTTGATTTAGATTGGACGCATTCTTTTGTAATGAATACACATATTCATAATCTTTCACAAGCGTCAGGTGACCAAGTAACAGTGACAAACGGTTCTATTCAGAACAGCGCAGATGTGTATGGCTTAGAAATGAAATGGGATATTGTCTAAATGAAAATGAAAAAAATTAAGATTATTTCTATTGTATTATTTGCTTTATTTTTTACAAACCAAGTGACAGCAGGCAATCGGCCAGGTGCGACTACACTCACTTTAGCAACAGCCTATTATCATTTTTCATCTCAACGTTATTTACAGAATACAGCATTACCAAATATTGCTTTAGCCTATGATTTTACAGATCGCTGGGCATTGGAAGGGGGTGTAGGAGTAGTGAATACCAATCAAACATCTGTGCTAGGCGGTCTAGGGGTTCATGGATTTTTATATACAATTGATGGGATTTATCGTTTTCAGCCTTACGCTTCGTGCGAGCCCTACTTAATCGCAGGTGTGGGTATGCTAGCGATACGACAGAATGGTTTAGATAATAATCATCAGGGCAATATTAATGCCGGTATAGGCACACAAGTATTTTTTGGGGATAAGATTGCATTACGAGGTGAAGCACGTGACCTTTACACGACCACCGGCACAGGTAGAAATGATTATATGGCGAATTTTGGGGTTAGCTTTTTGTTTTAACTTAGGCAGGTATACGGTAATTGTTCACGGGGCTTTACTATCATCAAGACGCTCTTGGTGTAGGAGAGGGTTCTGCTACGGATGGTTGCTCAGCGATTTTTTTGATTTCCTCAAAGCGTTTCATTTTCAAGCTGCCAGGCACTGCATCATATAAGCCTGTATATTCTTGCCCTATTTTTTTATGTAAATGTTGAAATAGATTAATAGCACTTGTTATTTCTTTTTGCAAATTTGCTATTTTTTCAGTGTTGATTCGATCTTTTTCTAATAATTCTTTTGCTTTTGCAGCAGGATCAGCAGCTTCTTGGATAATAGTATAGTTACTTTTTCTTTGTTTCAGGCGTTCGACTTCTAACTCGTGTAATTGTGTTTCTAACTCAGCAAGTTTCGTATCGCTTTTTATAGCATCCTCAATCACAATACCGAGTTGGGTAGCACGCTGTAGCAATTCTTTTTTGTCATTCGGTTTGATAGTAGGGCTTTCTGTCATGGTAGGCACTAATTGTTCTAATTCCGCTTTCACTCCAAAAACACTATCGCGCGCTTTTTGGGTATTCTGAATCGTTTGCTGGGCAATTCCTAGCTTAGAGTTCGTAGTTAATTCCTGAATTAAATAAGGATTATTTGGCTTTACTTTATCTGCATTCAATTCTCCGCGACCCAGCTCAAAACACACTAACATCATTTTAGTGCTTCCGCCTAAAAGAAAAGGCGCGTCAGGTGTCTTTGAATCCGTAGATGTTGATGCCGCCATAATTCCCTCTGTGTATTGATAAAATTATTACCAAAATTAAACTTTATTATACCATCGGTAAGCTCGTTTTACAAAAAAGTACCTAAAAATACTGATATGAGTATAATTAGCGTGGCTTAAACAGGTAACCAGGAAATATTGTGTCTACTCAATTAGTTCGTAGGGTTCATTCTTCTAATGGATTCACTTCGGAACCGAAGGGATGTGTCGCGACTATCGGTAATTTTGATGGTGTACACCAAGGGCATCAAGCTTTACTAAAACAAGTTATTCTACGGGCTAAAGAATTAAATTTATCCTCGCGAGTCATGATTTTTGAACCACAACCTGCTGAATTTTTTCTAAAGGATAAATGTATCGCACGTTTAACGCGATTTCGTGAAAAATTTTATTATCTAGCAAAAGAAAAAGTAGATGAAGTTTGGGTCGTGCTTTTTAACAAAGCGTTAGCCTTATTAACCGCCACAGAGTTTATTGAGCATGTTCTTTGCGCGCAGCTTTATGTAAAACATTTAATTGTAGGAGAAGATTTTCGTTTTGGTCAAGGTCGCAAAGGCGATGTAGCTTTATTGAAAGCTAAGGGACAGCAATTAGGTTTTACCGTTGAAACAATGCCAAGTGTGATGATTGAAGGTGAACGGGTCAGTAGCACGCGTGTTCGGAATGCATTGGCTAATGCAGATCATCTTTTAGCAGAACAATTATTAGGACGGCCTTATTGTATGTTAGGGCGTGTAGTCTATGGTAATCAATTAGGACGCACATTAGGTTTCCCAACCGCTAATATCTATTTACATAGACGAGTGACCCCGATCCATGGCATCTATGCGGTACGATTGCACGGCATTGCAAAAAAGGGATTGCCAGGGGTTGCAAATATCGGTATACGTCCTACTATAGGTGGCACACGTACATTATTAGAAGTTCATGTTTTTGATTTTTCACAAACAATCTATGGCAGCCAAGTCTGTGTTGAATTTTGTAAAAAATTACGGGAAGAAGCAAAATTTGAAAATTTAGAGTTATTAAAAGCCCAAATGTGTCTGGATGCAGCCGAAGCACGTCATTATTTTATGAGGGATTAACCCATGAGTGATTATAAAAACACATTAAACTTACCCAAAACAGATTTTCCCATGAAAGCAAATCTTGCGCAGCAAGAACCTGCTATTTTAAAAAAATGGGCGACTTTAAATCTTTATCAAACATTACGTGAACATGCCCAAAACCGTCCGAAATTTATATTACATGATGGCCCTCCTTATGCGAATGCTCATATTCATATGGGAACAGCTGTGAATAAAATTTTAAAAGATATTGTGGTGAAATCAAAAACGATGAGTGGTTTTGATGCGCCTTATCTGCCTGGATGGGATTGCCATGGATTACCTATTGAATTAAATGTTGAAAAAAAAGTTGGTAAACCAGGCCAAAAAATCAGCCCTGCTGAATTTCGTAAAGCGTGCCGTGATTATGCCGCTAGTCAGATTACTATTCAGCGAGAAGAATTTAAGCGTTTAGGTATATTCGGTGATTGGGACCATCCTTATCTCACGATGGACTTCATTTATGAAGCAAATGTGGTGCGTAGTCTTGCTAAAATTATTGAAAACGGTCATGTACAAAAAGGCGCGAAACCTGTTCATTGGTGTTTGGACTGTAGTTCAGCATTGTCTGAAGCGGAAGTCGAATATAAAGATAAAATGTCTTCAGCGATTGATGTACGTTTTCGCGTAATAGATGAAAAAACATTTTTAGCGCGTTTTAATCATCCTATCAGTGGACATGGAACAATCGCCATTCCTATTTGGACCACAACTCCCTGGACATTACCTGCAAACCAGGCAGTAGCACTCAATCCCCATCACAATTATGTGTTAGTTGATTGTAATCATACAGAACGTTTACTTATCGCAGAATCACTCGTAGAACAAGTCATGCAGCGTATTGGTATCACACATTACGAGAGACTTGCAAGCATACAAGGCAGAGAGTTAGAACATATTCAATTACAGCACCCTTTCTATGAACGCCAAGTGCCTGTCGTATTAGGCGAGCATGTAACTTTTGACGCGGGTACAGGCGCAGTCCATACAGCGCCCGCACATGGGGTAGATGATTATAGTATCGGTCTA
This sequence comes from Gammaproteobacteria bacterium, assembly GCA_021323555.1. The sequence goes on along the minus strand of JAJONP010000041.1, from coordinate 3,951 downwards.
CAATACCAGTTACCTATGGAAAATCCCGTTGGTGATGATGGTTGCTTTATCACACAAACTGTTTTATTTGCTGGTCAGCATGTGACTAAAGTCGAAGAAAAAATCATGGATGAATTAAGATCGCATGCGGCTTTATTGCATATCGAAAAAATCACACACAGTTATCCGCATTGTTGGCGGCATAAAACGCCATTGATTTTTCGTGCGACACCCCAATGGTTCATTAGTTTAGATAAAAATAATCTGCGAAAAAAAGCATTGACTGCTATCCAAGAAATCGAATGGCTGCCTGAGTGGGGAGAAAAACGTATTGCTACTATGATCAGCCATCGCCCTGATTGGTGTATTTCAAGGCAGCGTACCTGGGGAGTGCCTATTGCTATTTTTTTACATAAAGAAACGGGAGAAATGCACCCCAACTCTATTGCTTTAATGGAAAAAGTCGCCAAACGTATCGAACAATCGGGGATAGATGTATGGTTTGACTTAGATCCTAAAGAATTATTAGGGGAAGATGCAAATGATTATAAAAAATGTCACGACATTCTCGATGTATGGTTTGATTCGGGTGTCTCACATGAGTGCGTATTACAACAACGCTCTGAATTAAACTTTCCAGCCGATTTATATTTAGAAGGATCAGATCAACATCGCGGTTGGTTTAATTCATCTTTGTTAACCTCTATCGCTATGAATAGCCAAGCACCTTATAAAGCAGTATCTACACATGGCTATGTGATTGATATTGAAGGCCGCAAAATGTCAAAATCGCTAGGTAACGTGATATCGCCAGAAACTATCACGCAGTCACTGGGCGCAGATGTATTGCGTTTGTGGGTGAGTTCTATTGATTATTGTAACGATATTTTTGTGTCAGAAGAAATTTTAACGAGAACATCTGACACTTATAGGCGTTTACGAAATACTGCACGATTTTTATTAGCGAATTTAGCGGGATTTGACCCAGAAAAAGATTTGGTCTCGCCTGATAAAATGCTAGCACTTGACTTATGGGCAGTGGATAAAGCACGTTTAATACAAGAAGAAATTATTTCTGCTTTCAATAGCTACCAATTTCATTTGATTTATCAAAAGATACATCAATTTTGTTCTATTGATTTAGGAAGTTTTTATTTAGATATTATTAAAGATCGCCAATATACCACACAAACAAATAGCCTCGCACGGCGTTCAACTCAAACAGCTTTGTTTCATATCATAGAAGCGCTTGTGCGCTGGCTAGCCCCTATTTTAAGTTTCACCGCAGAAGAAATTTGGTCGTATATACCTGGCAAGCGTAATGCATCTGTATTCTTAAATACGTGGTATACAGAATTACCTATCTTAAAAAAAGATGCGGCGATGAACCAGGCTTATTGGGAAAAAATACGGCTTGTGCGAGATGCAGTCAACAAACAATTAGAAAATCAGCGTAATGGCGGCCAATTAGGTGCGCCGCTCGAAGGAGCAGTTTATTTATATTGTGGATCTGAATTAAAAGCGCAATTAGAACAATTAGAAAATGAATTACGTTTTGTATTCATCACCTCAAGTGCTGAAGTGCATTTAGCTCCCTCACCTGTATCAGACGCTGTAGCAACAGAGGTCCCTGGATTATGGGTAAGGGTGGAACGGGCAAATTTTGAAAAATGCGAGCGTTGCTGGCATCGACGTAAAGATAGAGGTCAAAATCCAGCGCATATTACGTTATGCGGACGCTGTATTGAAAATATTGATGGCACAGGTGAAGTGAGAAAATACGCATGAGGAAAATATTTTTCAAACTATCTAATAGCGGTTTACGTTGGTTGTGGATCTCAATCATCCTCTTAATGATTGATCGCATCACGAAATATTTAGCTCAAAAATACCTACTATTATATAAACCTTTCTCTATTATTCCTGGATTTAATTTAAATTTATCTTTTAATAAAGGGGCTGCCTTTGGTTTTTTAAATCATCAGTCAAACTGGCAAGTATGGTTTTTAGGTAGTATTGCTTTTGTGGTGAGTACGGGAATCATAATCTGGTTAACACGTCTATCGCGCCATGAAAGGTGGATGGGAATTGCGTTAAGTTTCATTGTAGGGGGTGCATTAGGTAATCTCTGGGACAGGCTAACTCAAGGGCAAGTCACTGATTTTATTCAGCTCTATATTTCGCATTTCTATTGGCCAACATTTAATATCGCTGATAGCGCTATTTGTATTGGCGCAACTATGTTATTTTTACATGCGATTTTTAAAAAGAAATAAGATAATATAGAATTCCTTATTTTTAGTGGAATAAAAACAATGCAGAAAATTTTCATTATCGTCACTACGTTATTACTTCTCACTGCCTGTGTCCATAAAATAGATATACAGCAAGGTAATATCATTGAGCAAGACACAGTCAATAAACTTCATACGGGCATGTCTAAAGGAGAAGTAGAAGCTTTAATGGGAACGCCTGTATTAATGAATACGTTCAATGATAATCGAATTGATTATATTTATACGATGAAGCGTGGGTCTAATGCTCGTACAGAAAAATCAGTTATTTTAACTTTTCAAGAAAACCGTTTGAGAAATATCAGTAAAAAAAATAATTAACGTTTTTTTATTCGTTGTTTACGAGCTTCTTTAGGGTCAATAACCAAGGGTCGGTAAATCTCAACTCGATCCCCGTGCTGTACTTTATCCGTTAATTTTCTTAAGCTGCTAAAAACACCGACTGGCTGTTTATTTAAATTAATATCAGGAAATAATTGCAAAATCCCCGAGCGCTCAATAGCACTCTGAATCGTACTACCCTCCTCTATCTGGATAGATAAAATACGCTGTAATTCAGGAATTGCATAAGCGACTTCAACTGTTATTTTTTTCCTTTCTACCATACACCTCTACCGCACGTTGACAAAACAAATCTACCAAAGAATTAGCGATATTATGAAAAATAGGTTGGAAAAGTTTATCCACTAAGCGCCCTGCCAAATCAAATTCAAGATCGAGATCGACTTCACAGCCTGAATCACCCAATGGTATAAATGTCCAGCGACCTTTTAAATGACGAAAGGGCCCCTTAATCAGCATAATTTCAACACATTCGTAAGGATGCAAATAATTACGTGTTGTAAATGTTTTATGGATACCTGACCATACAATATCCAATGAACCTTCTACTTCTTTTTCATCACGGTGCAGCACCCGAGCTTCATGGCACCATGGTAAAAAACGAGGATATTCCTCTATGCTATTCACTAATTCAAACATTTGCTGAGGCGAGTAGACAACTTGTGCTGTGCGTTTAATCCTATTCATACTAATAATTGGCTCTATTATTTTATAAAAGAGGCTATTATACTTCGTTGCCATGAATGAAAAACAAAAATTTGCAGCGACTATTGCTGTTAACCGCAAAGCGCATCACGATTATGCTATCGAAGATCATTTTGAAGCAGGTCTTGTGTTGCAAGGCTGGGAGGTCAAAAGCTTACGCGCTGGCCGAGTTCAACTCGACCAAAGTTATGTTTTGTTGAAAAAAGGCGAAGCTTGGCTATTGGGCTCTTTAATTACCCCTTTACCCACCGCATCCACGCATATCTTGCCCGATGCACAACGCACCCGAAAATTATTGCTCCATCAGCGTGAATTAAATAAGCTAATCGGCAGCGTTGAACGTAAAGGTTATACATTGATTGCACTTAAATTATATTGGAAAAATAATCGTGTGAAGCTGGATATTGCCTTAGCGAAAGGGAAAAAACTCCATGATAAAAGAGCGGCTACCAAAGAAAGAGATTGGCAACGTGATAAACAACGTATGACTAAAAAACTGAGTAGGTAGCTATCATTATCGAGTTAATTAGTCTATACTTCTTGCGTAAAACTTAAGGGGGCGACCCGGTTTCGACGTGGGTTGCGAAGCTTGAGGGGCATGCCGAGGATGTAACTACCCTCGTAAAAAATG
>JAJONP010000186.1 GCA_021323555.1 Gammaproteobacteria bacterium | reverse complement strand
TCTGAAAGCCGTTGCGGACATAGTAGGGCATGCCAGCATTAAAACAACGGTGAGTTACCATCAATCGAACCCCACTCGGTTAAAGAAAATTTCAGAAAAAAGTATTTTTTAAGGCGATAAAAATAAATCAAAAAACCAGCCAAAAATAATTTTTTTAAGCTTAATAGGCTTATTTCGATAAAAAAGCAGCTCCCTCCTAATACGCTTTTTATCATAAATACTCATTTTCCCTTTTTTGCTATAGGTAAAAATATATTAGAGCCGTACATGAAATCTCCTATCATCGGCATTGGCAGCCTGATTGTTTCTGTCATCATTTCTTTGTCGTTGGGGCGTTCCAAACAAAGCAGGATATATTGTTTGATCTTCTACTTCTCTATCTCGTTCATCGGGTTCAAAGGACCGTTCGTTACCGATTTCAAGAGGAATGTTATCTTTATCAAACTTATGATGTAAATATAATTGTTCTTTATATTCTCTTTCTAACCCTCTTTCAGGGTTTAAATTTTCAAAGTAAGCTGATAAATCGTCAAAACTTTGATAGTCATTATTTTTTTCGATCATCTCCGGTTCTTCTTTAATCTGTTCTAGATTTCTTATTTTATTTCTATAGGCTTTGTTTCCATTAATAAAATCTGCGCCAATATATAAACCAGCCACACCGCCTGCTACTGCTGCAAGCGGCGCAATCACCGGTGCACACGCGCCAATTAAAGCCCCCGTTAATGCCAATGTCGATGCCGCGCCAAAGGTAACAGAAAATTCAGCTGCCGTGTCAATACTCAGGAAAGATTTATTTCTATTATTCATAATTTTCACTCCAATTAATTCAAATAAAATCAAACAATGCACATTTAATATGGAATATTAATTTATTTTTTGTTCGAATATTTTTTTGGGAACAGCCCTCCATTTACTTTTATATCAAATGAATTACTAAAAATAGAATTTGGCTTAAAGTATCCAGCGGAAAATGGCTTTAATGGATCTTCAATTAACGGATCAAGAAAGAGCTGTGAAGATAAAGGCTCAGCTGAAGAAGATTCTTTAGGAAACGCAGCAATTCTTTTTTGAAGAATTTTTATTTTTTCTCCTAATTTTTCAAGAGAACCATACACTTCTTTCACTAATTTTATCCTGTTCTGTATACGTCTAGATTTGATAAAATAGGTTGGTTTATTTAGAAGTTGGTTAGGATCTTTTGGGCATTTAGGATTTATTCTATGACTAATGCACCAGTCATAGTATTCTTGTAACATCTTGAGATCATAGATATTTCCGTCATCAGCAATGACAGGATTTGTTATCATTTCTAAAGAAATCGGATCAGTAACAGCCCTTTCTAAATCCTCTAACGATTTTAACTCTCTCTTTAGCCATTCTTTAGACCCTTCCTCCCATGTCATTTCTGTTTCTATTTCTATTTTTTCTGGTAAAGGTATATTTATGCCTTTAGCACGTAAAAATTCACAGAACTCTAATAACTCTTGATCTGTCCTCGTGTTTTTTGCCCAGGCTAGCAAGAATCTAGGATTCAACTTATTTAACATTTCTGGAAGGACTATATCATTTATAGGAGAGTCTTCCGCGTTTCCTTTCAATCCTAACGCCATGCTTCGCACATTCTTTTCTTCAGAGTGGTATTGATATTTAGCAATAAATGATGGCATTTTTAAAGGTATAATAAAGGCCATAGTTGCTCCTACAATTAATCCTAGCCACCCACCAATTGCCAATATGCAGCAAGAAGAAAATAGAACAGTAATAAAAAAAATGCCGGCCTTAGCAGTGCTATAGCCAATCCTACCGATTAGCGGGAAATAAACATGACTGCTTTGGCTGTCTCTACCACTATCTTGCCTACTTTGCATAAGATCCTTTATTTAAAAAATATATATCTAATCTAAAAAAACATCATAATAAAATAAACATTTATAACGTATCATATTTCAAAGTGAAACGAATTTTATAAAATTTAAAGAATACAATTCATTAAAAAAACCTCACTTTAATTGCATCATGTTTATAGAGGCTGTAGCGTTGAACGATATCCCATGACATCTAGAGGGATATTTTCATCAATCCTGTTGTTTCTTCTAGTACAAAAAAAAGTGGGTACATTGCGCCATAAATTAGAAAAAGAGAATGCGCCTGTGGTAATAAATAATAACCCGTGAAAGAATGGTGCAGTCGTAATAACACTGCCAGCCGCTAATGTTAACCAGCCTAGCATTGAAATAATTGCTCCTATCATACAGCGTTTTCTATCTCTAGTATATTCCTCTCTCTGAGCTTCCGGCATCCAGTCTATCTCCATGCCACCATGTATTGCCTTTTGATATAAATGGTATTCTCGATAGATGTTATGAGTGGCATTCATAGCAAAACCTAAGCATGCGACAGCAATCATAGGTACTAAGCCAACTGTAGTCAAACCAAATGCTGTAGCCGTGGTAGTAATACCTGTTTTTATAGCGGTAGGAAATAGAAAAGAAGACGAAGCCGTTAACAGTAAGACACCCATTATACATTCTTGTTTCGCTAAGGCAGTACTTTCAATTTCGCGATTTTCAACTATGTTATTGCATAGCATAGCGCTATGAAAAAATTTACCTATGCTCAGTGCGGCTAATGAGAGTGGTATCAAATAAGGCAGTACAATCACAGCAGTGGTTGTTCCAATACATCCAAAACAGTGCAATAAAAATCCTGCGGTTGGAATAAAAGTGCTTACAAACTCGCTTGTTATAGTTAAATTTCTTAACATAATAAACCTCGTTAAAAATAAAGGTTAGTTTAAGCTCGTTTACAATATCATCCTTTTATAAAACACTTCCTTCCTACGTCTGGTGAGAAGAATTTCCGAAAGTATAAATCTATTTTCGAGTCATATCTCACTTTAAATTTCTCGAATATACACTAACACTTTTATTTTTTATGTAGGAAATTACACTAAAATTTTTTAGGATTATTTCAAAGTATGCACAATATTTTTAATACATTTCTTTTCTGATATTCATAAAAAAATATTACGTTTTATTTATCCACGCCTAGAAATTTTTTAGAAAACATGCGTTTAAGATAAATGACGTTTTATTTGATTATCAATAAGTGACAATCTGAACACTCTTTATCTTTTTTTAATTATAATTATTTGTCAGTGGGCTTGATTTGGTTGGAGCTTAAAGTTTATAAAAATCCTATTAATATCATCGTATTTTAAATAAGGTAGGCGTTCTATTATCCATCTTAGAGGGTAGTAAGCGGTAGAATATCTCTAGATTCGATCATTCGCTACCTTGAAATGCTCCGTTAATAGGATGACACCCATCAGGAGGCGTCTGTCAATGGCACGAAAAAATCTTTCGTTTGTATTTTTTATTCTTTTTATTCTTAAAAATAAAAAGAATAAAAAATAAAAACGTTCTTGTTATCCTTGCTTTTTCTGTGTCTCTTGTTTGCTGATTCGCGCCTACGGTTTCATTTATTTTAGGTTGCAACTTCTCACAAATAGAGCCGCACCAGACACCCATCAGGATCAAGGTCGTCATGACAAACTCAAAGAGTTTGCTGGGTGACCCCTGGCAATATCAATTGCCCCAGAAAACAATCAGTGCCATACCGTGTCCAAGAAATGTACGTAATGTACGTACAGTGAATAGGGCTCACTTTCAATCATAAAAAGTGTCCAGTCTTTAACGGGCTCACGGTATAGGCGAATCTATCTTAACACAAACATCACCTCACAAAA
>JAJONP010000185.1 GCA_021323555.1 Gammaproteobacteria bacterium | reverse complement strand
GAGATTCAACCTTGTCCGGGCGAATACGTTCTCGCAAAACTGGTCTCAACCGATGCTATTTTTTTAAGGAAATATAAACCCACTTCTCCTTCTTTGACCAATCAATTTGAATTGCTTTCACTCAATGAAGACTGGGGTAATATGATTCTTACTGAAAAAAACAGTGAAATTATCGGCACGTTGATTGAACACCGCTGTAAGCGCCGTCTATAAAATTCCCCTAGTATAAGAAATTTATCTGATTAGATGGAGGTATAACTGTATCCAGTTTTAGATATAGAATTATTATGGGCTATACAACAATAAGCAAGTAAAGGAAGAACAATCGCACCTCCTGCAGCACAAATCCCAATAAATAGAGAAGCATTCATACCCAGAGTTGTGGCAGTACTCGCTACAATTGCTGTGCCCCCAAAATATCCTGCTGCTCCGCCTCCTGCCGCTAATACACTTCCTACAAAAATGCTTTTTGAAGAAAGCCAAGTCAAGCGTTTGGTTGGTTTTACAGATGCTATGTTTGTGCTTCCTCTTACTTCATTTTTTTCTTCTTTTTCATCTTTTTCTTCTAAAGGCTGATCATGATTAACAGCAAATTTTGTCGGTAAAAAAACTGTCTTTCTTACAAGATTAATTATTCCATGGACCAATAAGCATAGCCCTGCCAAACCAACAAAAGTACTGATTGCTATTGTCAACCCTAGCTTTAAAAGCGATAAGTATGCAAATACTACAGCTCCCCCTAACATCAATAATCCTAGAGTCAATGAACCTAATAACATCACCCAACTCCGAATGCTATTATCTTTCCATTTAAATATATGAATCGCTCTTTCTATTTTTTTATTGGTTTGCAGCTGAGTTTGCTCATCGGATGACATTTTATATTCGGCTTCCAAAAAAGCATCATCACAACTAAAAACTAACTTTAAAGAATAAGGCGGAGTGGGTGAATCGAAATTTAGAGTAGTCAAAACGAATGAACGACCATCAAAACAAACAGGGCTTAACGGCCTTTTAACTCCAAGTTGCGTTGATTGATTTCCCTCTTCTGCCTTAATAGTCATTTCTAATTGAGCAGGGTTTTGGGATTGCTGGATGGTTAATCGAATGGCTGTTTGAAATGCATTTTTATAAGCATTTTGAGAATCTTCATCAACGTAAATCGCCTGATCATTCCCACTCTGACCAGATAAGTTGTTCAAAAAATCCTTAACATTTTTTTTTACGAAAACACCAATGGGAATGATACGTGGGATCTTTTTGCCAAAAAATTCTAATAGTTTTTCGACATCAGCTCCTTTATCTTCTCCATCTGTTAAAAAGATAATGGTAGAATTGTCTCCTGCCTGAATCAATCCTTGAGTATTTACCGCTTCAAACGCAGGAGAAAATTTAGTCGTACTTCCACCTGCCTGCATTTTTTCCATATGGTCTTTTGCTGCTGAAATATTTTTTCTTGAAGCTTTTTTTCGATTAACATGGCAAGTTGCGACATCGTTAAAACTAACAATGCTAAATGTGTCCATATCAGTTAATTGATCCAACAACTCTGAAACAGCTTCTTTTACCTTTATTAATCTATTATTTTTCCTCATACTTAGACTCGTATCAAGAATAAATATAATATTTCTAGGCATTGGTTGATGCGGTTTGGGAAAAGCTTTTAACTGAGGTGTAACTTTCCATAGGGTACCCTCTCCTCGAGAAATTTCGACCTTTACCCCCACGGGGTTTTTAATAATCGTGCTTTTACCACCCATAAGATTTTCCTTCTACTAAAAATTTATTGTATTAAATTATTTAATCTTGCGATCTTTTTTAGTGCCTACCATAAAAATTTTAATCAAACCCATGCTTCTGCTCTAAGATATAAGAAGGTCGTTGTTTCACTTCAGTAAAAATCCGCGCAATATATTCACCTAAAATACCAATGGATAGTAATTGAATTCCACCAAAAAACATAATCGCAACCACTATAGTTGGATAACCCGGCAGATCTGCGCCATAGAGAAGCGTTACAGCAATAATATAAATCACATAGAGCAATGAGCTTAGCGAAATAACAAACCCGACAAAACCCCAAATGCGCAAGGGTATGTTAGAAAAAGCTGTGATACCGGTTAGCGCAAGCTCTGTTAATTTACCTAACCCCCAAGCACTTTCTCCTGCGGCTCTTGTTTGCACTTCATAAGGCACCCCTATTTTTTTAAAACCCACCCAGGCATATAACCCTTTCATAAATCGAGTGCGCTCTCTAAAACAATTCAACGCATTGACAACTTTACGATCCAATAAACGAAAATCACCTGCGTTATTCGGCATATCTATTTTAGTTAGCTTCGCCATCAACCAATAAAACAGTCGAGCTGAATTTCGTTTCATCCACGATTCACCATCACGATTTTTGCGAATGCCATACACCATGTCATAACCTTCGCTCCATTGAGCCAGAAAAGTAGCGAGCAACTCTATAGGATGTTGAAAATCAGCATCCATTAAAATCACTGCCTCGCCTGAGGCATGTTCTAAGCCTGCTAGCAATGCAATTTCTTTACCGAAATTACGTGAAAATCCGAGTAGTTTAATACGATAGTCTTTAGGTAATTGGATAATCTTTTCAATAGTCGCATCACGACTACCATCATCCACCACAATAATCTCAAAATGCTGCGTTAATTGGCGCAGTGCAGCTTGTAACTTAGAAAAAAATGCGTCAACATTAGGCTCTTCATTATAAACTGGAACTACACATGATATAAATATCTCTTTATTTTCAACACGTTGTTTTCTTTCTATGAATGCCATGCCTACCTATCCTCTTTATATGAAGCAATAATCTATGACTACTTTGAAGATTTAAGTATAATACTGTCCGAAAGGCATCACAAAGAATTCATGTTTTTATAGTTAAGAAAGGATTTCATCAGTGAGGGTCGCTCCTTTCTGCACTTAGGAAGAGTGTCTGGTTTAAAACTTTTTTTATATATAAAAGGTGAAATGCGCTCATGAACAATAAAATGTTTTGTTTTATTTTAATTAGTATCGTATTAGGTATTGTAGGTGGTATTTGTTTTCCTGAACAAATGATTTCGATTCGCTGGATCGGCACTCTCTTCATCAATTTACTCAAATTAATCGCATTACCTCTTATTTTCTCTGCGCTCGTTGGTGCCATTACCTCAATAGGTAATACGAAGCGTTTAGGTTCAATTGGCATTTATACTATTTGCTATGTCTTGATGAGTGTTTCATTTGCAGTGGTCATTGGGTTACTTTTATTAAATATCTTTAAACCAGGTATTGGATTACCACCCGAACTGATTTTAGCAAATGCACCCGCCACGCATACAAAAGCCATTGATTTCTCTTCTTTCTTACTGACGTTATTTCCACCTAATATTGTTGCGGCGGCTGCAAAATTTGAAATTATGCCGATTGTATTCTTTAGCATTGTATTCTCCATTGCATGTATATCAGTGGGCGAATCCGCGAAGCCTGTAATGAATTTATTTAATGGCTTGCGAGATGTATTCGTTAAAATGATTATTTGGCTTATGTACCTCACCCCCATTGGTTTATTTTCTTTATTAGGATCAGCCATTGCAGAAGCCGCATTGCAGAAAAGATTAATGGAAAGTGTGCGCGGCATGTTGCTATTTATTGTCGTATTTTTATTGGGATTATTTTTACAATGTTTATGGCAACTTGCCATTGTGAAATATATCACTCGCAAAAAGACCACTGAGTTTATAC
>JAJONP010000184.1 GCA_021323555.1 Gammaproteobacteria bacterium | reverse complement strand
TGAAACAATCCTTGGTGTTGAAGCCGAAACTAATATCCAAATTAAAAAAGATGTTAATGGAAAGGCAAAAGACATAGGCAAGCCACTAAATCGCAGGGTGGATATAGTTACTGGCAGCGATGGGAATGGTGCCCAGTGGCATGAGATCAAGTCGCTGGCCTACAATACTTTTAAAAATGGTGGTACAGAGAAAAAAACCGCTTATAAAAGCGCATTGGGTTCTTTGGATTTACCAACCATTACTAATATTAAAGAGAGCACCAATGAAGACGAGTTGGCACTGATGGCTGAGGACGATCTGGTTATAAAATCTAATCAATTTTATACCAAGGAGTTCTTTGTGGACCGGGTGTTTGCTGGCTCTGACACGGCAAACGTGCCACGTAGAATACGTTGGGTTTTTCAGGATTTTTATAAAAAAATAAACAAATTTGATGATCGAAAAGGCGGAAAAAGAGGCGATATTGTTGTTTCCAATGTTGAGTTTGATCAATGTGGTATCAATAAAGACGGGTGCACTAAATATGCTGCAGGTAAGGCACCTCCACTGGACGACATTAGGGACAAGCTAGTTGAGGGGATTCGTAGTGACAGCAGGAAAGATGTGCTGGGCATTCTGCAGCATACATTTCCAAGTGGACTTGATGATGATGATGATGTTAAAAACTATTTGAAAAAGTTTATCCCGTTAAAACAAAAAATAATTACCAGTGAAAATTCAAAAGATTGGTTGGTTGCTTCTGTGAGCGATAATGTAACTGGAGCTTGTGAAATAAAATGATAATAGATACTTCGGCTTGGAAAATTAATGACTCTAAATGGGTTAATAAAAGGGAAGAGGATTGGTCTATTTTTGAGCGATGGCTAAATAAATGGTATTCAGCTCAAGAGGGGCGCCTATTAGAATCTTCAATAAAAAATGCAAAGAATTTTTATTTTAATGGTGTGTTGGATAAAGATTTTGAAGCAAGAGGTAGTATCCAAGGAGTTTCATATGAGGCTGCCGTAATCTTGTTTCCAGATATCACTACTGAATCAGTTCGCGAGGTCATAAACTTCTATTTTGTTCAAGGGAAGCGAGAAGACCTGAAAGGATATTTCAGGCATTATTTTTTGGAGCGGTCCCGATATCTCGATTTAATCAATGCGAAGGTCTTATCCGAAGATTTTATCTTAGTGTTGCTGCAGGCTGTGTATGGGGCTTCTCTAGAAGAGACGGCTGGGTTTTTAGAGTTTGATTTAAAAAGTCAATACTTTGAAGTGGTGTATAGCCTTGGTCCTTTGCTCTACGCTTATTACTTCAAAGATGATCAAGATAATTTGACCTGCAAAACTGCCAATTTTTTGTTACCGCTTTATCTCCAGGCTTTAATAAACATAAATGATGAGGAGGCGGAAAGGTGCGATTACATTTTTGAGCAACATGTAAAGCGCAAAAAGAAATATTACAACGCAGGATTGGTTGCCGATCCGGATCGTTTGCAGTTTATGGAGAAATTGTTGGCTGGCGTCAAATCGCACTGGGCAGATTTAGCTCCGGTAGCAAGAAAAAAATTGAGTGGCTTATTTGAATAAGCTCTACGTGATAATTGGCCTTTCTATTGATTAAAAATTCCATGGTAATGGAAACGAGGGGTGGCCTTGAGAGTGCTACTGGAGAAATACATTATCGGGCTCGCGATCGTGTTCAGATTCTATGACGCCATTCACGCAAAGCATGCAGCGATTATTTGAATAGATGTAGCCATTCAAAAGGGAAAAATATATGTCCAGTCAAGAATTTACCTGTCATGTGTGGTCTGGTGTAGATGATGCCAGCGAGTATTTTGCGTCACTCAAACAGATGTTTATCCAGCTTCCTGCTGAGGGCTCACTGAATTCAGTCAATGAAATGCTAGGCACAGGTTTTGAGACCTTGCCCCGCCTTAACCTACAATTGCGCGCAGGAGATGATCTGGAAATTCGCGCGGAATTTGGTAGTGAAGTTCCCTATGAGTTAATTGAGGCCGTGATAACAGGCCTCGAAGGTATTGAGGCGGTTGAATATAAAGCCCGTTATTTCGACTCCAGCAGTGGCGGTGTAAATACGTGGGGCGATTATGAGGATTTTGACTTGGATGGGAAAAATATTTTGTTAATGGGTGATATGTCCGAGGAACGGCAATATATTCAGGAAATGGTCGAGGGAATTGGAGAGCTACAAGACGAACTGGATGATGATACGGAAGTGATTATTCTTGGTGCTAATCCTGATGCAGATATTCTTGTTGCAGCAAAAGAACAAGGTGTTGCGCTGATGACGGAAGAGCAATTTCTTGAATACCTATCCATTCAACCTTAGATGCCAGCGCTATCGGTCAATATTTTTGCGCGGGTAGTTAACTTTTTATGCCCTGGTGTTGTGCAATTGTATCAGGGTAATTATCGTTCCTTCATATTGTTATCTGCCTTACCTCTCGTGCTCATTTTTTCTTTGAGCTGGAGTAAACTGATTTTTACTGGCTTGGCATTGTTTTACCTTCCTATCGCATTTCTATGCGCCCAGATTATTGCAGCATTCTTTATCCCTGGTGTTTCATCTAAAAAAGAAAACAGAAAAAGGCCAATTTTTTTTGCTGCTTGTGTCGGTTGGAGTGCGATCTGGTACGGTCTTTTATACTTTACCGCAATAAATAAAAGTTGGCTGCTCGGCTTTGATCTTTATCGAGTGGCATCAAGCTCCATGGAGCCAACCTTATTTCATGGTGAATATGTTTTAGCCGACACTTCGGTGCAAAAAGTGAGTAGAAGCGATATTGTTTTTTTTCAATACCAGCCTATCGGAGCCCAGATCAATGTTAAGCGTGTACTTGCATTAACGGGTGATAGTGTAAAAGTACGATCAAGCAAATCACCGGCACTCTTGGTGCCGCAGCATCAGGAAGGTGGAATTAAGATTAGGGAAAGAGAGTTCTTTGTGACGGGAGATAATGTCGCGGCTAGCTTTGATAGCCGTGAATTTGGTGCTATTCCCGCGTCAACTATTAAAGGAAAGGCAATGAATATCTATAAAAACAAGCGATGGGTAAGAATTATCAATACGACTCATTTAAGATCCATTCATCAAAAAAAGTAATTGGTGAACGGATAATGGATGTTAGGGCCACAGATGGTACGTTGTTAGAGGTGAAGGGCTGGATGGGTAGGGCTAAATCATTGGAGTACCTGTTGGGTAAGGTAGATGATGAAGGTCACCGTTGCGGGGAGAACCAGTGGCCAATTATTAAAGGATATTGTCGCTAAAACGGTGAAGCAAGGGGATAAGCGAGTTTAGGTATTTGCAGATGATGCTATGGAGGCATTGAAGCCGCAATTCGCAGCGGAGATTATTAGCAAAATTAAAAAGGATGTTGTATTGCAAAGCCACTTGGCTAAAAATTTAGATCCAGCTAATGTTGCGCAATTTGAAAAGCCGTACTTAGAGTCAAATAAAGTACAAGATGCGATAAATTCTTTAATGAACCCATTTTAATGAAGCTAACATATTTTGTTGAATCAATTTTACAGGAATATGTGCGTGGCGCAAAGAAGATCCAAGAGACTGTTAAGGCGTTGATGGGAGGGTTTTAGGGTGAAGCTAGTCTATTTTGTAGAATCTTTTTCAGGAATATATTTTAGTGATGGCCATACTGACCTTTCCCCCAAAACCTAAGCCATGACGACGATGAGATTTCCAATTATCCTAATCCCAAGGAGATCTCATTATGAAAAAGCGTTACACCGAAGAA
>JAJONP010000183.1 GCA_021323555.1 Gammaproteobacteria bacterium | reverse complement strand
TCGGCTGTCATGCAAAGACAGTAATGTTTTTATTAAAGCATTATTAAAACCACCTGCCCCTTCTACTCGCTTATTAAAAGCAGTTAAAGAATACCGAAAGGATGTTATTTCTAAATGATAGATAAAAATAATAACTTTCAATATGAAATAATACATCTCAATAAAACACATAATAAAAAATCATTTTCCTGCGGAATAGGTGCGCTGGATAACTATTTATTAACACAAGCCAGCCAAGACAATAAAAAAAATGTCGCAGTTACTTATGTCTTAACTTTATGTCATTCCCACCAGGTTTTGGGATATTATACGCTTTCTTCGTTAGGAATAATGCCTGACGAATTACCTGGAGACATGATAAAAAAACTCCCTCGATATCCTATACTACCTGCTGTATTATTAGGAAGATTAGCAATAGATAAAAATCATCAAGGAAATAAGATTGGAAAATTTCTCTTAATAGATGCTCTCAAACGAAGTTTCATGGTTAGCGAACAAATAGGCGCCATCGCTGTTATTGTGAATGCTAAAAATAAAATAGCTGCAGATTTTTATAAACATTTTGGATTTATTGAATTCCCTGAAAACAACCTTAAACTGTTTTTACTCATGGATACTATCAAAATGCTATTTTTCAAGTAATTATCATCACTTTATTTTTCTCTCTCCTGATAAGTCGCCCAGGCAGGTACAAACTGCTGCCCTGCTTTTCTTAACTGTGTTTTATGAATAACCGTATTGCTGTCATAACGCTCCAACAAGCGCCAAAATGCTGCGCCATGGTTGAGATGTCTGGTATGGCATAGTTCATGAAGTAGCACGTGTTTTACCAAGTGTTTTGGTAAAAATAATAAACTACAGGATAAACTAATATGTTTGCGTCCTGAGCAGCTACCCCACCGAGAAGTAGTGTGTCTAAAGGTGAGTTTCTGAAAAGATAATCCTGTTTCTTCAGCGGCTTCGCTAAGTTGCTGACTTAAGTACTGCTCAGCCATTTTTTTAAGCCATTGACGCAAGGCACGCACACAGCCCGTGTGGTTTGCGATTTTCCCGAGTAATTTAATTTGGTGGCTTAAATTAGCTATACAAGTTATTCGCGATTGATTTGTTGCAAGGTAGCTCACTTCCCATGTTTGATTGATTGCAGGTAACGGGACTATGGTGGGCAATACTAAAGATTCAGAGTGATGTTGCTCTTTTAATTTTAACCAACAAGTCCAGTGTTTAGTAATCCACGCTTTGTTTTGTTGAATAAATTGCAGGATTGCGTCATCTAATATCCGTTTTTTGATTGGCACAACGACTTCTAACCCTTGACGGGAAATACGTAATTGGAGGCGTTTGGCTTTTTTGCTGTAACGTAAATTGTAATCAGGGAGGATCATAAAAGAAAAACAACTATGTTAATTTCCAAAGGCCATTGCGTTGAATTTCATTGTGCATGGCATCTGGCGCTAAATCAATTCCCCCTGGCCAAGTCACCGCACCATATTCAAGATAAACTTGATTAAAGGTATCAATATCTTTGAGTTCTGCAAATACACCTGCTTTTTCACTCATAATACGTTGCTTCATTTCAACAACTCCATGAGTACCATCAATAAAGTCAACTTCAAGCTTATAATTTTCAAGCGGTTTGACATGCGTTAGTCGCCAAGGGGCAGTACATACTATTGAAGAGGTGATATTTTCTTCGGCGCTTGATTTTGTTCGCATAATTTCCAGTCCTCCAATAATTCCATACGGTGTTCAGACGCCCACTCCAACACTAGAGCTAATGCCCTCTTTGGCATAGTTCCTCGTATTATTTCAAATGTTTTTATTTCAATTATAACCTCATATTCAGCATATAACGCGTGAAAATGCGGCGGCGCATGATCTCCCCAGAACATTTGAATCAATATTCCGTAGAATGTGCTGATTGTTGGCATTCTCTATAACTCCTGGTTTTTTAAATGCCCACTAAGTGTAGTACGCTAAGATAATAGTTGCAATACTACTAGAATGGATTTCAACAGGTTGGTTAATTAACAAAACCATGCTAAAATTTTTGATTTATAGAATTTATTAAGCGATTTTTTACATGACAAGGCTAGCCGAATTTCAGGATAACCGTTGGGATTTTCCCTTATCTAACGATACCCAAATGCAAGCGCTATCGGCCCTTGAAAGTGGCCGCATTTTATATTTCCCAAAATTGTCTTTTCAACTATTTGAACATGAAAAAGAATTTTTATCGCCTTTATTTGTAGATCCAAAATCCAAAAACATTAGTTTTAATCGTCATATGGATTTACTCAAATGTGCTCCGTGCTCTCCAGAAAAATTTGCCTCTTTAAAAAGAATGTTGCAGCGATTTTCTGAAACGGCCGAGACATTCATCCATCAACTTTTAACACCTTATTCATCTGCCTTACGATTAGGCCGCACCAGTTTTAGACCCGTTGAAATCACAGGTAGAATTTCTTCTTATCGCAAAGATGATACACGATTGCATGTAGATGCGTTTCCAGCGACCCCTAACCAAGGCCATCGTATTTTACGTATTTTTAGTAATATTAACCCACAGAGAGCGCGTCATTGGCGGGTAGGCGAAACATTTTTAGAGGTAGCTAAGCGGTTTTTGCCTTTAGTCAGTAGGCCATGGCCAGGGAGCAGTGCTTTATTAAAATTATTGCATATCACTAAAAGCAAGCGCACAGAGTATGACCATATTATGTTGCAATTACATAATAAAATGAAAGCGGATTTGAATTATCAAACCATTGCCTCTCAAGAAAATATTTATTTTGGATCTGGTACGAGTTGGATTGTACAGACAGATGAAGTCTCACACGCAGCCATGTCTGGACAGCACGTCTTGGAGCAAACATTTTATTTACCAGTGAATGCGATGCTAAATCCTGCATTATCACCCGTGCGTGTTTTAGAAAAATTGACAGGACGAATTTTAACTTAATTATTTACGCAGGAGAGTGATCAATGAAAAATGGATTTTTTTATGCACTATTAGCTTGTTGCGTACTACCCCTCTCTGCATTGTCTGCAGAATATACTATACGAACAACGCCATTAAAAGGGACTGTTGCCCTCACCTTTGATGATGGTCCCTCCCCTATTTATACCCCTCAAATTTTAGCTATTTTAAAAAAATATCAAGTTAAAGCCACTTTCTTTATGGTGGGAGCCAATGCGCAAAAATATCCAGAAATGGTTAAACTTGTTTTAGCCGATGGTCATGCGATTAATAGCCATTCACTCACACACCCCATGCTCACGCGATTAAATGAAAGACAACTTTATAATGAAATAGCAGCGCCACAAAGCATTATTAATAACATTATTGGCCAAAAACCTGTATGTTTGCGTTATCCTTTTGGTATGTCGAATGCACACGTCAGAGAAATGATTCGTTCTCAAGGTATAGTGCCGGTGCCGATGGGATTTAATTCATTTGATTATAATCGCCCAGGGGTGCAAAAAATTGTCTCGTGGGTGCTTAAAAATGCGTATTCGGGGCAAGTGATTTTAATGCACGATGGCTATGACAAGCGCCAGCAGACAGTCGATGCGTTGCCGCAAATTATCGAAGGAATTAAAAAGAAAGGATTAGAGTTTAGTCAGATTTGTGTGCGCTAAAGCCTCCAAGTTCGCGATAAAATTTTATAAAAATCGTAAACGCTCACGGGGCTTTTGACTTTACGCAAAAAGTTCGGATTTGAGCCAAGGTCGTGCGAAAATTTTATAAAAATAGCGCAGCATACACTTGTATGTGAGCACATTTTTATAA
>JAJONP010000182.1 GCA_021323555.1 Gammaproteobacteria bacterium | reverse complement strand
GCAGTGTCACGCATGTTGCCATAATAAATAAGAGAGGACATATAGCATGGCAAGAGTCAAAAGAGGAGTCACCGCGCGAGCGAGACATAAAAAAGTACTGGATAAGGCGAAAGGCTATTACGGTGCTCGTAGCCGAGTTTTTCGTGTGGCAAATCAAGCGGTTATTAAAGCAGCGCAATATTCTTATCGAGATCGCCGTGTTCGTCGACGTGAATTTAGATCATTGTGGATTATTCGTATTAATGCAGCCGCTCGTGAATGTGGTTTAAGTTATAGTGTCTTGATGAATGGTTTGAAGAAAGCAGCCATTACGATTGATCGCAAAGTGTTAGCAGATATTGCAGTACATGATCGAGTCGCATTTGCGGCGATAGCAAACGAAGCTAAGCAAAGCTTAGTATAACGTAGGGTGGATTAGACGCGCTTTTTGCGTCGTAATCCACCAAATCAAAAACTATAGCCAGTTTCATTCGGTGGATTACAACGCAAAAAGCGCGTCTAATCCACCCTACATCCTTAATAATATTAAGGGTTTTGATTGGATACTATATCCCCATGGCAGATTTTGATAAGTTAGTCCATCAAGCAAAAGAAGAAATTTTTGCTGCCGATAACTTAAAAACACTCGATGATTATCGCGTTCTTTATCTTGGTAAAAAAGGTAAGCTCACCGAATTTTTAAAAAGTTTAGGCCAACTCCCACCTGACGAGCGCCCCCAACTTGGCCAAAAAGTCAATCAAGCAAAACAAGAACTCCAGGAAATTATTGAACAACGTGTCTCACTGTTACAGAAAAATCAAATTGATCAACAATTAGCGGCAGATACCCTCGATATTACTTTACCTGGACGCTGCCAATCTTTAGGAAGTATTCATCCTGTCACAAAAACCCGTGAGCGCATTGAATCCCTGTTTACGCAGAGGGGTTTTTCTATGATAGATGGGCCTGAGATAGAAGATGATTATCATAATTTCGCTGCACTTAACATGCCACTTTTCCATCCGGCACGCGCTATGCAAGATACTTTTTATTTTTCGGACAATACATTATTGCGTACACAAATGTCCCCTGTGCAAATTCGTGCGATGAACAGTCTACCACCACCTTTCCGCATCATTGCAATGGGTCGCGTTTATAGGCGTGATTTTGATTTAACACACACACCAATGTTTCATCAAATAGAAGGGCTCATGCTCTCAGAAAACAGTAGTTTTGCTGATCTCAAAGGAATTTTAACACAATTTTTACAAGCATTTTTTGAAAAATCTATTCCTATCCGATTCAGGCCCTCTTATTTTCCTTTCACAGAGCCTTCCGCCGAAGTTGATATAGGTTGTTTAAGCTGTGATAGCCAAGGCTGTCGAATTTGCAAAAATACCGGATGGTTAGAAGTATTGGGTTGCGGCATGGTACATCCCAACGTACTACAATCCGCAAGCATTGATAGCGAACGTTACATAGGCTGGGCATTTGGTGCAGGGTTAGATCGCTTGACGATGTTGCGCTACCGCATTGCTGATTTGCGTTCTTTGTTTGAAAATGATGTACGTTTTTTAAGGCAGTTTTAATATGAAAATAAGTACATCATGGCTGCGTGAGTGGGTTAACCCAGCATTATCAGCGGAAGCGCTATGCGAAAAACTGACCCTGTCAGGGTTAGAAGTCGAATCCCTCACTTCTGTGGCAGAAAAATTTTCCTCTGTTGTGATCGCGCAAATTATTCATATCGAAAAACACCCCGAGGCAGACCGATTGCAAGTTTGCCGAGTCAATGTGGGTGAAGCAGAGCTTTTAACGATAGTCTGTGGTGCAAAGAACATTAAAGAAGGTATGAAAGTACCTGCTGCTTTGGTGGGGGCTGTTTTACCCAATAATATCAAGATTACACGCAGTAAATTACGAGGTGTGGTATCTAACGGCATGCTCTGCTCAGCTGGTGAATTGACATTAGCAGAAGATTCGGGGATCCTTGAACTTCCAAAAGATGCGCCTATCGGCCAAAATGTATGGGATTATCTTAAGTTATCGGATGAAGTGATGGATATTTCCATCACGCCTAATAGAGGCGATTGTTTAAGCGTGCAGGGGCTCGCTAGAGAAATTGCTGCAATGACTGAATGTGAAATAGATTTACCTTCTATTTCAGAAACAAAAGCTATTATCTCGGACCAATTACCGATTATTATTCAGGCTCCAGAGGCCTGCCCGCATTATGTAGGGCGTATTATTAAGCACGTTAAAGCAAATACACCCACGCCTGTGTGGTTGCAAGAAAGATTACGCCGATCAGGTATCCGCAGTATTAGTGCCATTGTAGATGTGATGAATTATGTCATGCTAGAACTCGGTCAACCGATGCATGCGTTTGATCTTCAGAAAATTTCAGAAGATATTCAAATACGCATGGCCGATCCATCCGAAGAATTAGTCATACTTGACGGTCAAACGGTTCGATTAGATTCAGAAACATTAGTGATTGCCGATCATGAAAAACCTCTTGCGATTGCAGGTATCATGGGTGGATTAGATTCAGGTATAAGTTCGACAACACAACATATTTTTCTTGAAAGTGCATTCTTTAACGCGACAGCGATTGCACGTACCCGACAAAAATATCATTTAGGTTCAGAATCATCACATCGTTTTGAACGAGGCATTGATCCTACCCAGCAAGTCAAAGCTATTGAGCGTGCCACTGAATTATTGCTTTCGATTGTAGGCGGACAACCGGCTCCTATTATTGATAAAGTTGAGTTAAGTTATTTACCATCCTCGAAAAAAATTCAGTTACGTATACCCAGAATTCAAAAAATACTGGGGTTTTCGATTGAAGAATCAATCATCACATCGATTCTAAACCGGCTTGGATTTTCAATTGAAAAAAATACCACAGCGTGGCAAGTGACAGTTCCTGCTTATCGTTCTGATATTGCATTGGAAATTGACTTGATAGAAGAAATTATTCGCTTATATGGGTACGATCAATTACCTCTTCATCAGACAACAGGTGCATTGGCTATTTATACTCATAAGCCCAATGTTATACCTCTCTTACGAGAATCATTTTGCAATTTAGGTTATCGAGAAGTCATTACCTATAGTTTTATTGATGCAAAACGACAAAAAATGTTTGATCCTGATTGCCAGCCCCTTACACTTCTTAATCCGATTACAGCCGATATGTCGGTGATGCGCACGCAGCTTTGGCCAGGGTTAGTTGATACCTTGTTATATAATCAAAATCGCCAACAAACGCGTGTACGTATATTCGAGACTGGGTTACGTTTTTTACCCCATGATCAAAATATCACGCAGCAAAGAGTGTTTAGCGGTTTGATAAGCGGCACTGCATTGCCCGAACAGTGGGGTACCTTAGCCCGTCCTGCTGATTATTTTGATTTGAAAGGGGATTTGGAAACGAGTATTTACTTATTACTCCCTGCATCCTCTGTTACTGATTTTATTTTTAAACCCAGCCAACATCCTGCGTTGCATCCAGGGCAGGCGGCAGAAATGTATTATAAAGACCGTTTTCTGGGTGTTTTTGGTGCTTTGCACCCAAGTCTTGTTCAAGAGATAGGCGTTATCGGGAATGTACTTGTCTTTGAGCTATTGCTGGATGAGTTAGATACGGCACGGGCATCTTATTCTTCTGTTTATAGAGAGTTATCTAAATTCCCAGAAATTCGCCGAGATATCGCTATTTATGTCGATCAAACTGTACCATCGCAACAAATTCAGGATACAATAGCAGAAGTGGGCGGTCAGCTGTTGAAGGAAGTTAACGTCTTTGAC
>JAJONP010000181.1 GCA_021323555.1 Gammaproteobacteria bacterium | reverse complement strand
GAACCTACGAAGGCAGAGCCGTCAGATTTACAGTCTGATCCCTTTGGCCGCTCGGGAACCCCTCCTAAAACCGAGCCATGGATTTTGCTTGACTCAACAACGTATGTCAACACAATGCTGATATTTTTTTATTAAAATTATCAGGTTTCTCTCAGGCTAAGCAACACCAGCATTTGCCCGAATAGTTTGCTGAGGCATCCCAACACGATCTGCTTTGACTTGTGCTTCTACTGCTCCGTGATTAGGGAGAAGACTAAAAGCAAGTTTTGAGCCGGATGTTAAAGCGGTTGCAACTCTCGCACTCAAAGAAGGCAATGCAGGCGGACCATACGGCGCGAACAGTGCCGCCTGTCCAATACTATTTGGAACAAGCGCCGCATTATTCATAAAACGCTTTTGTATATAAGTTTGACTCTTAAGCACCTTTTTTATGGGCTCTGGCAGTGCTTGTGCTTCTGTATTCGCTTCTTCAGCTACAACCAACTCAGGCGAAAAGGTAGGAGAGATCCGGAACCAAGACGATAGCCATCCAACAAAACTTTCAAACCCTCCACAAGCCCAGTTCAATGCCCGACCCGTTGAAACAGGCGCAAGCTCTTGGCTATGGTTAACCCTTAATAATGAGCCAACACAACGTCCTGATGTTTCAAGCATCAGAAAAGGAATAGACGCTATCCCCAAGCCAAATTCAACAACAGCTGCAATAAACCCACCTGGTGTGAACCTATCGAGACTTGCCTGGTTTTTAGAAACACCAAACGTACTCATGACAAGGGCGTTCCCCCACGTCAGAATGAGAGTAATAACAGCCCCTATATTGGCAGCAAGACGCGGGATCATTCCAATCCAACCCCCTATCTTTTCCTTAAACACACCAAAACTAATAAACGTAATAAGGAACGTTGTACTCAAACCCAGGACTAACTTAATGAATTTAACACCATTACTTGCCCAATGTTTAAATGTTTCCCTCCAACTTGCTTCTTTTGATATATGAGAATCCCACCAAAATTCTTTTTTGAGATAAGCACCCGCACTTTCCCACTTTTTATGTGTAATAAAGTTTTTCACTTGGACAAAAAAGATGATGCTTAAGCCTACACAAGTCGCAAGCGCAACAGCACCTGTCAAACAAACCGCTAGGGCTGGTGCGACTGATCCTCCAAATGCAACGGGTAAAACATATGCAAAAAATTTAGTCGCTAAGGGCCAAAGACATTTTCCTGACAAAGCTGCATAAGCAGCACCCGAAGAGAATGAAAAGAAAACACCTACCACCCATACGCCTATCTTAGCAGCCAAGCTGAGAGGCTTCCCATCTTTGTCAAGAAAAGTTCGACCTTCCCATATTCCCTTGAGAGTGTCATACGTATCTCTTAAAACTAATGAGTAATTCGCATATAAAGCAGAGCAGAATACCAGCGCTGGAATTATTATTAACACCGCACCTGTCAGGGATAAACCAGCAATACCGACAGCCGCTACAACTGATTCACCAAAGGCTAGCAATACCGAAATAGTCAAGGCCCAATTAAAAATACGCTCTTTCTTATTTCTGCGTTCTTGCTTATCTTCAGAAACAGCTGGTATCTCTTCTCCAAAATCAACCACTCTATAACTTGGTCTCCACGGATTGTTCAGCAATACCTCGGGGTCTTGGGGTTTTAACCCTGCCCGGTGCGTTCCGATTTTTTGTGCTACTCGATTAATATCTTTTTTAAAATCACGAAATTGCTTGTCTAATTCATCCTTATGCTTGCCAAGTTGCGTTGCGTAGTATTGCGCATCATAAGTTAGCTTACCGACATTCACTTCTATTGCATCTAATCGATTTTTATACATTTGTCTCGTTGATACTTTAGAGGCTAGGTCGTTCCCAAATTTGTTTTCAAGCTGTGTAATATTTGCGTTCGGTTCTTCGCACTGTTCTTTGAATGCTTTTTTAGCAGCGGTGAAGTCTTCACCTTCCAATACTAAGTGAATATAATTTCTAAGGGTATTTTTGTCATCTCTTGAAATTACTTTGTTGGTACTAAACTGGCTAAAAAGGTGATCAATAATCTGCTCTACGTTTCTCAACAATGTCCCATAGTGTTCTTTAGCAACTTCTTGATATATTGTATGTAGTTGCTTAACAAATACCTGTTCAGTTTCTGGGTTAGCCTGTGGATCTATTCTCAGTCCATCAAGTTTTTCAGGCGCAATCTGTGCAATACGTTCGACTAGCGCTATCGCCAGCTTTGCAAACTCCTTATTTTCTGGTGTTTTTTTAGAAAACCAACTCAATGCATCACGATGTTTACCGCGATACAAATATCCGGTTCGGAAATAATGGCTAGCTGTTGGCAATTCTTCTCTAGCGTTCACGGCGTTTCCTTTCTGCTCCTCCTTGGAGTCATCGTTGAACTTGTGTTCTTGAATACCATTTAATCCCTGAAAATAAGTGATAATATCATGCAGGCAAGAGGCGTTTGTCTGAGGAGGCGCAGCTTTTATTTCAATTTCCTCGCTGTTATTGTCTGCCTCAGCAGCAGGGCTAAAACCGAGCACATTACTAAACCAACTAAATACAGACATATATTTTCCTCCCTACGCTAACTCTTAATATAATAATAGGTTCGAATAGTTAAACAGGATTTAACTTGCATTTCCTACATGGCTTTTATATTGAGATTAAAACCATGACATCCCAATGGGATTCATTAAAACCTTTGGAGGGGAGTATAAAGGACTTGCCTCTGGAAATAAAGGCTCAATTTTTTTAATTTGATGATTAATTAAAACCATTGGCATTTTGCGTCACATCAAATGGCAACCAAAGACTATAGGTTGTAACTGAAATTTGCGATTGCCCTGTTGTATCAGCAAGTTGGATCTATATAGATGAAAAATATCTATTTTCTCCGGTACTAAATTTTACGGGCAATTACTGCCCGTTCATCATTGGGGGTGGCTGTTGCTGATGGAGCATCCTCTGTTTAGCGATTGCTTTTTCTGCTATCAGTAAACGTGTTGGCTTACCTTCTAATTTTTTTAATAACGCATCCAGTAACTCTTGTTCACAAGGAGACAATGCATCATCATTGCTCTCCAAATGATTTACGGGTGGCAATGAATCAGGATTTTTCTTAGAGGGAAATAACAACGGACTATTATTATTCGGTCTTCTACTCGGTAATTTCGGTGATACAGGTGGCGTTTGTTTTTTAGAAAAAGAAATTATTGTTCCTAAACCTCCCTCTGACTTTCTCTTGCGATGAGATGGCACTCCATGAACGCCTTCTTTTAAAGGCGAACTCGGTATTAAATCTGATATATGAGGCACTTCATTTTCAGGCACTGTTCCAATCACAATTAAAGCATCCCTAGAAGCTAACCACCGATAGAATGAATTATCAGATGGATTATTTGGCGAAGGCATCTGGTTAAAGGCAATCCCCGATTCTGTTGATTTTTTTTCTTCTTTTCTACCGTCCATAAAATCTCCTAGTATAATAGAGGTTAATTCCGCGCAGTAACACGAGGAATGAATTTGAAACTGTTTAACAAAAATTTTCCCGTCATCATTATATTTTTAAAAAAATAATCGCAGTAAAAGCAAAAGCCCTGTAAATTTTTACTCAAATTTTGCTTATGCTACCAAAAAAAAATTGAAATAAATGTAAGATTATTGCGTAATAATAAAAATAATCTTCTTCCCTACAACGAAGCTTCATCCCGTGGCTCCGTAAAATCCATCACTCTTGCATGAGTGATTCGGATAAGATCCCTTGTATTAATCCGGAGGGTGGTTTTAGAAATCCCACTACCGCCATAACAATTTTTATTT
>JAJONP010000180.1 GCA_021323555.1 Gammaproteobacteria bacterium | reverse complement strand
ATTGCTTTACTCTATTCGCATGTGATTAACGCCTGGTTTAAAGAAAGTTTGGGTCAAGAAAATTATCATTATTTATTAAAAAGCTTAATCACAGGTGATGTACAGGAATTTTTAGAAATTTTACAGAAGTTTCTCTTTGAATCTTTAAGTTATTTTGACGTGAAAGGCAATGCACCTGAAAAATTCTATCACGGGTTTGTCATGGGTTTAATCGTGAGCCTTTCTGGAACGCATCATATACAATCGAATAAAGAAAGTGGCCGTGGGCGATATGATGTATTAATTATTCCTAAAGATTTGACCCAACTCGGCATTATCATAGAATTTAAAGTAGCAAAAGAGGGCATGGATTTACAAACTGCAGCAGATGAAGCCCTGGAGCAAATTAACCAACGTGGTTACGCGACTGAGCTTTCGCAAAAACATATTAAGAAAATACTCAAAATGGGTCTCGCGTTTTATGGAAAAGATGTGGCATTGGCATCTCAATCATAAGGCAACTATCTAAATTTTTTATTAAAGCTAAACTTTGCGATTGCTAATCAATACCACATCATTATAGGTATTTAATTGATAAGATTGATGACGTGCTTTTTTATTAAAATCAGCATAATCACGTGCATTCATTAGAACAAATACTCTCTTATGACTTTTCCAACGCTGCCAAAAAGTAGGCTCTTCGATGAGCCAATCTGCTGTATTTTGGAAAGGCATACCGAACCACAGTTCCCGTACCCAATTGTCATTATGTACAATATCAGGCGCGTGCCAGTCAGCAACAATCGTAATACGTCGCTCAAGATAAATGGGTAAGTCTTGATAGTATCTATAAAAAGTAATGATTTCATCCTGCTTTGTTGCAATAGATTTTAATTGCAATGCCAAGGGTTTAATCGTTTTTTGGTTGATACTTCCTGCACTGAATTGTAGAACCAGTAAACACACAATAGCAATGAATGTGAAATAAGAAAATAATTTTTTTGTTTTATAAGGTTTTTCCCAGCGATTGCTTAGGTAATTTCCAACGAGTAAAGCAAGTGCGGGGAATAAGGGTAAAATATACCCGATTGTTTTTGATTTGGGTATAGAGAAAAATACAAACACAATTAAGCTCCATAATAATAAAAAAACTAAGGAGGCGTGTTGTTGATGGTTTTTGAAAACTAATTTTATTTGCTGGCTGAGCGCTTGTATTAAAAATACGGACCAAGGAAAAAATCCTGCGAGTAAAATAGGAATATAAAACCAGACAGGAGAGGGGTTATTAAAATCTGCTTTTGTCAGAAAGCGTGCCCATTGCTGTGTGATAAAAAAGAAATGAAAAAACTGCGGATTTGCTTTTTGAACAAGAAAATACCAAGGCACAGTGATGGCGGTAAAAATCAGAAGGCCAGCGATTAAGTGCATTTGGCGAAGTAACCGCCAGCGATTCAGAAGGATGATCCAACTACCTGTAATTAAAATAGGAAAAACTAAGCCAATTAAACCTTTTGTAAGAGCTGCGAGCCCTGCGAATAGGTAAGCAAACATAAGAAAAAGAGTACGTGATCGGTTGGAAAAAGAAGTCTGTGTACCAAGTAAAATAAACAATAAGGTATTACTAATAAAGACAGCGACTTCCAAATCAAGATTGGCATAATGGGCTGCGCCATAATAGAGTGGGTTAGTGGCAAGAATAATCGCTGAAAGTATGCCAGCGCGTCGCGTGAAAAGTAAGCGACCACTGAAATAAGTCATCACGCAGCCAAGCACACCAATAAGGGATGGCCAAAATCGTAAAGCCCATTCTTTTAAGCCAAATAATGCGATACTTGATGCTTGTAACCAGTAATAAAAAACAGGCTTGTCGAGAAAAACAACGCCATTTAATCGAGGGGTGATATAATCGCCTGTCACGATCATTTCACGAGCAACTTCAGAATAACGTCCTTCATCAGGCGTGAATAAAGGATGCGTGCCTAAAAAAAGCATATAAAAAATGCCTATGGTTAACGTAATAAAAAATAAATCGATTAACCAACTTTGAGTAGGTTGATTTTTATAAGTTGCGAACACGTGTTAATTCCCGTAGATTACTTTAAAAGTGTTTAACCAAGTGAATGTTCTAAATCAATATGAAAAGCATCATCTTGTGTGCCGATGATTATGGGCAAACTACAGCGATTTCTCAAGCAATTATTGCATTGCTGAGGGAAAAAAGGCTGTCCGCGACAAGCTGTATAACGACAATCCCGCTATGGCGAGAACAATCGGCATGGCTTTTTCCTTTTAAAAATCAAATAGATATTGGATTGCATTTTAACTTAACACAAGGTGCACCTTTGTCTCCTGCTTTTAAGGCAGTGTATGGGGATGTTTTTCCTTCTTTGCCTTATTTATTAATGCAAAGTTATTTGCGACAACTGGATACATCAGCCATCCAGTCAGAATTACATGCGCAAATGGATGAATTCATCGCGGGCGTTGGGTGCTTACCCGATTTTATTGATGGTCATCAACATGTGCATCAGTTTCCTATGATTCGTGATATTTTTTTAAGCGTGTATGAATCCCGTTTACGCCAACATAATACGTATGTGCGGTGTGTGTATGATACCAAAGCTTGGTTTAGCATCAATCAAAAAGGGTATAGTAAACGTTTGCTAATTCAATTATGCGGCGCTCGTACGTTTAAGCAGCAATTAGTGCGGTACAACATACTGCATAATACTACATTTTCAGGTATTTATCATTTTTCTCAGGCGATACACTATGCCGAATTATTTCCGAAATTTTTGCAGCATAGCCAGACGAACGGCTTAATCATGTGTCATCCAGGCTTAGAGAGTTTGGAGAAGGAAGATGCTATTGCTGTTTCCCGTCCTTTGGAATATCGCTATTTTCAAAGCCAAGAGTTTTTGAACGCATGTCAACAGTACCAAGCGGTAATTTCACGTATGTGTTCACACGGTTCTTGAATAGGCAAAAAAAGTTCGGATTTGAGCCAAGGTCGTGAGAAAATTTTATAAAAATAGCGCAGCATATAAGTCATATGTGGCATTGTTGCGTGGATAAGCACGGCAATCGTACTGGGATTTGAGGTTTTAGCTAAATAAAAAATCAGTCTTATATGTTTGAAGAGGCATGCAATCCCCGAACCGTCATTGCGAGGCGGCATTGTTGCGTGGATAAGCAGGGCAATCGTACTGGGATTTGAGGTTTTAGGTAAATAAAAAAGCAGTCTTATATTTTTGAAGAGGCATGCGTCCCCGCCCGTCATTGCGAGGCGCCATTGTTGCGTGAATAAGCAGGGCAATCGTACTGGGATTTGAGGTTTTAGCTAAATAAAAAATCAGTCTTATATTTTTGAAGAGGCATGCATCCCCGCACCGTCATTGCGAGGCGGCATTGTTGCGTGGATAAGCAGGGCAATCGCACTGAAATTTGAGATTTTAGGTAAATAAAAAATCAGTCTTATATTTTTGAAGAGGCATGCACCCCCGCACCGTCATTGTGAGGCGGCATTGTTGCGTGGGTAAGCAGGGCAATCGTACTGGGATTTGAGGTTTTAGGTAAATAAAAAAGCAGTCTTATATTTTTGAAGAGGCATGCAATCCCCGCACCGTCATTGCGAGGCGGCATTGTTGCGTGGATAAGCAGGGCAATTGTACTGGGATTTGAGGTTTTAGCTAAATAAAAAATCAGTTTCATATTTTTGAAGAGGCATGCGTCCCCGCACCGTCATTGCGAGGCGGCATTGTTGCGTGGAGGAGCTCAATAAAAAGAAGTAGTTGCAAATCCAAAGAGGATTTAGAATTTGGCATCAAACCTAGCAAGATAGGAGGCCAAAGA
>JAJONP010000179.1 GCA_021323555.1 Gammaproteobacteria bacterium | reverse complement strand
TTGCCTGTTGATCGAGCGTTAGATATTTTGCGGTTTAATACAAAGAAAGCAGCAGCTATTGTAAAAAAAGTGCTTGAGTCAGCCATTGCAAATGCAGAACATAATGAAGGCGCTGACGTTGACGAGTTAAAAGTCAGCCAGATTTATGCAGACCAGGCAGCAAATTACAAACGGATGCATGCAAGAGCAAAAGGGCGTGGTTGTCGAATATTGAAGCCCACGTGCCATATTACTGTGATCGTGTCTAATCAGGAGACAAATTAATGGGACAAAAGGTACATCCCAAAGGCATACGTTTAGGCATTGTAAAAGACTGGGATTCGAATTGGTATGCGTCATCAAGAGATTTTGCTGCTATATTGGGTGCGGAATTGAAAGCACGTGCTTGTATAAACAACGAATTAAAATTAGCAGGTGTTAGCTCGATTAAGATCGCTCGACCTGCACGCAATGCTAGAATTACAGTGCATGTTGCGCGGCCAGGCATGATTATTGGAAAAAGCGGCAAAGATGTCGATGCATTGCGTAATAAAATTAATAAAATTTTAAAAGTACCTGTTCATATCAGTATTGAAGAAGTTCGTAAACCTGAACTGGATGCTAAATTAGTTGCTGAAACAGTGGCGCAACAATTAGAAAAAAGAGTTATGTTCAGACGTGCGATGAAACGAGTCGTGACCACTGCCATGCGTTTAGGTGCGAAAGGTATCAAGATTTGTGTGAGTGGACGATTGGGTGGTTCGGAAATTGCACGAAGTGAATGGTATAGAGAAGGGCGCGTGCCATTACATACATTACGTGCTGATATTGATTATGCGTTAGCTGAAGCATTTACAACGTATGGTGTAATAGGCGTTAAAGTGTGGATATTTAAAGGCGAAGTCATTGGTGATAAAGACTCATCAGACGCAGCGTCAGAAAAAGCGTCAGTGAAACAGGAGATTTAATAATGTTGCAGCCAAAGCGGACAAAATTCCGCAAACAATTTAAAGGACGCAATCGGGGTGTCGCAACCCGCGGTAATAAGGTAAGTTTTGGTGAATATGGATTAAAATCATCTGAATTTGGTCGCATAACATCGAGACAAATCGAAGCCGCTCGGCGCGCGATGTCACGACATGTCAAACGCGGTGGCAAAATTTGGATTAGAATTTTTCCAGATAAACCCATTACTAAAAAACCACTGGAAGTAAGGCAAGGAAAAGGAAAAGGCAGTGTTGAGTATTGGGTAGCGCTTGTTCAACCAGGACGAATGATGTTTGAGATAGAAGGGGTGACCGAAGACATTGCTCGGCAGGCATTAAGATTGGCTGCTGATAAATTGTCAGTTAAATCAATATTTGAAACGCGGACGATAATGTAATGAATGTAACAGAATTAAGAGCTAAATCAATTGAAGAGCTACAGTCTGTAGAATTGCTTGCTTTATTAAAAGAGCATTTAAGTTTACGCATACAGAAAGGTACGGGACAGACACCGCCGACTCACTTATTTAAAAAAGTGAAGCGAGAAATAGCTCGTGTGAAAACAATCATACGCGAAAAAGAAGGTTCAAAATTATGATAGAGCAGATCGAGCAGAAAGCATCAGGCGGCCGACGCGTTATTGGGCGAGTGGTGAGTGATAAAATGGATAAAACGATTGTTGTAAAGATTGAACGCAAAGTTAAGCATCCATTGTATGGAAAGTACATGAAGCGCTCCTCAAAAATGTATGCGCATGATGATGAGAACACATGCAGGATGGGGGACAAGGTGGAAATCAGACAGAGCCGTCCATTCTCGAAGACCAAGCATTGGATTTTCGTGCGAAAAGTGTTGGAAGCTGAGCAGGATGTTTTAGAACAATAAAAAAATATATTTGACTTTTTTATTTATTTTCCAGTTAAACATGCTAGTATTGGCGGTCATTTTTTTAGTTTAGTCATTGAGTGGAGTTAGGGCATGATACAAACGCAGACAGTGCTTGGAGTTGCAGATAACAGTGGTGCGCGTCGCGTCATGTGTATAAAAGTGTTAGGCGGGTCGCATCGTCGTTATGCCAATATTGGTGATGTCATCAAGGTTAGTATAAAAGAAGCTATTCCAAGAGGTAGAGTTAAAAAAGGTGAAGTGTGGTTTGCCCTTGTTGTTAGATCTTGCAAAGGTATTAGGCGTCCTGATGGCTCTGCGATACGATTTGATGAAAATGCAGTGGTGTTGCTTAACCCGCAACAGCAACTGGTTGGAACACGTATTTTTGGTACTGTGACACGCGAGTTACGCGGCGAGAATTTTATGAAAATTATCTCCTTAGCGGATGAAGTTATTTAAGTTTTTTTAGGTGTCTATTAAAGATTTATAAAATTTATCGAACTATTTATTACAAGAGCATTTATAGAGATTATTAGCATGAGAAAGATAAAAAAAGGCGATGAAGTGATCGTCATTACAGGTAAAGATAAAGGTAGACGAGGCATTGTATTATCTGTGCTATTAGGAGGAAAAAAACTTTTAGTTGAAGGAATTAATACAGTAAAAAAACACGTCAAGCCAAATCCGAATACACGAGAAGAAGGTGGCATTATTATTAAAACACAGCCT
The DNA here is from genome assembly GCA_021323555.1 of Gammaproteobacteria bacterium. The sequence goes on along the minus strand of JAJONP010000179.1, from coordinate 1,255 downwards.
ATAGATCGCTCTAACGTGATGCTCTTTGATTCAGTCTCAGGCAAAGGTCGTAGAGTTTGTATTCAAATACAAAAAGACGGTAAAAAAGTACGGTGTTTCAAAGCTAACGCTTTAAATCCATTAACTGAAGTGATTGATGTGTAAAAACAGGTGAGTTATGGCAAGGTTACAAGATTATTATAATAAACAGGTTGTAAAGAAATTAAAGGATCAGTTTAAGTATACTTCCGTTATGCAAGTACCACGCATTATTAAAGCGACATTAAATATGGGACTTGGCGAAGCCATGGAAAATAAAAAAGTGATAGAAAACGCTATGGCAGATCTAGAAAAAATTGCAGGACAAAAACCTGTAGCGACTTTATCAAGGAAATCCATCGCTGGTTTTAAGGTGCGTGAAGGTTGGCCTATTGGTTGTAAAGTGACACTACGTGGTAAGCGCATGTATGAATTTTTAGATAGGCTAATTAACATTGCTTTGCCACGAGTCCGTGATTTTCGTGGATTAAGTATTAAGTCATTTGATGGGAGAGGAAATTACAGCTTAGGTTTTAAAGAGCAAATTGTTTTTCCAGAAATTGATTACGATAAAATTGATGCATTGAGAGGTTTAGATATTACAATCACTACCTCCGCCCGTTCTGATAAAGAAGCGCAGGCATTATTACAGGCATTTAGTTTTCCATTTAAAGAAAAAGAGATGAGTTAAAATTATGGCAAAAACGTCAATGATAGAACGTGAAAAAAGGCGAGTGAGCTTAAATAAAAAGTTTCATGAGCGACGCCAGCAATTGAAAGCAGTGATATGCGATTTGAACGCCTCGGATGATGAACGGTTTGAGGCAGATCGTAAGCTCCAATTGTTGCCGCGAGATTCAAGTCGTTCACGGCAACGCAGTCGTTGTAGCCTGTGTGGCAGATCGCGTTCTTATAATCAATTGACAGGTCTTTGTAGAATCCACATGCGATATGCTGTGATGAATGGATTAGTTCCAGGAATGCGTAAAGCAAGCTGGTAACAAGCACAAGCTTTGCATGTGCGAAGCCTATAAGAATTGAAAGAAAAAGATTTTGAAAAGAGGGTTATATGGATCCAATAGCAGATATGTTGACTAGAATACGCAATGCCCAAACAGTGGGGCACAAGGAAGTTAAGTTTCCTGCGTCTAAACTAAAGGCAGCGATTTTAGCCGTATTAAAGCAAGAAGGGTATATCGAGCATTTTGAGTTGCTGCCCGAAAACGGAAAAAATTAT
>JAJONP010000178.1 GCA_021323555.1 Gammaproteobacteria bacterium | reverse complement strand
CGCCACTTCTATTGAGGGGTAATTGAAAGAAGCCGTGAATGGTTACTCTGCTTATTTGCTACCTAAATAAAGGCAAGAGATTCTAAAAGAAACGGCATACTTATGTAAAAGAAGGAGAAGTAGAAGGAGTTGCTATTCGATTTGAGTTCATCCGTCCATTTTCTTGAGGAAAATTAAAATACGCTACTCGAGCTGCCCTGAGTCCATCTAAACTTAGATCACGAAGGCGAGGTGAAGAGGGTGGAGTTGCTACTATTCTTGTATCGGGCTCAGGCTCAGGTGCGGATACTACTGCTGTAGAAGTTGTTAGTCCAACTCCATGAACTGCTGTTGCCTGGCTTACCTCTTCCTCTTTAGATTCTATTTCAGCAGGCCCAGCAGCTATCCTTTCTTTCCATTTTTTAATTTCTCCTCTGATGTAATCAAAATCAACTTCATGAAATCCAAAAGAAATAGTAGTATTTTCAGAATTCATAATAGCGCTCGAATTCAGAGGATGCCGAAGGGCAATATTACCGTTTCTGTTGTGTTCTAATAGCCCTAAAAACCCAGAATAACTAAATGTGCCATGAGTTGTTGTCGTTGATTCTCGTGTTTCGATGGTAGTAATGACAGTAATAGGAGGATCATCTGTATTTAATAAGTCGTTTGTAGTGATGGCGCAGGTATTGCTTATGCGGTCATAGAGTGATTGATTATGCTTTTTAGTAGAGGCATCTGGTTCAGCATCTATAGCTTGTTTAAATTCTTCAAGTTCTTCTGGTGTTAACATTGCTTCAACGTATTCTTTTGAGGCTGGTGACTCTTTTAATGCTTTTAAATTTTCTAAAAGTCCAGAGGCTGCGAAATTTAAAGGTCCAGGTATATTCTCTGCCTCGATCCAAGGGTTTACAGACTTTAGGAAAGATTTAAGCCAAAAATTTTCCGCCCAACTTGAAAACGTAAATAGTTTACTTAACCTTAATCTATCCCCACCCCCGCCTAGGTTGGGAAAAATAGCAATATTAAATACATTAACCAGGCTTAAACTAACTGCTATAGCTAATATAGATGCTGGTGAGGTAATTGCTATGGTTATGAGTAACGCAAATAAAAAGGTGGGGCAAGCTAAGAAAAAACCTATCATTGGTATCAACATGAATATTTCAAGTGTTAGATCCTGTATGGTGTATTGGGGGTTTTCTCGAATTGCTTCACGCATCATTTTGAGGGGAAAATAGGGTACAAAACAGACGCCAACAATAAAAGCCCAGATAATTTGTAGCGGGACTAAAACTGTTCCTACAGCAAGATTTACTAAGGCCCCTAAATGCTTATCTACTATATCAATTATTTGTCTAATCACTTGATCTTTACCGTTGATAACAAATTTACGGAGCGGTATTATAGCATATTATTTATAAAAAACAGTAAGAATGATACAAAATGGATAAAAATAACCCGATTCAATATAATGCCTTGATTTAATAATAAAATATTACGAGGCAAATTAGATAGAATTTTTTTTGTTATTTTATGCGAGAAAGATTAATTTTTACCGCATAGCCTAACATGTGCGCATAGCTTACAAGACAGTTGCTACATCACATCACTATAAGGAAGGAGAAGTTGAGAGAGTTACTCCATTCGAATCCGCTCGTTTATTATTTTCTTGAGGAAAATTAAAATGCGCTACTCCAGCTGCCCTGAGTCCATCTAAACTTAGACCACGAGAGCGAGGTGAAGAGGGTGATGTTGCTACTGCTCTTATATCAGGATCAGGTGCGGATACTACTGCTGTAGAAGTTGTCAGTTCAGCTGCATGATGAACTGCTGTTCTTTGGCTTACCTCTTCCTCTTTAGATTCTATGTCAGCAGGTGTAGCAGCTATTCTTTCCTTCCATTTTTTAATTTCTCTTCTGATGCAATCAAAATCAACTTCATGAAATCCAATAAAGATATCAATATAAGGGCTATCTATAGGATCCTTCGTATCAGGAACCAAAACTGGCGTATTCTTTTGGATCGCATTATTTATTAGAGATATAAAGCTAGTATAATTATATGTCTTATAATATTCTCGCCCATTTGGATCTGGAAATTGCCCTACTAGAGTAATAGGAGGGTTATTTTTATCCATCAAGGATGCTAGGGAAATTGGGCAGTCACTTATAAGATAGTCATAGAGTGATTGATTTTTCTTTTTAACTGATTCTTCAGGGTCAGCGTCTATAGCTTGTTTAAATTCTTTAAGCTCTTCTTGTGTTAACATTTTTTCGGCATAAGGTACTAAGGATTGACTTGCTGTAAGTAATTTAGCCATTTTTAGTAGCTGGATTGACTTGCTTCTACGCTCTGACACTCTGCGTATTTCCAAGCCTCTTCTCCCCTCCTCGACAATCTCAGGAGGAAACCATCTGAAGAAAAAATATTCCCATTTTATATGTGTGAACAAACTACTCAACCCATGAGTGAATCCTGTCCTTAAATCTTGAAATAGATTAATGATTGTGACTACTGACGCCCATACTGCTATCCCTGCTACTACACAGACTCCAAACGCTGCAGGCAGAAGAATAATTAAGGATACTATTTCCGAAAGTGGTGCGAACATAAGAAGGAAGAACGCCCCTACACATAGTAGTAGAAATAAATCCAAAAAAAGATCTGTCTTGCTTTCATATTTTATGAAAAGCAACGAAAAAGGGGTACAAATTAGTATGAAGATACCGCAGATCATACTAGAGACCATGCCTATTATTGCATTGGCCAGCGCACCCAAGGTTTTATCTACCGCCTTTTTTATAATTTCTAACGCCATCTGATTTTCACATTGATAATAAGTTCACGGAACGGTATTGTACCAGACTATTATGAAAAAGTAATAAAATACGGAATTAAAAATGGATACTAAATTTTTCGGAGGAGTGTTACTGGTTGTGGGAACTTCTATCGGTGCAGGTATGTTGGCTTTGCCGATTGCCTCCGCAGGCGGTGGTTTTGTTTATTCAACCCTGTTATTAATCGCCTGTTGGATCGTGATGACGTTCAGCGCATTTTTACTATTAGAAGTAACGCTTTGGTTACCACCTCGCACGAATATGATTTCGATGGCACGTGCGACTCTGGGTAAACCAGGCCAGTGTGTCGCATGGGCGAGTTATCTTTTATTATTGTATGCGTTATTAGCCGCCTATATTGCAGGTGGTTCTGCAATCTTTGATGACGTTGCGAGTGTCTTGCATGTAAAATTTCCTGCTGCACTGGATGCGATTTTATTTGTCTTGTGTTTTGGATGTATTGTTTATAAAGGCATTAAACCTGTTGATTATGTCAATCGTTATCTGATGTTTGCAAAATTCGCTTCTTTTTTACTGCTGGTTCTATTTGCCCTGCCTTATTTAGATCTTCATAAATTAGCAGGTGGAAAGCCATTATTATTAACGCCTACTGTGACAGTGATGCTAACATCCTTTGGCTTTGCGCCATTGATTCCAAGTTTGCGCAGTTATTTTGATAGTGATATCAAAAAATTAAGGCTTTGTATTTTAATCGGCAGTCTTATCCCACTGATTTGTTATATCCTATGGAACCTGGCGATTTTAGGTTCTGTTCCACGAGAAGGGGATAAAGGTTTGTTATATCTCATGCAAACAGGTGGCTCTGCATCTTATTTGATTTTTTATCCGATGGATTAAAAATTGAAAAAAAAGGTAAAGGCCATTTAATGATTGCTCTATTGGCTTTTTTACCTTCCTTGTTGATTGTTTTGTTTTACCCCAGTATTTTTGTGAAAGCATTAAGTTATGCAGGTATTTTTGCGATTGTTTTACTCATCTTATTACCCGCGTTTATGATATGGAGCGGTCGTTATTATAAAAATTTAAACGTAGGGCGTTATCAAGTGGCAGGCGGAAAAATAGCAATAGCATTGCTGATAGTAGTGGCTTTTTTAATGGCCGCCGTAGGAATGATGAAATTAATATAAAGGAGCATTTTTGTGGTTTACCAACATATTAAAATCCCAGCCAGGGGAGAAAAAATTCAAGTCAATCCAGATTTAACATTAAAAGTGCCTCCACAACCGATTATCCCTTTTATTGAAGGCGATGGAACAGGCGTTGATATTACTCCTGTAATGAAAAAAGTCGTAGATGCAGCAGTTAAAAAAGCCTATCAAGATGAACGACAAATTCAATGGATGGAAGTGTATGCAGGCGAAAAAGCGACAAAACTTTATCATTCAACCACAGGATTACCTGAGGAGACATTCGAAGCGATTAAAGACTATGTAGTTTCTATTAAAGGCCCTTTAACGACCCCCATTGGCGGCGGTATGCGCTCGTTGAATGTGACATTACGTCAAGCACTTGATTTATATATTTGTTTACGTCCTGTCCGTTATTTTCAAGGTGTTCCCAGTCCTTTGAAAGAACCTTGGAAGACGAACATGGTTATTTTTCGTGAAAATTCAGAAGATATTTATGCGGGTATTGAATGGCCAGCAGATAGCCTGGAAGCCAAAAAAGTCATTGATTTTTTAAAAACAGAAATGCACGTGAAAAAGATCCGTTTCTCCGAACACTGCGGTATTGGGATTAAACCTGTGTCACGCGAAGGCACGATCCGCCTAGTAAAACGTGCGATTCAATATGCGATTGATCACCAGCGTGATTCAGTGACATTGGTACACAAAGGCAATATTATGAAATACACCGAAGGTAGTTTTCGGGATTGGGGTTATGAAGTGGCACGCGAGCAATTCGGTGCGGTACTTATCGATCAAGGCCCTTGGTGTGTTTTAAAAAATCCAAAAACAGGCAAAGATATTACTATTAAAGATGTGATAGCCGATGCTTTTTTGCAACAAATTTTAATTCGCCCCGAAGAATACAGTGTTATTGCAACGCTTAATTTGAATGGCGATTATATTTCAGATGCACTGGCGGCACAGGTAGGTGGTATAGGCATCGCACCGGGTGCGAACATAGGGGACCATATAGCTATGTTTGAAGCTACCCACGGCACTGCACCTAAATACGCAGGGCTTGATCAAGTAAATCCAGGTTCATTAATTTTATCAGCAGAAATGATGCTACGTTTTTTGGGCTGGAATGAAGCGGCAGAGCTTATTATTCAAGGCATCGAAGGCGCTATTTTAGCGAAAACAGTGACCTACGATTTTGCGAGATTAATGGATAACGCACAGCAAGTGAGCTGTTCTGGCTTTGGAGAAGCAGTTATTAACCATATGATGAAATAATTTTTTTTAAGCATTTCTTCAGGGTTAGCTAAGGTTTTTTGGTTTGAATCACCGCTTTTTCTCAGGGGTTAGGCCAATATTGATGCGGATTTACTGTTTATTCTGTATTTTTTAGGAGAGTACATTTTTTATATACGGAATGATCCTCATGGATTTTTTTTTAAAACAAGGAAAAAATGGCGTTTATAAGCTATAAAGAACGTATGAGGGGTTAAGTCAGATGGAAACTAAAGATAGATCAGAGTTAATGGTACAGGAAGCTCAACCTAAATTAAAAGAGCCTTCAAAGTACCAAGTCATTATGCATAACGATGACTTTACTCCAATGGAATTTGTAGTGACAGTGCTGGAGTTATTTTTCAATATGGAAAGAGCATTAGCAACAAAGGTCATGTATGAAATTCATATTGTAGGGAAAGCGATATGTGGTGTGTACAGTAAAGATGTAGCAGAGACAAAGGCAAGTCAAGTTATGGAGTATGCGAGGAGTCAACAACATCCTTTATTATGTAGTACGGAAGTTTTTCAATAATCGGGAGCCAGGAGGTTTACCATGTTGGATAAAGAACTGGAGTACACCTTGAATTTAGCATT
>JAJONP010000177.1 GCA_021323555.1 Gammaproteobacteria bacterium | reverse complement strand
ATTGGCACTTATATTAAAAAGTAAGATTCATAAATAATCCATATTAAGACTTATCATATACAGAATCGGAAAAATGGAGGGTTTGGGCTTAGAACCCCAGGATGAGGTATGGGAATATAGGGAAATGGCTCAGAGCCTGTTGTCAACGACGGAAAAGGACTTATCAAAACTACTCGCTAGGGGTAAGTTTGTGGAGATAGAAAGATGACGAAAATATATAAAAGCGAAGCTTTGGCGGCTGTACATGAAACCATGGAATCATTATACGAGATTGGAGCTATAGATAAAAAAACAATGCGTCGGTTTGATGAGTCATGCCTGACGCCAGTACACAGTTTAACACCAGAAGAAATCCGACATATACGCGAGAAGGAGCATGTAAGCCAATCCGTGTTTTCCCATTACCTCAACGTAACGACAGGGCTAATAAGTAAATGGGAACGGGGAGAGAAGAAACCATCAGGAACGGCTATAAAACTTCTATTACTTGTAGAAAAAAATGGGCTGTCTGGGATTGCGTAGAAAAAAGCCCCATACGGTTGATGGGGCTTTTAGAGAAACTGAGTTAGAATCAATTAGGCAGAAAATGAAATCAATGAAATCATTGGCTTCCATAAAAACAAGCTGAAACAATCGAAGCATCCTGGTGATCACCTCTGTTAAAGTAAAATACTAGAATTCTAAAGTTATCTCTTGTTTGTGGAAAACGAAAATCACTAGCTGCTGTTAGGGTTCCATTATCGTTTCTTCCCCTCACATTTAATGCAGAACAATAATTTTCAGATTTAAAAGGTTGTAAAAAGTTTACTGTATAATTCCCAACTGCGTGTTTTGTTACGGATGATACACCATAACTTTCAAATATATTTGCTGAACCATCAAAACAAACCCATGCTTTTGCACAACCTCGTGGATCTTGAACGGAAAGATTAGCCAACCTAAGGTTTAGATCCGAAATCTGTTGTTGTAGGCGATCAATAATTTGATCGTTATGTCTATTGTTTCTTTTCCCTGTACTGATGATATAGTTTAAAACTTGGTACGGCTGCATGTTATTGTGAGGATGACCTTTCCCAGAGATACCACTATTATGATGTTGGTCAAATCTATGTGCTTGGTCATCAAGATGTGGTACTTGAAACTCATTGATTCCAGAAGCACAACTTCCTTTTATAGTCTTTAGTAGGTGGTGATGCGGTGCCAACTCATCAACGGATAATTGGTGTACTTGTTCCCCGCCAAATTCTCCAAGTGTATTATTGGAAGTAACCCGAACCCCGCGCTCATCTACGCCAACAATTACACGACCGATCAGATCAGGAAGATAAAATGTTTTTTCAAACTTTGCAGCCATATTACGCTTTATAAGAAATGGTTTTTCGTCTTCTGGAGCGTATTTTTCCCCAATAACCCTATAAAGTTCGGGGTATTCCAAAGAAGACTCTTGCTTTCCATCACAAAGGAGCCACCCTTGAGGTGCTACTGCTCCTGCGAAAGCCATAATACTTCCTGTCGGCACTTCTTCCTCTGAGAAAGAACGGACATCTTCTTTTGGAGCAACATAACGTACAGCTGCTGATGATTCACCTCTTTGGTCTTTTCCTTCATCTGCTCCTTGGACTTCTGCCCATAAAGAACTAGCGATGCAACACGCGGCTATCAAGATCAAGAAGCTTTTTAATTTATTGCTCATCATTTTTAGTCTCTCCTCATTCTAAAATATTGGTATCAATAAAGAACATGACATGATGAACCTATGAAAAAATAAGATCCAAAGCAATTAAAAGAAATGTCGCTTGAGATAAAGAGCCATAATAAGAAGCAATTATACCTTAAAGCCGCCGGACATGCATGTGCAAGCGCAAAAGGCGCTTAAGTAACCTTAGCAAGCCGAACGTGTCTTAAGTTTCTTATTTGAGCGTGTGGCCCGTTTAGATAGACGATCCAAGGAGTGTTGGGGAAGCTTTGAAGGGGTCACGGTTTAATACCTTATGGAAATACCGTGTTGGTGATTATCGCATCATTACCAGCATTCAGGATAACGTCACGCGGATCCTCATCGTGAAGATAGGCGACCGTAAAGAGATTTATCGTTAACCCGCTTCAAAAGTCATTTGAAGCGGGTTTAAAGAGCAACAGATTTAGAATCAGCGGAGACATATATACCATCTCCCGTAAAAAGTTATGAGAACCACGACCTTGGCTGGAAATTCATCATATTAAACTCCACAGTTTTACAATCCATATATAAATCTTTAATTTTTATATCCCAACTATTATAATGAAAAACACCACAATATATTTTAGAAGTTTTACCACTAATATTATAACTTATTGATGTTTTTAATGCAACTCCTCCGCTCTTATATTTATTATAAAAAATAATTTCTTTATCATCACTAATATATTTATTAAAATTTTCTTCATTATTAGATGCTTGTGAAAAATTTTCAAATAATATTGAAAGGCTATCAACAGGAATTGATTTAATAGATTGGCCACCTGGTAGCTTATAAATCTTATTAATAATATTTGTAATATTTTGACTAAAGTTCGATCCTGTGCTTTCTAAGAGAGCTGAATATATTTTTGTTTTTTGAAAACTATTAAAACATAATATATCTCTATTTTTAGAGTTTGTAATATTTTCAACAATATCACTATTAAAAGGCCAATACCAATCACGAGATCTTATTTTATTTATAGCTCCTTCTGCATCTTTGATAACTAATTGCCCATCCATACATTTTATCTCTGAACATAAAGCAATAACAAAGAAAAAAATGATTATCGCAGTGGTTTTTAATTTATTGGTATGCATAATTTATCTCCTTAAATTTTATTTAAAATCCTATATTAGAGATATCATATTATATTAACACAAAATTATGTTTGGAACAATGGTAAGAAACTGCAATCATCTACTCCAGCTGATAGCTTAATCAGTTAATTTTACATAAAATTTTTTTATTTTTTCTTAATATTTTTTCTTTATAAATCAGGCAATTAGTGAAAATTTTTAGTAGCTTAATATCCTAAAAATACATAAAAAATTTAATTACAAAGAAATATTTTTTCAATTTTTTAGACATTGAACTGGAATTTCTGAATAGTAAAAATGCCACATGATATGCATAAAACGTAGCCTACCTGATAATCCGTCAGACGATCTGCCTTCACCTCATAAAAAACCTACTTTCCAGCCCTGTAACGCCATGTCCAAGCAGAGAGGCTGATGTGATAATCGTATAAATGTTCCGGTTCTGGAATGTTGTTTGCTGAAGCCATGGCCTTTGCCTGGTTCGTTTTCTGGGTTTTAGAATTCTTGTGTGAGGGGAGCAAGGGGAAATTTTTTCCCCTTCAATGGACACTTCACAGCAGATATGGTCAAACATTTTCAGAACAATTTTTTAAAAACTTGCCGCCGGACTTTGAATGACCGAGCTTTTGAAGGATACGCCGCTTGCGGCAAAGCGGTGTTGCGAAGCAACGTATAAGCGCGCACTCCGAAATTTCGTCGTGAACGCTCGATTTGTTTTTTCAATTCCAATCATCATGCTTGTAAAATTTTTGTCGGATGGAGGAGTGATGAGAGGGGAAACTTTTCCCCTCTCATCACTCCCCTCTTCTACACCCGAAAAAGTTAGGGCGAAAAAATGGCAATGGGGTTTGTAGCAAAAAAAATCCAAAATCCATAATGGCGCACTAACGCACGATTGTGCTTCGCGAGCCTGACCGGCGGTTTAACTTGATTAACCTGAGTTTTGGATAAGCGTTCAAAGATGTGGTAGGCTGAGTCCGTTCTTACACCGTCTAAAATAATAAGAAGAGGACTCAGCCAATGAGATATAATATCATAGCCATATTTTTTTGTATT
>JAJONP010000176.1 GCA_021323555.1 Gammaproteobacteria bacterium | reverse complement strand
TTTTGGAAGATTTCAGATATATACTTATGACCATTGAAACGGAGGGTGAAAGTGTTTACTATGTCCCCGAACACTGTCACCCATGTCCCAGTCTATACAATTTTCCCGCACTACGTTTTCCTGGTAATTTCATAGCAAAACTTATTCGATTTCTCGAACGGGCAATACAGATAAAATGACAGATTTAACTCTAACATCAAACTATGAGGTAAATGAGAGGATAAACTTTACTTATCTCGTTGCAATCCGTTTTTATAGATGGTAATTGTCTTTGGCAAATGGCGGCCTTTGACACGAGATTCCCGCATGATGGTTAAAATAACTTCTAATTCATACGAGAGGTTATGTACGTGTGGGTTACGTAAATCTATCCTTATTATTTTTTATAAATCACTACCTATACACGCAATAAATCGTTCTTGTGCTGCGGATAAAAGAATTGTTTCATTTATTGGGTTTCTTATTGCATTCTTTTCTCCGTTAAACTCAGTGGTAAAAGACCAGAAAGTAGTCCTTCTCCTTCTGTCCATCCCAACCCTTCTTCGTTATTGAGATGAATATCTAATAAAATAGTTTCATCATGAATGTCAGCGCTTATCACATGCTTAATACGATGTTTTTTGATTTCTTCAACATTAACCTGATGAGTAGGATACTTAAAAATTAGCCTCACTGCTCCAAAGTTGCTAATATAAAAAATACATCAAAATAGTTTAAAACGAGCTGTTGTGGGTTACCTCTAAAATCACCATAGTTATAGACATTAAGATGCGTTATGTGTGCCTACTTTTGCTCGGCTAGATCACGTAAACATCGCCAAATCAAAAGGCTTACGCCACGAAGAGCAATTTTGATAAAATAGAATTTCATTTTGGTGCCCTCGCACTTAATTTGATGTCTTTTCTGAAACTTATTATTAAGTACGATTGAAAACAAGATGACCCCCCACAATTTTATGCTCTCTATGAATCGAGAGATTCACGTACGGTTTTAGAAGCAGCTGGCGAAGGAAGCGCTGATGGCTGACTGACCTGCAAGACCCGTTAGTAATAACCCTATTGCCTAGGGTATGTCCATATTTTTCTCCTGGATTTACTTCGCTATAAATATTGCGATCTTAAATTTTAATAATAAGGAGGAGGTATGCCAAAATTTAACCCAAAAATCTCGGTAATTGATGCAGCTCAAAGATTAAGATCGGACACAATTACTGAACTTTCTGGAATATATAGAACCGAAGAAAAAATTTATTATTCAGAGAGGCAATCATCTATTTATACAATACAAAAACCAGCTAATGATCTAACCATAGCATCTTTAATACCTTTCATTCTTGTAAATACTTCATTACATTCTGTAGATTTTTCTTTCACGAATATAGCTATAAATGGTTACTATATTAGGTTATTACTAGCGTTGGTAGAAAGAGAAAAACCTTTTAAGACTATAAATTTTTCTTTTACCAATTTATTTACTATTCCATTTCATAAGTACGATAAATTAAAAAATTTTTTTAGAACAATTCATTGTGAAGAATTATATCTTAGCTCTTGTGGAATTACCACAGCCATGCTATACGAAATCATTGATGCCATTGCTTGCAACCCTTGGCTAAAAAAACTGGATCTCAGTCATAATCACCTGAAAAATACAGGGGTTATTCATATTGCGGAAAAACTGATTATTCCCAATTTTTCTAATATTTCGGCTATTGAATCACTTGCAATTTCCTACAATGGTCATGGGAACATGGCGACAATGTTCATTCAAAAGGCCCTAGAAAAAAACCATGTTATAGAAAATCTATTCTTAACTCACACAGTAGTCAACCCCTTCAAGCATTATAAGATAGATAAAGCAATTTCCAAACTGCTCGACAGAAATCGCACTCTAGCTGAATTTCGCTTAGAAGGACAAGAAAAACTAACCTCTTTTCCAGTCGCAGGGTTTTTCTTATTGACATTTGCTGGATATTTTTTACAAGACACTAGGGCTAAGCACTTTCCATCTGTCCTTATAAGCCTGATTTTTTCTTATCTGGATAATGTCGGCAGATTTGATTCTTTAACAGATAAACAAAAAGAAACTATTTTTGGATACATGATTGATCATAAGCCTGGAGCTGTCTTAAACCCAAAAGAATTTAAGCAGTATTTTCAACGCCATCGTTTTTTTGATGAAAAGAAGAATTTAAAACAACCCAAAGAATATTCGGAATTTGAAAAAATAGATGTGGAAAAATCAAATTATGCTGTTTCCTTGTAGGCGGGTAAAAATACGATTCTTCAATATATAAGAGCTTAGGCTATACAGACAGAATTAAAAAAAACATTGACTCAAAATCTGCGTGTAACCCAAGAAACCTACTCTGATGGCTTGAAGTGTTGACGGAATTAGATATCTATCTGCTTGTGCTGAGTAATGCTCCAGTAGATACTTGATGCTGCTACCATTTAACAGACACATCGTAACAGGTCACCCCTATTAAAAATTTTTCTTGAAAAATTTTTAATAGGGGTGACCTGTTACAAAGTATTGTTATTATCCATTTTTTCTCCTTTATTTTATATAGTGCATAAAGAAATTTTCTATGATCAGCCAGTACCCTTTTGGAATAGTAAAACCAACAAAATCAATAAATACTATCAATTAAAAAATAGTATCAATTTGAACTAGGTTGTTTGACGATTAAATCGTTTTTTACAGATTCAACGCCTTTAATACTATAAGCAATAGCTTCTGCTTTTTCTTTTTGGTGGCGAGTATTTACAAAGCCACTTAATTGCACCGTATTTTTATAGCTATTTACTGTAATAGGAAAGCTTTTTATAGATTTATCGGCTAGTAGTTTAGTTTTAACTTTGAGTGTAATCGCACTATTATCAATATACTGCCCACTACTTTCAGAATGCGGTGTGCTGGAACATCCTTGGAGAGTTATTATTCCTGTTAAAGGTAGCATTAACAAAAAAATGCTAGCCAATTGCTTGATCTTTTTCATTTTATTTTTCTCCTTTTTAACATCAAAACAGAATACACGTTTAAAAAAATAAAATCTAGTTTTAATGGAAGATCATAATATCTAATTTTTTCAGGCAATCTCGTAAAAACCGGGATAATCACATAATAATCTTTAAATGGCGACATTTTAAGAAAAAGCGAGAATTATCAATAATACTTTTCATCCGCTCATTGGCTTTGCTTTAGCCACTAGCACACACGTATCGTCTCTTTTGCGCTTAAAGCCTCGATATAATATACCTGCAATGTTAGCAGGTGATTGACGCAGTAACTCGCTCGCATATATTTTTTCCCATTGGTTAGATAATCCATCACTGTGCATCACTAAAATAGACTTGTTATTAAAAGGGTATTTCATTTCATGGAGTGTGCGAAATTGGTGGCCTACAATGCCATTATAAGACAGCATGCTATAATTTTTGAACGGCGTTAAAATAGTCCCTGAGATATTCCCTACCCCAAGATACGAAGCTTCCTGGCGGAAAGGATCAATTTTAATAATGGCTATGGCAGCGCCTCGTGTTTTTTTAAGAGCCGCATGCTGCGCGAGCAGGATATCAATCAGCGACGCATGACCCTTTTCATTGAATATCCTCACTGCTTCGCTCGCTGCGAAATGGGCATCAGGCCCGTGTCCTAATCCATCAGCTAACATGAATAATTGGATTTTATCAGCCATCATATAAGCTGACCACGCATCGCCTGATACTTCTTCCTGTGCGACTGGCACGCAAATAACACCGCATTCAAATAAACTGCAGGGTTTCGATGCTATTAAACTATTTGTCGGAATTGGCAAGTTCTTTTCGATTTTTGCCCATACTACAGTTCCTTGCCCTACCGAGGAATAAAAGTCAAATTGGGAAGCGAGTCGTTTAATAGCACCGAGGCCTGTTCCAGCTGTATTGGCTGTAGAATAACCATCCTGAACGCATATATTAGTGTTTGAAATGCCAGAGCCTTGATCAATGGCATACAACTGCAATTCCGATTTAAAATAATCTTGAAAGACTTCAAGCAAAATCTCTCCCTCACCGTTGGCATGTTTGATGATATTCGTGGCAGCTTCTGTCACGATGATAGCAATTTTTGCAATTTCACTGGTGTCAAACCCTGCTTCGCCTCTCAGAAAAATGGCAAGCCTTCTTGCTTCTCCGACATGCGCATGATCACTGATAATTATTTTATGCATAGTGAGGAACTCGTTATTAAGATGGACTCATAGTACGCTAATTATTCCTAAAACCCTATTTTAATTCATACAGACCACCCATAAGTGGACTCCGTGTCAATAGGTAATAGAAATCTTTTCGCTTTTATTTTATGATTTTTTTAATACATAAAAATAAAACGTTTTTAATAGTAT
>JAJONP010000040.1 GCA_021323555.1 Gammaproteobacteria bacterium | reverse complement strand
TTTATTGAACTGAATAAATTTCAATCCAAACGGCTTCAGGATCGCACGGTACAAAATTTATGGTTGCGATTTATGTCAGAGATTGACGAGCATACGAGAGAGATACCCCAAGAGATACTGGCTGTGAGTGAAATACAAGAAGCTGTGACATTTTTACAAGAATCCTCTTATACTCCAGGTGAACTGAACTACTATCAAGAATACTGGGATATTGTGAGTACAGAGAAAACGATCTTTGCAAGTAAATTCAGAGCGGGAAAAGCAGAGGGAAAAATTGAAGTTGCCCGTGCCATGTTACACGAAGGAATTGCCTCACAGATAATTGAAAAAGTCACAGGCTTGTCGATAGACGACATTCAAAAATGATCGTCTTGTTCGCTAGCCATTTGCCTATTGATGGCTGTTTTCTGATTTTAGCACGAATAAAGTTACCTGTTATTTTTATTTTCGGACTATATACCCTGCAATTATTCCCTAAAATTTTATTTTGATTCCCTAAAAATACTACTTATCGAAACTCCTCGCGCTGCGTCACTATTACCGCAGTAATAGTGACGCAGCGCGCCTCTTGGTGTGCTGCGAAAATTTTTCTAATAAATTTAATAAGTTATATCTCTTTTATTTTATTGTGCATCCCTTTACAAAAGGATGCACAAAAATGAGAGTCATTAGAGAGAAAAATCATACAATCATTATGAATAAAAAAAGAAATCTTCTTGGCAATAGTTATACTTTTTGATAGGGTACTAGAGTGAAAGCACAACTGATGAGCTGGTGAAATTTCCAGTGAAACCTTTTAAGGTCTTGTGCCTATTGTTCGCTCCTTACCTCTTAACCTACGCGACAGGTCGAGCAGAATGAGGTGTCTGGTGTTAATCCCGTTTCAGTGATGATAGATCACATCTGTCATCGGTTTGAGTTCGGGCATGGAGTCCAGAAAGTGTTTACTTGTCAGTTTAAAATGGCAATACGCCATTTCCCTTTGGTGTCATAGCATAACGCTGTTAGTCCAAACAGAGAGTCCTCTGGTCTTTTTAGTGCCTGGAAAGTAGGCATTCCTATTCATTTTTGTTTTTTAAATTAAAGGAGGTATTCATTATGTTACGAAAAAAACAGAGAGCCATCGGGTTTTATCAGCGTTTGTGAAACAAATGTTCCTATCAACTGCTATTTTTTAAAAGAAAGGAGGTGTGTGTCAATCATGTTATGAGGAAACAAGCGAGTCAATGATAAACCGTGTTAAATCATGAGCCTTGCGTGCTAATACAGCACTGACTCTGTTAGCCAATGGTCTAACAGGTCGCTCGAATACCACTTAACTTTTAAAACCATTTTAACGACACGGACATTGTATGAGAGACTGGCATGAGTAAGAAATCGACTTTGGTGTATCTATTAAATCACCGATATGCCTATCATCGGGACGGTCACCCTTTGCTCCGAAAAAAACGTATTCAGATGATGCGAATGATCATTGATGAATTAGAGAAAGCAGGGCATTTACCTTCCACATGGCATCACTTAACAAAAGACCATATCACACATCTTGTCACTTGGTGGCGGAAGGCAGGATTCAGTATATCGACGATGATAAACAGATTAAGTGTTTTTCGACATTTTTCTCAATTTATCGGCGCAATGGTTGTTTTTCCCGATAATCAAACAGTCGGCCTTATCAAATATTCTCCGACTAACAAATATAGCGCGCCTATCAATCAAGAATATTTAAAAAATATAGAAAATCCTCTCATAAAAATAATAGGAATGTTTCAAATGAATTTTGGTTTAACAAAAAAAGAAATCATGAGATTAATCGCAAAATACCATTTTTTTGAAAATAAAATTTATGTCAGTCGTCAGATTGCATTTAATCATCAAGAAAGGTTTATTCCAGTCTTAACAGAAGACCAAATAATAGCAGTGCAACTCTGGCAACAACAGATTCCTGACAACCAATGCTTACTCGATCTCTATACTTATGATACGTTGATTCAGATGTATGGGCATGAAATGCAACAACAAGGGGGAAAAATTTTTCGCTATCGTTCTTTTTACGCACGATCTCGCTATGCAGCACTGATACCATACCATACACGGCGTGCCGTATTAAATTTATTACAACAGGAAATGGGTATTTCGCATAGTCAGATAAGGCGGTATCTGCGTGAGCAAGAGTAAATTAAAAGATGCCACGTATTCTGTGTATCAATTAGTGAAATCAGCGCCCGTTCATTCAGAAAAAACGAAAGCAGATACGCTCAGCATATTAAAAAGAGCCATGAGTCAGTTGCATGGGCTTGGCTATAAGCTTTCTCATATTCAAGGGTTAAAAGAAAAACATGTCATCTCACTCGTTGCACATTGGAAAGCATCGGCTCTTAAAGCTGCAACGATAAAAAACTATATTTCAAAATTACGTTGGGCATGCCGAATGATGGGCAAACCTCATCTCATTGCCAAAACCAATGATAGCTATGCCATTGCAAAACGCTCTTATATTCCAAAAAGTAGTAAAGCTATCCAGACGATTAATATCAACGGGATTCGTGATGCCTGGCTGAAATTATCCATTCAGGCACAACAATTATTTGGGTTGAGACGCGAAGAGTCGTTAAAATTAATTGTGAGTGAAGCAGATCAAGGAGATTATTTAGTATTAAAAGGAAGTTGGACAAAAGGCGGCGTTCCACGGAAAGTTCCTATTATAACGAATGAGCAACGAGCCTTTTTAAATAAACTGCATCAAGTGGTTCCTAAAGGCGCTTCGTTGATTCCAAAACATTTGACTCATAAACAACAGATGAATCGTTACATTTCTGAAATCCGCTGTGCAGGATTGAAAAATTTACACGGATTGCGACATGCGTATGCACAAAATCGTTATCGTTATTTAACAGATCAATTAACTCAGGGAAAAGGGTGGGATTGTCCCTTTAAAGGTGGAAAACCCCGACATAAGTTAAATCGCTATGAAAAAGAAATTGATCATCGGGCACGGCTTTTTATTTCAAACGAATTGGGCCATGGGCGCGCCGCCTTGGTCAAAATTTATTGTGGCTAAATAATAAATAAATACTTGCAGAATAACAATAAGATGTTATATATTTTTGATAACACAACTGATGAGCTGGTGCAATTCCAGTGAAACCTAAATAGGTCTTGTGTCAATCATCGCTTTTTACCTTTGAACCTGGGCGATGGGTCGATATAGAAAAAGATATCTGGTGTCAATTTTTTTTCCGCCTGTGATAAAGTTCTGGTTTCAGCCAGTCAGGAATACGGGGAAAAGTTTTAGTCCAGAAAGTTTGACTTGTTTTATTTCAAGCGCAATTACGCACTTCTCTTTGGTGTCACAACAGTCGTTGTTAGTCCAAACAAACTCACGTTTGATCTTATTATTAAAGCGATGAAATGCTTTAATCGGTGTTTTATCCGATACATTGTATCGGATGGATTGCTCTTTAATAATATAACGAAATCGTTGACATGCCATGGATGTGTCCCTCCAGGGAAAATAACTTTCCCTGATGGGGTAACTATTTTCTCTGTGGGGTAAGTTGTTTTTTTATTTACTTAAACAGAGGAGAAAATACGATGTCATCATCATACAATCAAGTAACACTCATGGGTTATTTAGGTCAAAATCCAAAAGTCCTCAAGGCAACGAAAGAGAACCATTTTATTCGGCTTTCTCTCGCTACTAATCGAGACTATACCAAGAAAAATGGTGAACACTGTCAGGATGTCCAGTGGCATACCGTGTATCTGAGTAGTAAAAGCCCATGGGCTGCTGAAACCCTTAAAGAAGGGAACCACGTTTTTGTCGTCGGTGAATTACGTCACCTGGACTGGAAAGACAAAAACGGACAAAAGCGTTATGACACGGGTGTTTATTCAAGAAAAATAACCCTCTTGGACGCAAAGTCACAGAAAGAGAAAGCCGTTATCGAATCTTCGGATGAAAAAGCAGGCTATAATGAAATAGCCGAAGAAGAAAATCGGTGGGTATGATTAGACCTTTTTTGTGAAGAAAATTCGTTAAAATAGTGACATTAACCTTGCGGGGAAAATCCCCCGCAAGGGGATTTCTCCGCTTTTTTTATTTGAGGAGAAATACTATGTTAATAACAGGTCGTTTAATTGTCCGTTCATCGGAGCAACAGTTGGAGTGTGAATTAGGACATTTTATCATTGAGGATAAGCGTTTGATGAAGTTGCCACCAGGCACTCATCCAGGTTTATTTGAAATGATACAGTGTCTACCACGGTGTTATTCCAAAAGTAGCGAAGGTGAAACAGGTACAACATTTACAGTGAAAATCATCGCTACGTTGGGGCAATTTGCATTTTTACCAAGAGAGCAGTCTACTACAACCATCAAGAGTGATTCTCCTCTGGTTGCAGAAAAGAGTCTGTTGCTGGATGCAAACATGCCTTTAACCCAGGGAGTAGAAGAGCCTGATGCAGCGTTATTTGGCGCATTATGGCCACTACCCGACGTTGTTAAAATTGATCCTACGCTGAATCGTACGGTCTTTGATAAACAACGTGAGCGTCTGAAAGCGCTTAAATATACGTTTAATTGCACAGCACAAACCTGGCATAAAAACGTGTCATGATTCAATCATTTTTCTGTGATTGATTTTTCCATCCCACGGGGAGGCTGTCTCTCCCTAGGGAAGAGGCGTCTCCCTTTTTTATTTTTACTATTTTTAATAAAAGGAGACGCTGATGAGTGTATTATTCCAACGTACCGCCCGTAATTTTGTTAAACACGGGTATTTTCCGACAGATGCTGAAACCTTGAATCGAATTGTAAAGGCTTTACAGCCTGCTGATTCGGGTACTGTCTCTCTGTTTGATCCCTGTTGTGGCGAAGGTGACGCATTGATGGCCTGTCAAAACTCTCTTGGCAATGCTCGTACTCAATCCTTCGGTATTGAATTGGATGAGGCGCGAGCGAGTCAAGCCAAAAGACAGCTTAATCGCGTCTTACAAGCCGACTTTATGGATTGCATTGTGACCCCTAAAAGTATGGGGCTTCTCTTTTTAAATCCGCCTTATGGCGATTTAGCGACCGATAATCACCATTACTTAAAAGAGGGTGGACGCAAGCGACTTGAAAAAGTTTTTTATCAACGCAGTATTCCAATGCTGCAACCGAACGGTGTGTTGGTATTCATCCTACCGTATAGCACGTTGGATCAAGAGTTGATAACCTGGCTTGCGAAACACTGTCGTGATGTGCGTGTGTATCTTGCGCCTCATCAACAGTATCACCAAATCGTCATTTTGGGTATTCGTGCGGCGAGATCACAGGAAGACAAGGCTATCTCTACGATGCTAAACGCGGTCCGGCAAGGAAAATTACCGCCTGAATTGCCAGTAGAATGGGATTTTCCTCCTTATGTGGTTCCATCAAACCACGTCTCTCCAGAACGGTTTGCAACGACACGCATTGATGCAGAACAACTGAATGATGTCGTTAAACAGTCCCCTTGTTTATGGGAACAGTTCGCGTTTCGTTTTGTTGAACGAAGTCGACCTGTCAAGCGGCCTTTGCTGGATTTGTCACGCTGGCATTTAGCGTTGACATTGGCCGCAGGGCAAGTGACGGGCTTGGTAAAAGCAGATGATGGGCGTTCCTTATTAGTCAAAGGTGATACGTTTAAAACACAAATTGAACGTGTGACTTATACGGAACAAGAAGATGGTTCACTGCTTGAAACGCAGACTTTGCAAGATCGGTTTGTCCCTGTGATTCGCGCCATTGATGTTGCGAAAAACAGTGCGACATTCGGTCATGTCCTGACGATTTGCTAGGAGGTTTTAGTATGACATTCTATCAATCACAGGATTTGCCTGGTCTCTGGGTCGATGCCTTTGTGACAGATGACTTGCAAAAGCTTTTGTTTTTTTCAGCGTGGGGAAATGAATCACATGTACAACAGTTACGTGCGCGGCTTTCTCTTCCAGGAAATGACATGCAGGCGCTCCGCTCTTTTAGGCTGCAAGGAAACCCCGAGCAGATCCTCATAGGAGAAAAAGATCGTCTGACAAGCTTAATAGGAAGGCCAGCCCACAGTCCATTTGTGAGTCTGACGCATGTCTGGGTTTTTGATCATCTGATCGTAGAACCTAACGCAAAATCATTGAACGCTTTAGTCCTCGCACGGCAGGCCGAACCCTTTGACGAACTTCGTCTGAGGATTTGGCGGGCTGTGATGCAACTCAGCCCTGTTCCCTTACTTTTTGAGTGGATTACTCTATTCGATGAGTTTTGTGAGCAAGGGTTTATTAAAAAACAGACAGGACATGCAGTCGATGCGTATGCTATTTCATTGAATGAGTCGTCATTGAGTCAACTCATCCAGGAAAAACTGCATCAGCACGCACTTCCCTTGCCTTTTTAGTTTTATCCACTGATCCCACAGGGAATAAACCAATCCCTGTGAGGTGGGTTTGTTTTCTGTGGGTTTTTTTTTATTTAATCCATGGAGAATAGAATAATGCAAACAGTAGCGAATCCACCCACTGAACCAGCCACTTCTTCAATTTCACTCACTGATTTTATTGAGCAGTTTGGGGATAGCTTATGTGAAGCTGTGTGTCAACAAAACCCGCCGGTGTATGCGAGCCTGTCCAATGCTCAAAGAAGTCAGATTTTATCGACTTTTAAACGGGCTCCTTTTCCTGCCCAGCAACGTGTGATTGAAGCGATCACCACATTGTTAGTGGATGAAGGTGAGCGTGCTGCCATCATTAATGCAGAGATGGGAACGGGCAAATCACTGATGGGTACGGCCGTTGCGACATTGCTGCATCATGCGGGATTTAAGCGATCATTGGTTCTTTGTCCACCCCATTTAGTGTATAAATGGCGGCGGGAAATCTTAGAAACAGTACCCGATGCTGCCGTGATCGTATTGAATGGCCAGCAAACGCTGTCGACTTTGATTGCGTTGAAAGCCATAGCAAAACAACCTGTGACTGTGCCTACTTTTTATATTATGGGACGTATCCGGTTGCGTTTAGGGCATGAGTGGCGACCCGCTTTTATCACACGGTATCAATATATGGACGAGAGTGGTGATGAAAAAAAGCCACCAAAGCAAATACCGTATGTGGCGTGTCCTCGCTGTGGTAAATTCGTGAAGGATAATCATGGGTTTCCAATCACTCGAGATCAATTTAACAGTGATAAAAAGCAATCGTGTGTCGCTTGCCATGAGCCGTTATGGGCATTGGTTCGCAAGTCAGCTCTTCCAGATCCTCAACAAATCGTCGCGAAAGCGCTCTGCCAGTTACCGACCATTGGGTCTAAACAGGCAGAAAAACTTGTTAAGCGATTTGGTGTGGATCTTCTTGGCAATAGCTTAGGCGACAATATTTATCAATTGATTAATTTGTTGGATGAAGAGGGCAATCCTGTGTTTTCAGCACGGACGGCTGAGCGCTTGGAGCGTGCATTGAGTCAACTCGAATTTTCTGATGGACAATCTGTCTATCAGGCATCCGAGTTTATCAAACGCTATCTCCCTCACTTTTTTTCTGTGCTGATTGTCGATGAAGCGCATGAATACAAAGGGGCGTTCAGCGCACAAGGACAAGCGATGGCTGTCGTCGCAAGTGGTGTTAAAAAAGTGGTGTTACTCACAGGCACTTTGATGGGCGGGTATGCAGACGATATTTTTTATTTACTGCAACGGATGATGCCGGAGCGAATGCGTGCAGAAGGTTTTGCGTATTCTGCGCGAAGATCATTAAGTTCGGCTTCACTGAACTTTATGGAACGCTATGGTGTATTGAAACGTACTCTTAAAATCAGAGAAGGCGGTGATTTTCGTACCGCAAAAGGCAAACGTCATTCGACCCATGTTGCCAAAGCACCTGGGTTTAGTCCGCAAGGAATTGCGCGATTTGTCTTACCTTATACGGCTTTTCTGAAGTTAGAAGACCTCGATAACCACACGTTACCGCCTTATCAAGAATATTGTGAGTCGGTCGCGATGTTGGAAATACAAGAAGCGTGCTATACCGAAATGGAACAGACGTTGACTCAGGAATTACGGAGAGCATGGGAACGGAGAGATATGACCTTGCTCGGCGTGGTGCTGATGGCTTTACTCGCCTGGCCAGAATGTTCTTTTCGGCCAGAGAAAGTCGTTCATCCGCGTACACGCAAGGTATTGTTTAGTACGCCTGCGCTTCTAAAGGATGAGGATATTTCACCTAAAGAAGCAAGGCTGATTGAGTTATGTTTGAATGCAAAAAAAGCAGGGCGAAAAACACTGGTTTATACCATTTATACAGGTATACGTGATACGACTGTACGACTGCAAAGGTTACTGACCGAGGCAGGATTACAAACGACCGTCTTACGTGCCAGTGTCAAAGCTGATCAACGGGAAATGTGGATCATGGAACAGCTTGATAAAGGGATGGATGTTTTGCTATGCAATCCAGAACTTGTCAAAACAGGACTTGATTTACTGTCATTCCCGACGATTGTTTTTATGCAGTCAGGGTATAACGTGTATACGCTCATGCAAGCCGCGCGTCGTAGTTGGCGGATTGGGCAGATACAGCCAGTCGAAGTGTACTTTTTGGGTTATGAGAAAACCGCACAAATGGCTTGTTTATCCCTTATGGCAAAAAAGATTGCGGTAACGCAATCGACCTCGGGGAAAATGCCTGATAGTGGCCTTAACATCTTAAATTCGGATGGCGAGAGCATTGAGATGGCATTAGCGAGAAAACTGTTATCAAAAGAGTGATCTGAAAAGCCCTGCACAACAGGGCTTTTTTTTTGGCTTGATAAATTTTGTGGAAGAGATCCTGCTAAATAAAAAGTTGCAATCGAAGAATAAGATAGTATATATTTTTAATCACACAACTGATGAGCTGGTGCGATTCCAGTGAAACCTGAACAGGTCTTGTGTCAATCATCGCTTTCCACCTTTGAACCTGGGCGATGGGTCGATAGAGAAAAAGGTATGGGGTGTCAAATTTTTTTCCGCCTGTGATAAAGTTCTGGTTTCAGCCAGTCAGGAATACGGAGAAAAATTTTAGTCCCGAAAGTTTAACTTGTTTTATTCCAAGTGCAATTACGCACTTCTCTTTGGTGTCATAACACTCGTTGTTAGTCCAAACAAACTCACGTTTGATCTTATTATTAAAGCGATGAAATGCTTTAATCGGTGTTTTATCCGATACGCTGTATCGGGTGGATGGCTCTTTAATAATATAACGAAATCGTTGACATCAAATGGATGTGTCCCGCCAGGGAAAATAACTTTCCCTTAGGGGTAACTATTTTCTCTGTGGGGTAAGTTTTTTTTATTGACTTAAACAGAGAGGAGAAAATACCATGCCCCCCTTCCATTAAAAGGGAGAGATGCTACATCCTTTGATGAAAATACCTATCATTTTTTTAAATCCACTCGAACAGAATACACTATTGTCCTGACGGGTTTCAAAAAATTCCGATTTTAGAGATTCGATAAGATTAGCCTTGTCGTCATTCTGCACGACTTAAAACAGCAGAATTAAATCAAGCGGGTGTCATGAAAACTTGATTGCCATTGCAACGTGGTTGACGCCCATCGTACTGCCCTCTATTTTCAGAATAGAGTTTTTAAAAACCCTGTCGGGGAAAATTTTTTCCCGCAAGGGCTAAGATTTTCTCTGATTTTTTATTTTTGGAGGAAATCTATGTTTAAAAATACAAGTCCAAGCTTTAGTGGCTATGCTCAGTTGAATGCTATCTATCCTTCTCAGGATGATGAATTGTATGTTTCAGATGAATTTTATGCTTCATTAGATTTCATACATTCGTATGATGACCCATTCCAGTGGGAGTTAAAGTGTCTGTTTAATATGAATGAATTTCCTATCTTGGCTCAAGCGGAACAGTATTTAGCCAAAGGAAAGACTATCCTATTAAGATTTGATGCAAAAGATTCTGATCTTAAAAAGCCTTCAGAAGATACAGGAGTACCAGAAAGCGACTTTGGCCTTACCCCACCGTTTAATGTCATGCTTCTCAATATCTATGAATGTTATGTGGAAGATGTGGGTACTTTCTATCCTGATAAAAGGGAAGATATCGGTTTTTCTCATCCTAAATCATATAACTTTAAGAGACAAATCCACGCAGACTGGAGCATTGAGAATATTTTATTTTTTCAGCCTCGTTTAACTCCACAGCAAGCGTGTCAGGTTTTAGACTATATTCGCATAAACCATGATCAAACTGTAGAGATGAGTTCAGTCATTAAAACAGCCAGCGATACACTCTTTCCTGATAACTCATCAGAAAAGAGTTAGCCATTTTATTTTTTTATCAACCCTGTGGGGAAATCTTCACAGGGGATTTCTCCGTCATTTAATTTCACTCAGGAGAAATTTTCATGGTGCGCCAAGTGAAGCGCATTAATTTCAGTCGGTGGGAATCCGACCTACGTAAAGATTAGCCATCAGCGTAGAACAAAACTTTACACCTGAGGCGGCGACAAACCAGGTGAAGCTAAAGTGGAGGATGTATCAGGCCGTAACGTAAGTGAATGTATTGAGCCCCGTAATGTCTGACGTTGTAGAGGTTGACGCTTTCATGGTAGCGGAAAACAGTATGAAGGTCGGCGCAATGGCAAGCTGGCACTCGCTCTACTGGGGTCTAAGGCAATGGCATGATACAAGATGGAATGGATGTGAACTTGGGAGATCTGCTTTGTTCTCTCATGCACGGAGAGTACGTTGAAACAAGTCATAAAAGACAAGAATCAACGAAAGATGCAGCAGAAGTCGGACTGATTGATAGTACTCAGCGTATGGGAAAGCCATGCACAAGGGGAAGCGATCAGCGTTGAAATGATAAATTGAGGTGTTAATCCATTAATACGCAGAGATTAAAAGAAGAGATGCTAACGAAGCTCAATTTTATAACTGAGAAAGCAAAGCAAAATAAGCAGCTGAAATTTACGTCGCTTATGCACCATATTAACGAAAACAATCTCGTTGCTTGCTATGACGAGCTTAACAAATATGGGGCAAGTGGTGTGGATGGAGTGGCAGTTGAGGAGTACGGAAAGAATTTAGAGTGGAACATTTTCAACTTAGTAGAAAAGCTTAAAACTAAGTCATATCGACCACGACCAGTAAGACGAGTTTATATTCCGAAAGCTGGTAAGGTGGGTGAGAAGCGAGGTTTAGGCATACCAACAGTTGAAGAGAAATTGGTGCAGATAATGCTGAAGAACATTTTAGAGGCAATATTTGACACTGATTTTTCAGAAGTTGCGCACGGGTTTCGCCTAAATCGAAGCTGTCATACAGCGATTACAGCGCTTAATGCAACAGTCATGCAACGCCCTGTTAATTTTATTGTGGAAGTGGATATTAAGAAATTCTTTGATACCGTTAAACATTATTGGTTATTACGCTGTTTAGAAGAGCGTATAGCTGACCCCAATGTACTGTGGTTAGTGAGGCAATTTCTGAAAGCGGGGGTAATGGAAAGCGGGACATATCAAGCGAGCGATTTAGGAACACCACAAGGTGGAGTGGTAAGTCCATTATTAGCGAATATTTATTTGCACTATGTGCTGGACATTTGGTTTGAACGAGTGATACAGCCAAAAGCATGTGGATTTATGCAGATGATTCGTTATGCAGATGACTTTGTGGTTTGTTGTGAAAGCGAGCGTGATGCGAAGGAATTTCTGACATTTCTGGAGGAGAGATTTTCAAAATTTGGTTTAGAGCTTTCACCAGAAAAGACACAAATCATTAAGTTTGGTAGACACCAATGGAAGCTAAGCCAGAAGACAGGAAATAAATCTGAAACATTTAACTTTCTTGGTTTCACGCATTATTGCGGGACGAGCAGAGGTGGGAAATTCATAATGGGTCACAAGACCTCGAAAGAAAATCTTAATCGGAAGCTTGAAAATACCAAGCAATGGATTAAAAGTATCAGAAATTTGAAGCCGTTGAAAGAATGGTGGCCGACATTGGAGGCCAAATTATCAGGGCATTATAATTACTTCGGAATCAGCGGAAATTTTCGCTGTGTGCAGCAGTATTATAATCAAGTGATCAGCATGGTGTTCAAGTGGATCAATCGGCGAAGTCAGCGTAAGAGTATGTCTTGGGAATTCTTTCTGCAATATCTGCAGTGGAATCCGCTACCTTTACCGAAAATCTGCTATGCGCTGTATGCAAATAGCAATGCTAACAAAGTGAATGTTTTAACGAAGAGCCGTGTGCGGGCAAATCGCAAGCACGGTTCTGCAGGGGTGGCATTGCAATGAAATGTAATCTTATCTTGAAATTTAATTTTAAGGAGTAAAAGCAATGCCTCTACCTAACAATAAAAAATTTAGTTTTAGTGAATTAAGGCACTTTATACGCACTGGTAAGGTTTTTCTGCACTGGAGCAGTCAGAGGTATGATACAAAAGGCGTGAGACATTAACAGATGAAACAGGCTCTTATTGTCTGATTGACAAGATTGCTTTTGTAATTTTGCCAAGTCTGCTGAGAGAAAACGAGGATGAGTTTTATCTTCTTGAACTATCAGTTAGCTGAGATCAGTCAATGTTTATTATTGTCAGCGATAGCAAGGGCAATATTTATTTGAAAAGCCCCATCAACCTGGCTAACTTTTCTATATTGAAAAGATCCGTTAAGTTGTATTTGTTTTCGTCTAATAAACATGACTTTTGAATGTTGCCAAGTAAGTGTTAATATTTTCAAGTATGCCCCATGTCAATGGGGCTTTTTTACTCGATCATCCCATTTTTACTCATCTAGCTATTCAGAAAAATATTGAGGTTTTATTATGAAAATGATTATTGAAAGATAGATTAATAGCGTATGAAAATAAATTAATATTTTAAGCAAAGAGAACAGTTATGTTAAGTAGAAGTTTTGAGCCATTCAAATCACGACTCACAGATAGGAAAGAATTAAACCCAGCATTCACAGAATTGTCTAAAGCAGTTGAAGCAATGCGAGATCATAGCAAAACTCTGCGATCAGCAGGGGCAAGTCATACATCTCAGCATGTGATCCAACTGGCAGATAAATTAGATGAAAAAATGAGAAAATTATCGAGCAAATCTGTGATAGACGAAGATGATTGGATTCGATTTAAAAAGAGTTTTTTAAAGATTATTAATAAAAGTTACAAAGACCCTACCATGCGTCAACACCGTACATGGAAACCCATGCTCCTCAATCTTGTCTATGCTGTTATATTCACTGGCGTTGCCTTTTTTTCTGGAGGTAGTATTCCTGCTACTATTGTTGGCTTATCATTATTATTAAAGGTCAACCATTCAATCTATACCTCTGGAAATGGGTAGCTTTTCATAGTAAAACGAATAGACAGCAGAAATTAGATGCCATAAAAAATGAAGTACACAAGATACAAACGAACAGACTTCAACGACTTGTTAGCAGAGATAGCATTGATGGCAGTGAGAACAGTGATATAAGATCGCGTAGCAGTTAGCCTATAGGTTGCAAAATAAGCTTAATTCGCATTTTTACAGATGGCTGTCCAGCATTAAAGTCACTTTTCTCGTAGGGCATACCAGAGCGATTGCCTTGATTAAGCAATGCCTCATAGTGCGAAACCCATTTTCAAAAATGGATTATCCTTCATTTGTTTAAAAATAACTACTCAAAAATAAACCCCTAGAATGCTTGGAAAATTGACTGTAAAAACTATGCGATTGCTTTAAAGAAAATTACGCACATTTCCTACAGACATACGGAATCGCTCGTGTAGAATCCCCACCATCTTATTTGAGAAGCGCTATTTTGAAAACAGGTTTAATAAACAACTTTTTTAAGAAAGTGTTAGTAATCCGTCCTGTCTACTGGAAAGGGTTTATAATAGGTCTATTTTTTTGTGCGACTATTACGAACCTGACGATGTTTTATAGTTCTTCCCTGGAGGCCATGATTGATATTTTATTATTGGGTATTCTTGCAATAGCGGGTGCATGGAGCGCGAGTAAAGATTACTACAAATAATTGGGGAAGAATGTATTTCTGATAATGGGAGTTACTGGAAATAGCTATAAAATTTGGGTTATTTATAATTTTTTAGAGGGAGATGACTTTAGTTAAAGAATTATAATATTGGTATAACGTAACAGGAGAAGAACATGTTAAGTGCAGTCAAAGAAGGGGTATCAATAGTACAAAATGTTAAAACTGCCATTGAAAATTTGCAGGAATTTAAGAAATGTATGCAAGGTGGAGGTACAGCGATTGAAGCTTCGAATTCTCTATTCGCGCATACTGAAAACTTAATTTCTATATTGGAGAAATTAAATAGTAAAGGACATAAAGAAGAGCTTGAACCCTCATTAAATAA
>JAJONP010000039.1 GCA_021323555.1 Gammaproteobacteria bacterium | reverse complement strand
TATACTTCTTGCGTAAAACTTAAGGGGGCGACCCGGTTTCGACGTGGGTTGCGAAGCTTGAGGGGCATGCCGAGGATGTAACTACCCTCGTAAAAAATGTTACAAATCCTATAGTTGCCAAAAATGACAACTTTGCTGTTAATGTGAATGCTCAGAACGATGTCAATTTCTTTGACGCAAGTGAAGAGGAAACACAAGTCGCTTAATAACCGACGCAGCACTTCTCACCGACTGTGCTTGTACGGACGGAGTTAGCGAAAGCTAACAGAGGAGTCATAAGATACAAGCTCGCAGCAAAATCTGCCCGAGATTCGCTGCTAAAATGTTAGGGCTCGCGACTTTGTCACCTTGCCCGTCAGATGACAAGCCGCTAAATCTTAAAGACTCGGCTATGCATGTAGATCCAAGAGTAGAGAATTTACGGACGCGGGTTCAATTCCCGCCGCCTCCACCAATTGCTTTTTTCCGCTGGAAATATCACTTAACATCTTGAATGGTAAGGATAAATCAGCGGTTCCAATGGGCTGAGATGGGTGTAATGCAATCGGCCTCGTAAACACTAATCTTTGAACCAATTTCTTCTGCTTTAAATCCCCGCGAACCCAAGCGTCATGCGGGTTTTCTATGAATGTCATCACAGCGTTTAGAACGGTTCCAAAATCAATTTGATGGTTACTAAGGTTATCGATTGAATGCTGGACATGATGGCGTTGCTGCTCCAATTCCTCGATTTTCTTTTCCAAAGCAGCTTGTACCGCTGTACTTTTTGCCTCAATCAATTTATTTGTTGCACTATCAATTTGCTGATCCAGCTTTTTGATTTCGCTATATGCTTGCGCTACGGTTAAATCAACCTGCTGTAATCTTTGATTAAATACATCCAATGTAATTGCTTTAGCAAGGCTTATAACTTGTTTAGAGGGTGTAGCCATTTGTAATGTTCGTGTACCCACTTGTAGTTATAAATTTATCTTGCTGATGCAGACGTCCCATTTTAAGTTACTTGAATATATTTACCTTTTCGAAATTGGTAAATTGCCTCTATGTCTACTGGAACCGCTCTATCGTCCTGGCTTGGATCATTGTCTGTACCAAATTTTGATACTTTTAGCCTATAAAATTCTTCTTTGTTTGATTTTTCAAACTCAATTTTTGCAGAATAAGTTGTGCATTGAATATATCGCCCACACCTATTGAAATTATCAGAATAAATTGTTTCTTGATATGCATTTATTATATCTTTTTTATAAGGTATCAAAAATTCATTTTCTACATCCGTCATTTCATCGCTAACATATTTAAACTCTAACACTAATCCAAATCTATCATCACCAACCTGAATCAATTTTGCCGCCGGAACAATACCATACTCTCCATCATATCCAAGAAAAAGTTGTTGAGATTCTATTGTCCAAGCATTTTTTTCCTTGGAAAAAACTGTTCCGCTTAATAATGGCCTGCAAGCATGGCATTCAAAGGGGATATCTATAGGAATAGTTTTAGTTAAAAGAAAAAATTTCTTTTTCCCATTTTCCTTATATGGTTGAAAAAATGCAGCGCTAACTATACCTACTTTTTTAGAAAAAAAAGAATTATTATTCTCTTTAGGAATAGGTATATTTTTCCAAATAGCAGTTTTATTGATGTCATTATAATTATTAAACACCATCATAACTGCTTGCTTTTCTGTAAGATCTGGCATCGATAAAAAATTAACGTAGCAGACATAAATAAAAAAAATAACACTAAACATTAAAGCCATTTTATATATTTTTTTCATTCTTATCCTTTAGATAATTTAGCATAAAGCTCATGAAATTTTGGCATTTTATTTTCAGGATCAGGATTTTTGTTTTCAATTATTCCTTTCAATACACCCTTATATTCTGCTATTGCCTCATCCCACGTTGCCATTCGATTCAATCTTTCTCGAGCCACTGTCTTCTTTGTAAATAACCAACGAACACCCACACAAATGTTTGCAGATGCGTCCATTATTTCAGAATGATTCAAATGTATGAAATGATCTTTTACTTCTCCTGTATGTTCTTGACCTGTTATGATTCTCCATGTGCTGTCTGTAATTTGCATTAAACCACGCGCATGACCTATAATCTTATTTTTTTCTGGAGTGCTTTGTGGAGTATCTATCTCTGATCTAAAACTTGACTCACTTGCTATAAGCGCTTTTATTAAATTTGGATCCAATGGTTCTTCAGGTTTAAATATTTCATTCTACTGTACCCACCCACCAATATACCGATCAAATTCATCCGCTCTAGGAAATTGTGTAAACACTCCAGTCCTAGGCAACCTACTCAAATCTGAAAAATATTTCTGTGTGATTAATTGAAGTTCATCATAAGATAACATATCGTGATGCGAAGGATTATCGGCGCAATGTCCGCATCTAGTTACGATTTCTCCTTCTGGGTGTTCCTTGCTTGGTGGTATATGAAGAAGATGTTCTTTTACATAGTGCTTCCCTATGGGACAAATTCGCTATGTATGAATCTTACTAGCAGCAGGAACATTTAAAATGTCACAATCTTTTGATATATTTGACTGGTCATGCATATTAATCCTCCCTTTTTGATTTCTCCAATTCTTTTACAATCTTCACAGCCTCAATAAAATGCTGCTCAACAGGAGAAGGTTCGTTTGCAATTAATGCCCGATACTTATCATATTCCGCATGCGCCTGATCAATCGCTTGCTGATGACTAATTTTGCCAGCATGAGTAAGTAATTCTCTTTCATTAAACCGGATAAAATCATCAAGCTTAGCAATCCAATCTTTCATATACATCGGCTTGCGATTCATTGCTTGCAACTCAGCATAATCAAGGTACATTGAGACAAACCGATTCAGCAAATCAAGCTCATCCTTATTTAAGTAGTTTTTAGCTACTTCTACATCAGCGCGTGCAAGTTTACTTCCAGCCCAAGATGTTAGTCCCATATTTGGTTTAGCTGCATCGACTCGCGCTGCTATAACTTCTGCAGCAGTTTTACCGTGTACCGCCCAATGCATCTTATTTTGCACTACCTTAAAAAATTGCTGCGATGCCTCAGCATTAGGAGTGTAGTCTATGCTAGTGGCATAAATATCTAGTACCTTGCCCCAAAATACCTTCTCTGACGAACGAATGTCGCGGATACGCGCTAATAGCTCGTCAAAGTAATTGCCGCCACCAGCCTTCTTTAAGCGTTCATCATCAAGGGTAAAGCCTTTAATGAGATATTCTTTCAACCGTTGGGTTGCCCATATACGAAATTGTGTAGCGCGGATTGATTTAACTCGATAGCCCACCGAGATAACCATATCAAGATTATACAAGGCTAAGTCACGCTCAACCTCTCGGTTGCCTTCTTTTTGAACTGTCCGGAATTTCCGTACAGTTGCCTCTTGAGAGAGTTCGCCTTCTTCATAAACATTGGTAACATGTTCAGAAATTGTTCTTTTATCTTTTTGGAACAACTCGGCCATTTGCATCTGCGTTAGCCAAAGCGTCTCATCTTGAAGACGCACATCAATACGTGTAGTACCATCTTCGGTCTGATACAGCAAAATTTCGCCGTTTGGCATATCTTTTTGAGATGACATAATCATCCCTCCTGTAATTGGTTGAATAAGGCTAATCATTTTGTTCAGGAAAAACAATGAGGTATGCAATAAAATGGGGATTAAATGAAGGGATAACGATTGTCATTGTAAGCTCAATTTATTTTCATGCAAGCAGTTTTGACGCACCCAAATACTAAGAAGCTATGATTCTATTCCCTACTGGTGAATAACAAGCGCCAACAATGTTCAACAATTCTCAACAAATAGTGTAAGTGCTATCAATTATATTAATTCTGATCAAAAAATATCACGCCACCAACCCAAAAAGCGCCTCGCCCCACTCCAAAACATGGGAATTGAATTGGTTCCAATTTTCTGACAACATGTCCACCAATTACCCTTCCGAAGGAATCCCATTAAGTCCAGAACCCCTTGTAAATAAGGGGTTTTTCGTTTATAACATGTCTATTACAGTCCAGTAAGTACCCCTGCCATCCACCCCTAAAATGGGGTATGTTTACGGGGTACATTAAAGATTGAGAATGGAGATACCCCTCATGGCACTAACAGACACCAAAGTACGCAGCCTGAAACGGCGTGAAAAGCAATATAAAGTCGCTGACGGCAGAGGCTTATTTCTTGTCATCACCCCCACCAGCTCTAAATACTGGCGTTCCCGATATCGATTTGCTGATAGAGAGAAATCCCTCGCGATTGGTGTTTATCCAGATATTTCATTAACAGATTTATGAATTTGGTCAACATGCTCAAGTTGGTGAACCTGTTTTTGCGCCTACCAAGGCACAGCACTCCGAAGATAGCGGTTATTTAATATTATATGTTTATGATGCCATTTCAGAAAAAAGTGAATTTATTATATTAGATGCAAAAAACTTTAGTGACTCACCTCTAGCTCGCATTCAGATGCCACGCCGAATAATCAACGGCTTTCATGGTTCTTGGATGCCTGGTGAGTGAATATGGTAATAACTTAGAAGATGACAGAGATGAAACAAGGTATAGCTAAAAGCATGATGTTAATGACCGTCATTTTGATGGATTTACTTGCTGGCATGGAGTTTGATCTCTTTGTGCCAAGCTTCCCTGAACTGCAAAACCAGTTTCATCTTTCGTCATTTCTAGTGGAGTCATTATTGTCTGTTAACTTTTTAGGGTATTGCATTAGCTTATTCTTTGTTGGTGGACTCGCAGACAATTTTGGCCGAAAACCTATCATATTGCTCGGTCTTATTGTTTTTATTATAGGCAGTGTATTTTGTCTATGGACACCTTCCTACTCATTCCTTCTTACTGGCAGATTCCTTCAAGGAATAGGCATAGCAGCACCGGCTATTTTAAGCTTTTTAATCATTGCAGATTCTTATCCACTTAAGCAACAACAATTCTGGATGGCCATGTTAAATGGCGTAAAAAATACCGCCGTTGCTATTGCACCAGTGATTGGTAGCTATATAACACTGTACTTTCATTGGCATGGCAATTTTACTGCCTTACTACTTTTAGGAATTTTAGTTTTAGCGATGACAACCCTCTTTATTCCTTATAAAGCGCCAGAACACAAAGAAACGATTTCATTTAAGGGATACATTCCCTTATTCCAATCACGTTCTTTAATGCTTTTAATGATTAACATTATTTTCATGTTCGTACCGTATTGGATATTTGTAGGCATGTCATCTTTAGTCTATATAAAAGATTTGCATGTTAGCCTGGCTCACTTTGGTTACTACCAAGGTGTACTTGCGTTGGTATTTGCAGTAGGAAGCGTATTATTTGGGTTAATTATGCATGCGGTTTCCCAAGAAAAAGTTTTGCGAGTAGCAAGTGTAATTTACATAATTAGCCTGTTTAGCATCGGCCTGGTCACATTAACAAATAGTTTTAATCCCTTGCTAATCACAATGGCATTTTTACCATTCATTATTAGTCAAATTATCCCTTCCAATATTCTGGTTCCTATTTGCATGAATTTTATTCCACACTCAAAAGGGAAAATATCAGCTCTGCTTCAAGGATCACAACTTGTCTTTTCAGCCATGAGTGTTGGAGTTGCTGGCTATTTTTATCAAGGCTCATTTCAGAATATTGGCATTATTATTTCTATTTTTATTATCATGGCAACGGCGACACATTTTATGGTTATTAAAAATAGTGAGATTACTAAACCGATGCATCAAGAATAATAAAGGTACTT
The DNA here is from genome assembly GCA_021323555.1 of Gammaproteobacteria bacterium. The sequence continues at coordinate 8,637 of JAJONP010000039.1, read as the reverse complement.
TTATGGATACTCTATTAACCTCACCTAATGAAAATATAGCTGCTATTGTAGTAGCATCAATGCTAGGTGTGGGCACCTAAAGTAGCTGTAATGGAGTTGGAAATAGCTAAAGCTGAATTGGGTTAATAGTAGCTAGAGAAAAACTTATGGCTTTTCAAAATGATAAAATAAGGGATCAACTCGACAAATGTATTCACTTACTCAAGAATGTCCTTGGCCATCATCTTATGGGTGTGTATTTGTATGGATCATCAGTTACTGGTGGATTGCAAAAATATAGTGACATTGATTTGTTTGTTGTTTCAGAACGAGCTACGACAGGCAAAGAAAAACAAACATTAATAAATAGCTTACTTCAAATTTCCGGCATTTACATGAAAAGTTCAAAATTGCCAATTGAATTAACAATTGTGGTAAAATCAGAAATTAATCCCTGGCATTATCCTCCTCGATTTGATTTCCAATACGGTGATTGGTTAAGGGAGCAATTTGAAAGCGGTGTTATAGAACCGTGGCCAACTATACTGATGCCAGACATCGCTTTACTAATAACCCAAGTCTTGCTAGCAAATGAAACTCTATTTGGCCCAAACCCTAATGAATTATTATGTTCTGTACCATATCGTGATTTTATACTTGCTACGCAAGATTCTCTTAAAAGTTTAATGACAGATTTGCATACCGATACACGCAATGTGCTGCTAACCTATGCTCGAATTTGGAGTACTTTAGAAACTGATACCATCCGTTCTAAACCAAACGCTGCACTTTGGGCGTTAGATCGCTTACCCAAGGAATACAAGCCTGTTTTAGAGCGAGCCAAGTCTATTTGCATAGGTGAAACAAGTGAATCGTGGAACGATATACAAAATCAGCTTCAACCTTGTGCTAATTTTATGTTGAAGGAAATTGAAAGACAATTCGCACTCATTGAAAACACTGGCTATCTTAACAGATCAATTTCTTTAGAAGGCACATTTACTTTCAGCCGATTAAAATCCGCTGATCTCGATTTGCTATGTGAGTGGCTTAACCAACCGCATGTCTTGGAATGGTGGAATGACCATCTTACTCCTGCTGAAATAAAACAAAAGTATCGTAACCGTATAAATGACACCGTTGTCTGCCCGTATATTGTTTCTTTACACAATAAGCCTATCGGGTTCATTCAATATTATTGGGCAAGTAAAGTAGGCAATGGTTGGTGGCCTAACGAAAATGACAGCACCGTGGGTATAGATCAATTTATTGGTGATGAAAATTTCATTGATAAAGGCTATGGAACAGCGATGATTAAGGAGTTCGTTCACTTTCTTTTTCAAAACCTTGCTATTACTAAAATTATTACAGAAGCTGATCCAAACAATCACCGTGCTCGATGCTGTTATCAAAAAGTTGGCTTTATTGAGCAGGGAGAAATAAATACTCCGGATGGTAAATCCATATTGTTAATTTTTAAAAAACCACAGTAAACCCTTAAACAACAGAGAAACCACCATCTGCCACAATAATCTCACCATTAATATAGTTCGACTTGATAATTGCAATAACTAACTCAGCAATATCATTAGGTTCTCCAACGCGCTTTAAAGGCGTACGATTTTCAAATTTTTCTATCGCCACTGAAAAATCTTCAGTTCTCGGCGTTAAAATTAACCCTGGTGCAACTGCGTTCACCCTGATACTTGGCCCTAACTCTTTTGCAAGTAATTTTGTAAGATAATTAATGGCTGACTTTGCTACTGCATAAGGCATAGCACTGGATACGGCACCAGGATCAGAGCCAGCGCACGAAGTAATATTGATAATTACGCCATCTCCTGATTTTTGCAAATAAGGAATAGCGTGCCGCGTAAGACACCATGTCCCAACAACGTTAATATTTAATGTTTCGAGGAATAACTCGTTGGTAATGATATTAATGTCGTTACTAGGTAATCGCCCAATAGCACCTGCATTATTAATTAAAAAATCTAGTCGGCCATATTTTTTAATGGCAGAGTAAATTAAATTTTTACAATCATCTTCAATAGCAATATTGGCTTGGCAATATATACTATCGTCAAGAACAGCAACAATAGCTGCTCCTTTTTTAATAGACTTTACTGAATTAATAACAACCTTAACACCGCTCGCAGCAAGTAATCTAGCAATTGCCTCTCCAATACCGCTCGTTGACCCTGTTACAATCGCAACTTTATCTTGCAAGGTTGTCATGGCTATGCCCTTTAATTTGATCAATTATAAATCGATGCCGCTCTTTTACGCTAACCTTAGGAAGGATGATAAGATCATATCCATACTTAACATAACATTCTAATAACCGATCATATTCTGCTATTGCATTCTCAATTGCTCATTCATTGCATTCATAAAGTCTTTTGCTTCTTGCATGGCTAGTGGGCCAAGCAAAAACTCAATCACTTGAGGATCTTGGTTAATGCGATAATATTCATAATATTTCCTACAAATCTTTATGCAAAAAATAAAAGACAGAATTTTTGTCAAATCCCTTACGCTCAAATTCTACGTAAAAACCTAACTTCTTGTAAAAATCAAGCGCTTCCCAGTCAAATGTATTAACTGCCATAAAATTACATCCGCTTTTTCTAGCAAGAGCTTCAGCTTCTTGCATTAGTTGAGTACCGTAACCTTTACCGCGAAGCTCTTCTTTTACCCAAAGCTGACCGACATATAAACACCCATACATATTGTCGCCAGCGCACCCGCCAACGATTTTGTTATTTTCATCTCTAATAAAAAATGCAAAAAAGTTAAGTGGTTTCATTTCTCTTTTTTGTTTGGTATGCGCAGCAATACCATCATTAAGCAACTGGATATCATCGGGATTTGGATTTGCTTCATATAACATTTTGTAACTCATAATTATAACCCTTATAATTTTACTTAACCAAAGCTATGAATTTTGTTTAGCATCAATGAAATTTGATCATTTATGGGCAAACTACCATCAACAACTAAGTCGCAACTATCTTTCCACTCATAATCCGTCACATACAATGGTCGTGGATCTGTTAAGTAAAATTGCAGTTCATCTATAATTTTTTCATTAATTTTATTTGTATAGTCACGCACCAATCTTCGGCAATGCTTTTCCAATAATTACTCCAATGCTTTCAAGCCCACTTGGATACATATGAACTGGATGAGGTGCAGCCAACTCAATAACAGAAACTTCAAATCCATTGATTTTAATCTTATAAATTATATGTAAAATATACGATGCAATCAAACTACTCTATTTAGGGTAAACAATATGACTTTCGTTCGCTGTACTAATTTTTTATTTTTATTGGCTATCTTCATTATTAGCATTCATTACTCAACAACGTTTGCTAATAAAAATAATAATGAAACCCTGACTGCATATAAAGAATTAAAAACACTGGAATCTTCTTTTGATGGAAAAATTGGTATATATGCAATAGATACTTCAGGCAATCAAAAAATTCAATATCGCTCATTAGAGCGTTTTCCAATTCAAAGTACATTTAAAGTAATGGTAGTTGGTGATGTCTTACATAAAAGCGCTAACGATAGTAAACTGCTTCAGCAAAAAATAGCCTACAAAAAAGAAGATTTAGTATTTTGGTCACCTATTACAGAAAAAAATATTAACTCTGGAATGACTATCGATGGATTATGCGCTGCCGCAATGACGTATAGCGATAATACAGCAGTAAATCTTGTTATGAAAAAATTAGGCGGGCCTGCTGCTGTCACTGCTTTTGCACGATCTGTGGGTGACAATAACTTCCGCTTAGTAAGCTTTGAACCCAATTTAAATTCTAATCCAAATAATTCAAATGATACTTCCACACCAAAAGCAATGGCTGAAAATTTACGGAATTTGGCACTTGGCAATATTTTAACGCCTTCACAAAAAGAGAAACTGGTATCTTGGATGAAAGGTAATACCACTGGTGATACTAGAATACGGGCGGGTGTAACAAAAGAATGGATAGTTGCTGATAAAACAGGCTCCGGAGATTATGGAATATCCAATGACATTGCTATTATTTTTCCGAAAAAATGTGCTCCTATTGTTATAGCTATATACACAGTGCAAAATAAAAAAGATATTCCTCATCGAGATGATATTGTTGCATCAGCTACCAATATCATTGTTAATAGCTTTTCACAAGCCAATTCGTGTATTAGGAAGGGTAAATGAGGTGTATAAATAACATCTTTCGTTTTAGAGTTAACTACATAATTTTGAATTTTACGATAGTCGCCAGGGGTCGCAGTATTACTACGAACGCCCTCTACCAGACTTTTGTGAATTTCTCTAATTAACCCTTCGCTAATGGGTCCTCCTTCGCCCACATAACTTGCAACCAAGTCAAATGCTTGTCGGTAATTTAATAATTCCTTTACATCATCTGGATTAACTGTTGCAAGATGCTGGCCGGCCCATAGTTGCTTTGATTGCTCCAAAGTCAGCTGTGTACCTTCAATATGCGTGGTGTGATGGGCTTCTAAAACCAAAGCCTTATTTTGCATCTTGGCAACCCATTCATCAGACAGGGTGGCTGCCTCTAAAAATCCTCGTGTCCGCTCTATTGCGGTCAGTGTATTGGCAATTAAATTGGTAATAGTAAACTCTGGTTGAAACATTCATGTAGGCTACTGTGAATGTGTTGCATCGTACAGTAAAATCCCAAGCAATCCAATGCAAGGCGTAATTAATATTTACCCAGATAAAAGGATTAATGGACATATGGCACGAGGCTATTCACCAACGCACTTTTACCTTTGCTTACCTAATCAGTTGCTAGAACGCTACTTTAAGGAAAGACACAACGTTTTGCATGAAATTAAATTTGAAAAATTATCATATGAGATATTTAGACTTATTCTTTCAAAGGGATAATCTGGATTATTTACTGATGCATCGTTGACTGGAATCTCATACACAATCTCAGGAAATATGCTTATATTGTTATCCAAAAAAAATTTTGATTAAGTGTAAATATAAATCCCGGTCCCTGCGGTTTATCAAAGCCTTTTATTAACTCTTTAAGCTTAATAGTATCAATATTGGATGCACCGTGATTTGTAACTAGTTTATTAATCATACTATATGCTTCCGTCATCGCTTTTGTGAAAACACATTCAATTGTCTATATTTGGCGTTTATAATTTTGTGCTATACTGAATTAAATTGTCCATATTTGTCGAACATGAAGAGCCCGTTATGACCAAAAAATATTACAAAAATAGCTTTAAGTTCAATGTGCTAGATCGCATTAAACGTATGCGTGCTATTGTAGTATTACGCGAAGATATTAAAGACATGGGTAGCCCTCGCCAAATCAGCCGTTGCTTTAAAGACCTTGTAGAAATGGGCGAATTGGTTAAAATTGGCTACGGCATTTATGCCAAAGCCTATGTGTCAGACACCCTTAACAAACCTGTTATCCAAGGCGGATTTGGTCAAGCCTGCAAAGAAGCCCTTACCAAGAAAGGTGTTAAATGGGAGCCTGGTAGCGCGGAGCAAGCTTATAACTCCGGCTTATCAACTCAAATTCCTGTCCGTACTATTATCCAATTAAAAAGCCGCTATAGGGGCCATCTGTCATACGGTAATAGAAAATTAATTGTGGAGAAAGGAACGCATGCTAAATGAAGCACTGCTTCGCCAGATTAGTGATACAGGCGAACTTTTAGGGTTAGATGAAGCTGTGTTAAGAGACAAACCCTTATGGAAACAGCGATACGAAGAATTCATTGAAGCAATGGTATACGATAACAGAAATGCCCTTCCATATGATCAGGCAATCAATACATTGGAAGGCATCAGTACCAACGTCATTGCAACTCTATGATCTACAATTAAGGAGAAGATAGTGTCGAATTTTATTAAGGCTGTACCAGGGATGCATCACTCAGTAATTTATACCGATGATGATGGAAAACATTTCCGATTTTCCGGTGGAACACTTGCGTGGAGAAACCATAACCCAGGCAACGCTCACCCAGGTCATATTAGTAAGAAACATAATCAAATTGGTATTGCCTATAAACTTGCTGTTTTTCCTGATTATGAATCTGGTCACGAGGCTTTACTCGATGTTCTAAAAATTACTTATGCTAATTCATCAATTGATGAAATGATGAAAAGTTATGCTCCTCCTTACGAAAACAATACAAAAAAATATATTAAATTTTTACATGACGTAACAGGTGTAAAAGATAATAAAAAAATTAAGGACTTTACTCCAAGTAAATTTGAAAAACTGTGGAAAGGGATTGAAAAAATGGAAAGCGCTAAAGAAGGAACTGTCACACAAGTCTTTCAGGTTACTAAAGTATGCACAAATGCAAAAGGGGTTATTTCTTCACTGTGTGTCAATGAGGATTGGGTTTCAAAAGAACAATGTATTAAGCTCGCGAAACAAGGATTAGTTGATTTAGAAGTTTGCACTTCTCATTCAGGAAACACTTTTTTAAGGACGCCTCCAAGCACTTCTTTTCAAGAAAAATTAGACAGCATTATTGATAAAAAGGAAAAAACCTAATGCACCTAGTCAGATTTTATCTTTTATTATTCTGGATCATAGTATGTCCAGCTATAGCAAGCGAATCGCCCTCTTGCAAAACGAATACACGAGTTTTCTCTAAATCAGGTAATATTTACTATATACAAGCCCCCAGTCATACGACTCAAATAACACATTCAGGAAAAGACTCTGATTCCGTATTATCATTAGATAAAAAATGGATCGCCTATGTTAGGATCGGAAATCAGATAATCCCAAAAGGTTGCAATGGTGATACAGAAACAAACTATGGGAACCAGATTTGGATTTATAATCTTGCAACAAGAAAAGAAAAGCTACTCGTAGCTAATAATTTTCAATGTAATAAACCAGAAAAACAAATAATTGACCCCAGCGAACTGACTTTTTCACCTGATAGCAAAATTCTCTATTTCCTTACTTCCGCATGGACTACCTCAGGCGCATTACATGGTGTTAACATAGATGGCACTCACCAACGTTATATTGCCCCTGCTAATTCATTCGAGGTAATCACCCAAGGAACATACAAAGGTTATTTCATCGTTAATGAGCACCGATATTTTATTCCACCTGGTGGAACTTATGACTGGTATTGGCTTGTAAGCCCTGATGGAAAAAATGAGGAGCCTTTCGGTGAAGAAGTAACAAATGAACAAAGAAATTTTTTGGAGTCTTAACACCAGAACACTAACAAATAATGCTCTATATTATGAGATGGTAATAAGCACCAGAGAAAACATTAGCCCTAATACAATTAATAACCTATAATCCATGTAAACATTCATATATAGTTAAACAATTCAACAATTTTTGAATAAGGGTCTGCTTGACGAATTAATTATTTCTATCATTCCAGTGGTTCTTTGTTCAGGCATACCATTGTTTAGTAAGATTAATGATGATAAATGGCTCCGTTTGATTTCTTCGCAAGTATATTCAAATAGTTTAATACAGTTAAAGTATGGGTTCAAATGAAGACAATTTTACAATTTAAATCTATCAATTCTTTTTCAACAAAAAGATTGATTGCTGAAAAATTACAAGCAAGCGATTTAGAGAAATTCCGCATCATGCATACTAATGAAGATGTCATGAAGACATTAGGTGGTGGTTAAGTTTATCTTTAAGCCACTTACCCCTTCAGATTTAAATTTATTATGTGAATGGCTTGCAAAGCCGCATGTTTTAGAATGGTGGAATGACTACCTCACCCCAGAAGAAATTAAAGAAAAATACGGAAAACGTATTGGCGATGATATGGTTTATCCTTACATTGTTTATCTAAATAACCTGCCTATCGCATTTATTCAATATTATTGGGCAAACAAAGTTGGCGATAGCTGGTGGCCAAACGAAGATGAACATACCGTTGGCTTAGATCAGTTTATTGGTGAGGAAAGTTATATCAATAAAGGCTACGGCACTTTAATGCTTAAAGAATTCGTTCAACTTTTATTTCAAAATCCTCTAATCAAAAAAATTATTACAGAAGCTGATCCAAATAATTTACGTGCTAAACGTTGCTATGAAAAAGTTGGATTTTTAGAACTAGGTACTATTGATACACCTGATGGTGAATCCATTTTAATGGCCATTTACAAAGATGATGAATCGCTAGTTGGGGTATATCATAAAAATCTAATATCAAAATTCTTTATGAATCACACATATTAACCGAGTGTTGGTTATTGTTAAAATAACATTGAGAGGCTTCATGCCCTCTTTTTATCTGTAATATTCATATCTCGAAATGATATCAACGATACAATAGTAAATCAGCTTATCCATATTGTCTACTTAAGTGAAATGCAAACTCAATGATTATACCGATATCATTTTTTGAATTGCAGGCTGATAATAGTCTGCTTTGCCTGCTTCGACCATCAAGTTGCTGATCGGCTGAAATTTAGCTTCACTGTGCGTATGACCGCATAACACTAAAAATTCAATTTCTGGATTTTGTTGAGCAACAGCAGTCAATACATCACCCATTACTTTAGAACTAAAATAAGGCAACCAATCATCGCCACTTATCTCGCCTTTATGAAAGCAAGCCTCTTTAAAAGGTGGAACATGTGTTAGCACGATG
>JAJONP010000175.1 GCA_021323555.1 Gammaproteobacteria bacterium | reverse complement strand
ATCATTATCTTCTGATAAATTCTTAAAATAATTAATTGTTTCAGCATCAAGCCTTATTGTAATCTGTTTTTTCAGATCATTAATATAAGGATTCTGTTTACCTTTAGAAAAATTATATTCTTTTTTCATAGTCACCACCGTAATATTGGATTGATTCTTTTTTAGTTGCCTTTCTAGCAGAAATAATTCTAATGACACTCTCTTCGTGTCGAAAACAGTGACAGACGATCAACAAACGAGCAAACGCACTTAACCCTAAAATAATAAATCGTTCCTCATCACTCGAATGCTCTGGATCATGAATCACTATGGCATGTTCGTCAAAAAAAAACGGCTCTCGCTTCGTCAAAGCTTATATTATATTTTTTCTTGTTTAGAGATGCCTTGGCCACATCCCATTCAAATGTAATTCTCATCATTACAGTATACTTACATTGTAATTTTATTCCAAGGGGGAAACCTTTGAATTACTGCATAACCTAGACTCTATCTATAATTTTTGGGTAGAATATAGTCAATATTTCAGAACACTTCTACCCTCATGTTATACTATTGCCCAATTCCAGTTTATTTTATAATGCAAGCGTATTTTTTTGTAATTCGTCTATCAAATCTCGTATTTTAGCCGCTTCTTCAAACTCCAGACGATGCGCATGTTCGTACATTTTCTTTTCCAATTCTGTGATGCGAGATTTGAGCGCACGAGGGTTTAATGCCTCATATTCCGCATTGTTCTCTGCGAGATGCCCATACATTTTTCCACGCACAGAATTTGCGGCATACGCACCTTCCATAATATCGCGCACTGCTTTTTTCACACTTTGCGGAGTAATATGATGCGCTTTATTATAAGCCTGTTGTTTTAAACGACGTCGTTCTGTTTCTTTAATAGCACGCTCCATTGATCCTGTCATTTTATCTGCGTATAAAATCGCCCTGCCATGCACATGTCGTGCAACACGGCCTATGGTTTGAATGAGAGATGTTTCCGAACGCAAAAATCCTTCTTTATCTGCATCTAAAATAGCAACCAATGACACTTCGGGCATGTCTAATCCTTCTCGCAATAAATTAATACCCACGAGTACATCAAAATTTCCTAAACGTAAATTACGAATAATTTCCACTCTTTCTATGGTCTCAATATCGGAATGCAAATAACGCACGCGAATACCATGTTCTGTAAGATAACTTGTTAATTCTTCCGCTAAACGCTTTGTTAAAGTCGTTACTAATATCCGCTCATTGACAGCGATGCGTTTATTAATTTCTGAGAGCAAATCATCTACCTGAGTTCCTGCAGGACGCACTTCAACTTCTGGATCAAGCAGCCCTGTCGGGCGCACCACTTGCTCAGCAATGACACCTGATAATTGCAGCTCATAATCTGTCAATGTAGCTGACACATAAATAGTCTGGGGTGAACGCTGCACAAATTCATCAAACCGCATCGGTCGATTATCAAGCGCAGACGGTAAACGGAATCCATATTCTACCAATGTTTCCTTACGTGAGCGGTCTCCCCGATACATGCCGCGTATTTGCGGAACAGTCACATGCGATTCATCAATAATAAGTAAAGCATTCGAAGGCAAATAATCAAATAAAGTCGGTGGTGCTTCGCCTGCTGGTCTGCCTGATAAGTAACGCGAATAATTTTCAATCCCTGAGCAATAACCTAATTCATTCATTAATTCTAAATCATAGACAGTGCGTTGCTCTAAACGCTGCGCTTCGACCAATTTATTCAGTTGATACAATTCAGCAAGTCGTTCTTTAAGATCAGGCTTAATATTTTCTATCGCTTCCAGAATTTTTTCACGTGGCGTCACATAATGGCTTTTAGGATGGATTGTTAATCGTAGCACACGTTGCAAAACATTTCCTGTTAAGGGATCAAAATAAGAAAGGCTTTCGATTCTTTCATCAAAAATTTCAATGCGTACTGCATTTTTATCAGATTCTGCAGGATAGACGTCAATCACATCACCGTGTACCCGATACGTTGCACGGTGCAGATCAGTATCATTACGCGTATATTGTAATTCTGCTAAACGTCGTAGCAATTCTCTATGGTCAATTGTATCGCCACGATCTAAATGTAACACCATACTCAAATAAGAGCGCGGGTCACCCAATCCATAAATCGCTGAAACTGTCGCAACTATCACTGCGTCGTTACGTTCTAATAATGCTTTCGTTGCCGATAAACGCATTTGCTCAATATGCTCATTGATTGAAGCATCTTTAGCAATATAGGTATCAGAGGATGGCACATACGCTTCAGGTTGGTAATAATCATAGTAAGAAACAAAATATTCCACTGCATTCTCAGGGAAAAATTCTTTCATTTCACCATAAAGTTGCGCAGCTAAAGTTTTATTCGGTGCCATGATTAAGGTGGGACGTTGTACCGCTTGAATAATATTCGCAACAGTAAATGTTTTACCGGAACCCGTGACACCCAATAGCGCCATATGCGCCAAACCATTTTTGATGCCGCCCACTAATTGCTCGATTGCCTTAGGCTGATCACCAGCAGGTTTAAAATCTGAATGAAGTTTAAATAACCTTGTCATGATAGATTAACCCGAAAATATGCATTACAATTCGTTGGTTTTCAGTTTAGTAACAGAAACAGCGTCACTATAACATATAAGAGAGCTTAACCATGATAAAAGAGTTAGCTGCCCGTGTACAACGCATTAAACCCTCTCCTACCCTCGCTGTCTCAGCTCGCGCGGATGAGTTAATTGCAACAGGCAAAGATATTATTAATCTAGGGGTTGGCGAACCTGACTTTGATACACCTGATTTTATTAAACAAGCAGCTATTACTGCTATCCAGCAGGGTTTTACTAAATATACGGCTGTTGATGGAATATCTGGCCTTAAGCAGGCTATTATTAAAAAATTCGCCCGTGACAACCAATTAACTTACGCGCCTAATCAAATTCTTGTTTCCTGCGGCGCCAAACACAGTTTATACAATTTATTTGCTGCAGTCTTAAATGCCGATGATGAAGTTATCATTCCAGCGCCTTATTGGGTCTCTTATCCTGACATAGCAAAATTAGCAGATGCCGTGCCTGTGACTATTAATACGGATATTAACCAGCAGTTTAAGATAACACCCGCGCAATTAAAAGCTGCTATCACGCCCCAAACAAGGCTCGTGGTTCTTAACAGCCCCTCCAACCCAGCAGGTGTAGCTTATACGGCTGCTGAACTCACTGCGCTAGGCCAAATTTTATTGCAACATCCCTCTCTATTGATAGTCAGTGATGATATCTATGAACATACATTATGGACGAAAGCTTCTTTCACTAATATCCTCATAACGTGCCCTCAATTACATGACCGATGTATCATTGTTAATGGTGCCTCTAAAGCGTATGCGATGACAGGTTGGCGCATTGGTTATGCAGCAGGCCCTGCTCACATCATTGCGGCTATGAAAAAAATCCAATCACAAAGCACTTCTAGCCCAACCAGTATCGCACAAGTGGCGGCAGAAGCTGCCTTAAATGGCGACCAAACTTGTATCACAACGATGACAAACGCTTATAAAGAACGGCATGATTTTGTCATCAATGAACTACGAAAAATGCCAGGTATAGCATGTCAGCCTTGTGATGGCACTTTTTATATTTTTCCAAGCGTTAAAGCTATCCTTCAAAGAGCAACCGAGATCAAAAATGACCTCGAACTTGCCGATTACCTCTTACAGGAAGCCGGAATCGCTGTTGTTCCAGGCTCTGCATTTGGCACGCCAGGCTATATTCGTATTTCTTATGCAACCAGCATGAAAAATTTACAAGAAGCTATGAGGCGCATGAAAGCCGCTTTAGAGAAAATATAATAAATAAAACAAATAAAATATTGACGCAAAACAAAAGCAATATTAGTATTCAGATCACCTATATAAAAGCCTATTCCCCGA
>JAJONP010000174.1 GCA_021323555.1 Gammaproteobacteria bacterium | reverse complement strand
GTCGGAATATGCGCCGTAATGCAAATTCTGCGCTAGCAGTTCCCGCATTGTCTGTGGATCGCGGAACGGGTGAAACAAACCGTTTTCATCACGTGAGCCCGCAAGGCTATTATAAGGGACGGGAAGTGATTGCGCGCAATCATACTGTTCGCGAAGAACAAGACGAAGAGTAATTCATTTGAAAACTATTACCATCGCAGTGGACGCTATGGGAGGAGACCACGGCTCTTCTGTGACCGTACCTGCTGCTTTGGTAGCGTTAGCTAAACATCCTGCGCTGCATCTCATTTTAGTGGGTGACCAAGCCCTTATACAACAAGAACTGAATGCGCGGCAGGTGCAAAATCATTCAAGATTAACGATCCATCATACATCACAACGAGTCGAGATGGATGAAGCACCTGCTATTGCGTTACGTACCAAGAAAGATTCATCCATGCGAGTCGCTATTAATTTAGTGAAAGAAGGGAAGGCAGAAGCCTGTGTGAGTGCTGGAAATACAGGCGCTTTGATGGCAACAGCGCGCTTTGTTTTAAAAACCTTACCTGGTATCGATCGTCCTGCGATTATTTCAACTTTTCCTACGCGAGTGGGTACTAAAAACATGCGAATGTTGGATTTAGGCGCCAATGTCGATTGCACTGCCGACCATTTATTTCAATTTGCTGTGATGGGTTCTGTGCTTGCCTCTGCAGTCGATAATATTCCTAACCCAACTGTATGCCTGTTAAATATTGGCGAAGAAGCTATCAAAGGCAATGAACAAGTGAAAGCCACAGCAGCGCTTTTAGCGAATGCCACTGTTATTAATTATATGGGCTATATTGAAGGCAATAAAATTTATGATGGTAAAGCAGATGTCATTGTCTGTGACGGTTTTGTCGGTAATATCGCATTAAAAACCACTGAAGGTGTCGCAAGTTTTATTAAGCAACTGATTAAAGAAGCTTTTTATAAGAATTTATTTTCTAAGTTTATTGCGTTGCTTGCTTTGCCTGTGATTAAATCATTGACGAAACGTATTGATCCTGATCGTTACAATGGCGCCAGCTTCATTGGCTTGAAAGGGATTGTTGTTAAAAGTCATGGTAGTGCCAAGATACAAGCATTTGCCTGTGCGATTGAGGAAGCCATTGTACAAGTTGAGAAAGATGTGACTGAATTGATGAGTAGGCGAGTCGAAGCATTATTGAAATCTTATAAAAGTTAATAGTATGAATTATTCAAAAATAATAGGAACAGGGAGTTATCTACCTAAAAAAATTCTAACGAATTTTGATTTAGAAAAAATGCTTGATACCTCTCACGATTGGATTGTAAAACGCACTGGTATACATCAACGGCATATTGCAGCGTCAGATGAAACGGCGCTCAGCATGGCTGAAATGGCCGCACTTGCCGCGATGTCTGCAGCAGGAATTGAGGCAAGTGATATTGGTTTAATTATTATAGCGACTACAACACCTGACAAAACATTCCCAAGTACTGCTTGTTTGTTGCAGCAACGCTTAAACATTGCGGGATGTCCGGCATTTGATTTGAATTCAGTTGCTTGTACGGGTTTTGTTTATGCGATGAGTATTGCCGATCAATTTATTCGTCAAGGTAAGGTGAATAATGCGTTAGTGATTGGTAGCGAAGTCATGACAAGAGTTGTTGATTGGAACGACAGAAGTGTCGCTGTTTTGTTTGGAGATGGTGCAGCTGCTGTTCTTTTAGGTAAAAGCCAAGAACCTGGTATTCTATCCACACATTTACATGCAGACGGCACGCATAAAGATATATTATCGCTAGATACTCCAACGGGGTATATGCAAATGAAAGGTAACCAATTATTTAAACTTGCCGTTAATATGCTAGATGATTTGTTTGATGAAACATTAGCTGCGAATTACTTACAGAAATCAGATATTGATTGGTTAGTGCCGCATCAGGCAAATATTCGTATTATTGAAGCGATGGCAAAAAAATTAGATTTATCCATGGAACGAGTTATTATTACATTGGATAAGCAAGGTAATACTTCTGCTGCTTCTATTCCTCTTGCATTAGATGAGGCTGTACGGGATAAACGTATCAAACGTGGAGATACTTTATTGCTTGAAGGAATCGGCGGCGGATTGACATGGGGTTCGGCCCTTATAAAATACTAAAATATTAATTCTGTTCCCGTTATTGCGAGGGGAGAGCAAGCGCTGCTTAAAATTGTTTTCTTAAGTTTCGTCATTGAGAGGAGAGAGAACACTGCTTAAGATCGTCCCCTCTCCCGGAGCGTTTTTTGCGAGGGGAGAGGGCTAGGGTGAGGGTTTAGATGATGAAAAAATTTGCTATAGTTTTTCCAGGGCAAGGTTCACAAACAGTGGGTATGCTCGCTGACATTGCCCATGAATTTCCTGAAATTGAGGCGACTTATGCCGAAGCATCCAGTGTGCTGGGTTATGATTTATGGAAATTAGTGCAACAAGGGACTGCCGAGATATTAGATCAAACTGTGTATACGCAGCCCGCATTACTTGCAGGCTCTTATGCCATATGGCGCATACTTATGGCTCATGATAAAAATCATCCCGCGTTATTGGCTGGCCACAGCGTAGGTGAATATGCTGCATTAGTTTGCGCTCAAGCATTAAGGTTTTCAGATGCAGTACGGCTTGTTGCAGCCCGCGGCAAGTTCATGACAGAAGCTATGCCGGTGGGGCAGGGTGCGTTGGCTGCGATTGTTGGGTTGGATGATGCGGCTGTGCAAGCGATTTGTGAAAAGGCCATTCTAGCAGATGAAGTATTAACTCCTGCGAATTTTAATAGCCCAGGACAAGTGGTCATCGCGGGTCACAAAGTAGCTGTTGAGCGTGCTATGATTTTGGCAAAAGCAGAAGGCGCACGGCTGGTAAAGCTATTACCTGTAAGCGTGCCTTCGCATTGTGCATTGATGAAACCTGCTGCGGAAAAATTAAAAGAAATTATAGCGACTATTCCTGTTCAAGCACCGTTGATTCCAGTCATTAATAATGTCGATGTTGAGATATATACAGACGCAGATAGAGTTCGCGATGGACTTGTAAGACAGTTATTTATGCCTGTGCGTTGGGTTGAAATAATCAAAAAATTTGCAGAAAACGCTATTGAATCTATTGTAGAATGTGGGCCAGGTAAAGTTTTAACAGGCTTAAACAAACGGATAGTTGCTGAAATAGAATTAATGCATACTTCAGATCTCGAGAATTTACGCCTTACAGTACAAGGAGCTCACTAGATGCCTCATCAAGGTAAAATTGCATTGGTCACAGGCGCGAGCCGTGGAATAGGATTGGCGATTGCACTTCAGTTAGGTCATGAAGGTGCTACTGTGATTGGAACAGCAACCACCATAGAAGGTGCGAATAAAATCAAAGATGCTTTTGCAGAAGCCAATATCAAAGGCAATGGTGTTGTATTGAATGTGACAGAGCAAGAATCTATTGAAGCGTTAACGACAGTTTTAAAACAAGAAGAGGCAATGCCTGCTATTTTAGTGAATAACGCTGCTATTACAAAAGATAATTTATTTTTGCGAATGAAAGAAGAAGAGTGGGATGCAGTGATTGAAACCAATTTAAATTCAATTTATCGCATCACTAAAATCTGTTTGCGTGATATGCTAAAAATGCGTTGGGGTAGGATTATTAATATCAGTTCAGTTGTAGGTTCGACAGGGAATGCAGGTCAGGTGAATTATGCGGCGGCGAAAGCAGGGTTGATTGGGTTTACCAAAGCATTAGCGCAAGAAATAGGCTCGCGAAATATTACAGTGAATGCAGTCGCCCCTGGATTTATTGATACAGACATGACCATATCCCTCTGCAACGTTTAGGGCAGGCGGATGAAGTGGCCATGGCGGTCTCATTTCTTGCTTCAGATAAAGCAAGTTATATTACTGGACAAACCTTGCACGTGAATGGTGGCATGTACATGCCTTAAAGCCAGCGATTCTCTATGAATTACATGTGATGGGCATATAAATAGCAAATTCAACTTGCAACTTATCGTTTTTTACATAAACTACGATAACAACGGTGAGCGTTCACGAGGCTTTTGAATAGGCACAAACAGTTTTTTATCTATTTATCGTCCT
Source organism: Gammaproteobacteria bacterium (assembly GCA_021323555.1). The sequence continues at coordinate 2,819 of JAJONP010000174.1, read as the reverse complement.
GTTGAATAGTGACGTTATTTTTTATTAGTGAAGGAGAGAAGGATTATATGAGTACAAGTACAGTAGAGCAACGAGTCAAAAAAATTGTGATTGAACAGCTTGGCGTTAAAGAAGAAGAGGTGACAAGTGATGCTTCTTTTGTGGATGATTTGGGAGCAGATTCATTAGATACAGTAGAGTTAGTGATGGCATTGGAAGAAGAATTTGAAACTGAAATTCCAGATGAAGATGCTGAAGAAATAAAGACTATTAAACAAGCAATAGAATATATTAACGCGCATTTAAAAGAACACAGTTAAGAATAAGGAGCAGAGAGAATTAAGCATTCAAGAGGTTTTTAAACATGCGCAAAAAATTACGAAAAGGAGCCTGGTTTTGAATAAAAAACGCGTGGTTGTAACTGGCTTAGGAATGGTTACACCTTTAGGTCTCAATGTGGAAGAGACTTGGAATGCTATCTTAGCAGGAAAGAATGGCGTGCATCGGATTGATCAATTCGATCCATCTGCTATCAGTTGTCATATCTGTAGCAGCGTCAAAGGATTCGATCCACTTCCTTATATGCTTGAAAAAGACGCGCGTAAACGTGATATTTTTATTCAATATGGTATTGCTGCGGGTGTTCAGGCGATTAAAGATGCAGGCTTAGAAATTACTGAAAATAATGCACATCGTATTGGGCTGGCTATTGGTTCAGGGATTGGCGGTTTGCCAATGATTGAGAAATCACATGGTATTTTGCTCGACTCGGGCCCTCGTCGTATTTCTCCTTTTTTTATTCCTGCAGCCCTTATTAACATGATTGCAGGTAATCTTTCCATTATGTATGGCATGCGAGGCCCTAATATTTCGGTTGTTTCTGCGTGTACAACAGGCACTCATAATATTGGTCTTGCTGCGCGTTCTATTGCTTATGGTGATGCAGATGTGATGGTGGCAGGTGGTTCGGAAATGGCGACCACTCAATTAGGCGTCAGTGGTTTTGCTGCCTTGCGCGCTCTTTCAACGCGTAATGATGAACCTCAAAAAGCAAGTCGTCCCTGGGACAAAGATCGTGATGGTTTTGTGTTGGGGGATGGCGCAGGAATTCTCGTGTTGGAAAGTATGGAACATGCTACAAAACGTGGTGCGAAAATTTATGCGGAGCTTGCGGGTTTTGGCATGAGTGCAGATGCCACGCATATCACATCGCCACATTCAGAAGGTTTAGGCGCAGCACTTGCAACAGATAGCGCATTAGCGGATGCGGGCATGACACCTGACCAAGTGGACTATATCAATGCACATGCCACTTCAACCCCGGTGGGTGATGAGTTAGAAGTATTAGCGATTAAACGCAGTTTTGGTGATCATGCTTATAAACTTGCTGTGAGTTCTACTAAATCAATGACGGGGCATTTATTAGGTGCAGCAGGTGCGGTGGAAGCAGCATTTACCGTGCTAGCCATTCGTGATCAAGTAGCGCCTCCAACGATTAATTTAGATGAGCCTTCTGAAAATTGCGATTTGAATTTTGTACCCCACCAAGCTCAGCCTAGACAAATTCGTGCTGCATTATCTAATTCATTTGGTTTTGGTGGAACAAACGGAACACTTTTATTTCGTCGGTTTGATGGCTCATGACAAAGCAGCGCATTGCGTTTGCTGTTTTTTTTATATTGCTCGTCACTGGATTCGTAACAGCGTTTCGGTCTTTATTTTCACCTCTTATTTTAGATGAACAAGGTTATCAATATACCGTTCATCCAGGCGAGAAAATTCAATCAGTCATCGATGATTTATATTTTAAAAATATAATCAAAAACCGCTTATTTTTTCGTATATTAATTGATTTACGTGGAGGCGGGTATGATCTTAAAGCGGGTGAATATCTCTTTCCTCAAGGCGCGAATGCTTACAAAATTCTTACCCAACTGCTGACGGGCAGTGGGTTAGTTTATCATGAGTTTAGTATTGTTCCAGGCTGGAACATGAGGCAATTACGTGCTGCTTTATTGCAAGAAAGGCATTTCAAGCACACTTCACAAAATTTAAGTGATTCCGCTTTAATGCGTTATTTAGGACAACCTGGTGTATCACCTGAAGGCCAGTTTTATCCTGATACCTATTATTTCGCAAGCGGAACGACAGATCTTTCATTGTTGAAACGTGCTTTTAAAGTAATGCAAGCGAAGCTTGCGGTTGCATGGGCAAGCCACGATGCGGATTTACCTTTTAAAAATAGCTATGAAGCGCTTATTGTGGCTTCCATGGTCGAGAAAGAAACAGAATTTGACAGTGAGCGCCCTACGATTACGGGTGTTATTATTAATCGGCTACATAAAAATATGCGACTGCAAATTGACCCTACCGTTATTTATGGTCTAGGCACACGATTTAATGGCACCATTTATAAAGAAAATTTGCGGGAAGATACGCCTTATAATACTTACACCCGCTTAGGATTACCGCCTACACCTATCTCCATGCCGAGTGAAGAATCCATCATGGCATCTGTGCATCCTGAACATCACGATTATTTATTTTTTGTGGCACGCCGAGGAAAAGATGGCCCGCATCAATTTTCAAAAACATTGGCTGAGCATAATATTGCAGTGGCCATCTCTAAAAAATTACGCGGGCAATTTTTTAATAATACATTGATACGATATTATTTATTAAAATTATTTTCGGAGCGGATGACAGAATTCCCGCTGCCTAGAGAGTTATAGATAGATTGTCAATCAATTAAAATAGAGTTGTCCAGATTAACAATAGCTATTGTATTTGCAGGGGTTAGGTTATAAACTATACAAAATTTAAATTACTACGCAGTAAAA
>JAJONP010000038.1 GCA_021323555.1 Gammaproteobacteria bacterium | reverse complement strand
CCAGAAAAAATTTTTTTTTCAGAGAGTGATTTTTATGGCGTGGGAAATGCGTGGGAGATTTATAAAAATGAGATTATATACTTGCCGAAAGCAGTAGACGTGACACAGTTACCGACCGCAAAAGCGATTTTGACACTCGCTCAAATGAAATATAAAAATAGCGATTGGGTCCATGCACGCGATGCGTTGCCTGTTTACTTGCGGGAGACGGTGGCAAAAAAAAGATAAAGGAATAAATTTTTTTTCATCTTTCTTTTTATTGTATTTCTATTTCTAAAAGAGATAAAATTCAGCCTATTAGATTATTAGAATAGATAAATCACGCCGTAGGAGGCCAAATTTTTTTATGCCAGATCAAAATGGTGGTGAGCTGAAAGAAGTAATCCAAAAATTAAATGCTCATTTAAAGAGCAAGATACCTCAAGATCAAGCAGAGTTATTGGAAACATTTGCAGAACGGTATTATGCTTCTGTGTCATTAGAAGATATCCACGCGCACTCTATTGAAGATTTAGCAGGCGCGCTTATTTCCCACTGGAATTTGATTTACCAACGTAGGCCAGATGAAACGAAAGTAAGAGTGTTTAATCCTAATCTAGAAAAAGATGGATGGCAGTCGGGACATACTATTATAGAAGTATCACATGATGATATTCCTTTCTTAGTAGATTCTATCCGGATGGAACTTGATCGTAGAGGCATATTAATTCATTTTGCAATTCATTTTGGTGGCTTTAAAGTCATCCGTGACTCCCATCACTGTATTGTTAAGATATTGCCGCTGGGGGCAACAGATCCTAAAGCGACTTCAGAAGCCCCTATTTATTTTGAGATTGATAGACAAATTGATCTTATGAAAATGGACGAGTTGCGTATTGATATTCTAGAGATATTAAAAGACGTACGGTTAGCGGTTTTTGATTGGCACAAAATGGTTGCACAGGTAGAAGAAGCGCTCTATGAGCTAGAACAAAATCCACCACCGCTTGACCCCTCTGAAATAGAAGAATCAAAAGATTTTTTACGTTGGTTAATCAGCAATCATTTCACCTTTTTTGGTTTCCGCCATTATAAACTCATTGGTAAAGGTGCTAATCGTGCTTTGCAAATTATTCCAGGAACAAGTTTAGGTGTCCTACGTGATGACAGCACGGCGGTAAGACTCAGAAATTATGCCGATTTACCTCCAGAAGCGCGCCAACTTGCTTTGGGAAATAATATCTTAACGATTACTAAAACCAATACCAAAGCGACTGTGCATCGCGATGATTATACCGATTGTATTGGGGTCAAAAGTTTTAATGAAAAAGGAGAATGTATTGGGGAAAGACGTTTTGTGGGGCTTTATACTTCCACCGCCTATCATTCGAGCCCGCGCTATATTCCATTTTTAAGACATAAAGTTGAAAAAATCATGCAAGAGTTGAATTTTCCATCAGATAGCCATAATGGAAAGGAAGTTGTGCATATCTTAGAAACATTACCGCGTGATGATTTATTTCAAGCAACTCATGAAGAGCTTCTTTATCTCACACTTGGTATTTTGCAGTTGCAAGAACGTAAACGTGTACGATTGTTTGTGCGTAAAGATGCGTATGGGCGTTATTTTTCTTGTTTAGTGTATGTGCCTCGCGATATTTTTACGACTGATTTATGTATGGCCATGCAAGATATTTTGATGACTGGCTTTAAGGGAACTGAAGCGAATTACTCTTCCTATTTTTCTGATTCTGTTTTAGCACGTATCCATTATCTCATTCGTGTTAATTCTAAAACACCTGTTGAGTATGACCTAGTTGCGCTAGAGCAAAAGTTAATTGCAGTCGCTCGCTCTTGGATTGATGAATTAAAATCCCAATTAATCGAAGAATTTGATGAGGCTGAAGGTTTAAATTATTTTTCAAAATATCGTAAAGCATTTCCTTCCAGTTATACTGAATATTATTTACCGTATACTGCTATTGATGATATAAAAAAAATAGAAACGCTTTCATTCGAAAACCCGCTAGGCATGATTTTTTATAAAGCCAGTAAATCTGCATTACGATTAAAAATATTTCATAGTGAACATGCTATCGCATTATCAGATGTATTGCCTACATTAGAAAATATGGGGTTAAAAATCAATGGTGAACGGCCACATGAAATTATTTTTCGTGATGGCAATGTGGTTTGGCTCAGTGATTTTAATATGGAATATGTGAGCAATAAAGAAATTGATGTGCCATCACTGAAAGAAAATTTTCAAGACGCATTTTCATCTATTTGGTTTGGTTATGTTGAAGATGATCGGTTAAATCGTTTAGTTCTAGAGGCAGGATTAACGTGGCGTGAAATCACTATTTTGCGAGCTTATACTAAATATTTTCGTCAAATTGGGTTTACATTCAGCCCAAACTATATTGAGGTTGCATTAGTTAATAATGCCAGTATTGCCAAGCAATTAGTAAATTTATTTGGCCTGCGTTTTTCACCTGAATATGATGTCAATAGATTGAATACACCTAACATAGCCAATACACCCGATGTATTAGCATTAGTTGATCATATTGAAAAATCATTACAAGACGTTGCCAGTTTAGATGAAGATAAAATTTTGCGTCGTTTTTTAGAAGTGATACTTGCGACTTTACGTACGAATTATTTTCAACAAACGGAAGAGGGCCTGTATAAAACTTATATTTCATTTAAGCTTGATCCCGCCATGATTTCAGAATTACCTTTACCAAGACCGATGTATGAAATTTTTGTGTATTCTCCTCGTGTAGAGGGCGTCCATTTACGTGGAGGAAAAGTCGCAAGAGGAGGAATACGTTGGTCAGACCGTCGAGAAGATTTTCGCACAGAAGTATTGGGCTTGATGAAAGCGCAACATGTAAAAAATACAGTGATTGTTCCGGTAGGAGCAAAAGGGGGATTTTTCCCTAAATTATTGCCTATAGACGGGGACCGCGATGCCGTGCTGGCTGAAGTCGTCTATTCTTATTCGACATTTATTCGTGGCTTATTAGATATTACGGACAATATAGTCAATCACCAAATTGTTCCCCCTCACAATGTTATTCGTTATGATGATGATGATTTTTATTTAGTGGTAGCTGCTGATAAAGGAACGGCTACTTTTTCAGACATTGCGAATGGTATTTCGAAGGAATACCAATTTTGGCTGGATGATGCTTTTGCGTCAGGTGGTTCAGCAGGTTATGATCATAAAAAAATGGGAATTACCGCGCGGGGTGCCTGGGAATCTGTTAAACGTCATTTCAGGGAAATTGGTATCAATCCCGCAAAAACTGATTTTACTGTGATTGGGATTGGAGATATGAGTGGTGATGTGTTTGGCAATGGTATGTTATTGTCAAACCATATTAAATTAGTCGGGGCATTTGATCATCGGCATATTTTTCTTGATCCTAATCCTAATGCGCAAATAAGCTTTGAAGAACGGCAACGATTATTTCATTTACCGCGTTCAAGCTGGGCTGATTACGATCCAAAATTAATTTCAGAAGGCGGCGGGGTTTTTAGTCGTTCGCTCAAATCTATTAAAATTTCGCCTCAGATAAAAGCATTATTAGCTATTGAGAAAGACCAGCTTGCACCTAATGACCTAGTTCGTGCGATGTTAACAGCATCGGTCGACTTAATTTTTAATGGTGGTATAGGTACTTTTGTGAAGGCAAGTACCGAATCTCATTCAGATGTAGGTGATAGAACAAGCGATGGCATTCGTGTGAATGGTAATGAATTGAAAGCGCGTGTTGTATGCGAAGGAGGAAACTTAGGATTTACTCAGGCCGCTCGTATAGAATATTCATTAAATAACGGCATTATTTATACTGATTTTATTGATAATTCGGCTGGCGTTGATTGCTCCGACCATGAGGTGAATATTAAGATTCTCTTACATAAGCTTGTATTAGATGGAGAAATGACGCTGAAACAGCGTAATATTTTACTAGAAAAAATGACAGAGGAAGTAGCAGAATTAGTATTGAGTGATAATTATCAGCAGACACAGATTCTAAGTTTGGAAAATTCAGTCACGCTATCTACGACAGAATTATTTAAGCGATTTATGAATGAACTCGAAAAACGCGGCCAATTAAATAGACAACTTGAGTTTTTGCCTGACGAAAAAACATTAGTGGAGCGTAAAATAAATGGCCAAGGATTAACGCGGCCTGAACTTGCCGTGTTGATTGCTTATAGCAAAATGAATTTAAAACAAGATATTTTAGCTTCAAAAATACCTGAAGACCCTTATTTTTCAAAATATCTCTTGCTGGCTTTTCCTAAAGTTTTACATAAAAAATATTTTTCGCAGATGAAGGAACATAGCCTGCGCAGTGAAATTATCGCTACACAACTTGCTAAAAGCATCACAGATCGAATGGGTGTTTACTTTGTAGAGCGTTTACAGCGTGAAACAGGCGCATCCGTTGAGTTTGTAATACGTGCTTATGTCATTGCGGATGAGCTGTATAGGCTAAATACGCTGTGGCATCAAATTGAAGAATTGGATTGGGTAGTCAAGCCAGCGATACAGCAAAAATTGATGCTGCAAATTTATTATTTAATTCGTCGTTCAACGCGTTGGTTTTTACGTAACAGTAAACCTGATATACAAATTGAAAAAACAATTGCTGACTTTAAGCCGCCTTTGGCTGAGCTTATGAAAAAAATACCGCAGCTTTTAACAGAAAGTGAATGCACGCAATTAAAATCTACAACGCAAGACTATATCGCTGAAGGCGTACCTGTGGTATTGGCAGATAAAATCGCGAGTTGTAATCCTTTGTTTACATCGTTGGATATTGTTCATGCCTCTATAAAATACCATTTTGATATCTTCGAAGTAGCTAAAACATATTATCTTCTTGATTTAAAGTTAGAATTAAATTGGTTGCGAGAGCAGATGAATGCTTATTCTATAGAAAACCAATGGGATGAATTAGCTCGTTCTGCTTTTCGTGATGATTTAGATCGTGCTCAAAAGAAATTGAGTATTAGTGTTCTTAAATTAAAATCAAAAAAAATGGTTGGCAAATTAATAGAAGAGCGGATTGAATACTGGATGAGTCAAAACAAACATTTGATTGATCGTTGGCAAAGTTTACTTGCTGAAATAAAAGCAAGTCCGAATGTCGCGTTTGTGACTTATTCGTTGATTTTGCGAGAGCTATTTGATTTTGCCCAGGCATAAATGTAGGGTGGATTAGACGCGTTTTTTGCGTCGTAATCCACCAAATCAAATCTACTTATAGCTTTTTGATAATGTAATTTTATTTGATGGATTACGATGCAAAAAACGCGTCTAATCCACCCTACATTTAATTTGTCCCAGCAATTACATAAGGGGAAAATAAATGACTTCCATCAATATTGCTATTGTTGGCGCAACAGGTATCGTGGGATCAACGTTACTCTCTATTTTAGAAGAACGCCATTTTCCCATTAAAAAACTTTATCTGCTGGCAAGCGCGCGGTCCGTTGGCCAGTTATGTGAATTTAAAAATCAATGTTATTGGATTGAAGATGTTGCTCATTTTGATTTTACTCAAACACAACTTTGCTTCTTTTGTGCGAGCAATGCTATTTCTGAAGAATATGCGCCTAAAGCAGTGCAATCTGGCAATATTGTGATAGATAAAAGTTCTTATTTTCGTGATCACAAAGATATTCCATTAATTGTTCCAGAAGTCAATCCAGAAGCGCTTTCTGATTTTGGTCAGTCAGGTATTATCGCGAGTCCGAATTGCAGCACTATCCCCATTGCCATGGCATTGAAACCGATTGATGAAGGAGTAGGCATTACGCGTGTGAATATTGCAACTTATCAATCTGTTTCGGGTACGGGTAAAGACGCAGTGACTGAGCTTGTTGAACAGACAGTGCAATCACTGAATGGAATGCCCATTAAAATGAATGTTTATCCTCAGCAAATCGCATTTAATGTATTGCCTCATATTGATGAATTTATAGGAAATGGGTATACCAAAGAAGAGATGAAATTGGTGAATGAGTTACAGAAGATTTTTCATAATCCCGCGTTGGGTGTTAACCCTACGGCTGTGCGTGTGCCTGTTTTTTATGGCCATGCGGCGGCTGTGCATGTTGAAACAAAAAAGAAAATCACTGAGAAAAAAGCAATAAGTTTATTAAGTAAAATGCCAGGCATTCGACTTAAAAAACCTTATCCGACACCTGTACAAGATGCAGCAGAAAAAGATGAGGTTTATGTAGGTCGAATTCGGGAAGATATTTCTTGTGAAAAAGGACTTAATTTTTGGGTAGTTGCAGATAATTTACGTAAAGGAGCTGCATTGAACGCTGTGCAAATTGCCGAGCTATTAATACAGATGAAAAAACTATGCTAATTTTTTTTATTTTTATGGGTGTTATTTTATTGCTAGGCGCAGTTGTTTTTTTTATTTATTTTAAGAAAAAAAAACTTATTAAAATAAAGCCAAAACCAACACCAACACCTATTCAAAAATCTACTGTAGTTATTACAAGCCAAGATATTAAAGCAATCGCGGGAGAGGATATGATGGCCACGCAACTCGATCTGGCAAGGGCTTATATTGAGATAGGTAAAGTAAGACTTGCTAAAAAGATTCTTGACCATGTCGCTCAGCATGGCAATTCAGGCCAACAGCGCGTGGCTCACCAACTTATGACAACTCTTTAAAAACTATGCGGATTGCACTCGGCATTGAATATAATGGCCATGGGTTTTATGGATGGCAACAGCAGGAAAATTTACTGACCATTCAAGGCAGCCTTGAAACAGCGTTAACTCGAATTGCTGATGAGCCCATCATGCTATTTTGTGCGGGCCGCACAGACGCAGGCGTACATGCGACAGGCCAGGTCGCTCATTTTGATACAAATGCCATACGGCAAATGCGTGCATGGGTGTTTGGAACGAATGCGCTTTTGCCAGCAGGTATTGCAGTTTGTTGGGCACAGCAAGTGGATGAAGCATTTCATGCGCGTTATACCGCTTTATCGCGTTCTTATCGCTATCTTATTTATAATTATCCTGCACGACCCGCTCTTTTAGCAGCTCGTGTGGCATGGCATTATGATGTCCTTAATATTGCCATGATGGAGCAAGCAGGGAGCTATCTAATAGGTGAACATGATTTTAGCGCATTTCGCTCAGCGCAATGCGAATCCAAAACACCCATGCGAAATATAAAATCACTTACTGTGACACGGTGCCATGACTATATTATGATCGAAGTGGTAGCAAACGCGTTTCTACACCATATGGTGCGTAATATTGTTGGAACATTATTAGAAGTAGGCGCAGGCTTTAAAGAGCCAGAGTGGGTACAGGCTGTGCTAGCGAGTAGAGATAGGCGTCAGGCGGCTGTGACTGCTGCTGCGGAGGGGTTATATTTAACCCATGTAGCTTATCCGCCCCAGTATCTTTTTCCAAAAAGAAGCAATATATTACTTTTTTAATACTTACTCTGTATAATCCAAAGACGTTTTTATAATATAAATTGAGTAATATCGATATGAGTTGGTTTAAAAAATTATTACCTTCACGGATTCGTACAGACGCTACCACTAAAAAAGGCATTCCCGAAGGATTATGGGCAAAATGCGATAAATGCAGTGCTGTCTTATACCGTTCTGAATTAGAACGTAACTTGGAAGTGTGTCCTAAGTGCAATTACCATATGCGTATTTCTGCGCGAAAAAGATTACAGTATTTTTTAGATGAAGGCCCTAAATTTGAAATTGGAGCAGATGTCCTTCCTGTTGATCGACTAAAATTTAAAGACTTGAAGAAATATAAAGAACGCCTAGCAGCGGCCCAAAAAACGACAGACGAAAAAGAAGCATTGGTTGTTCTGCGAGGACAAGTCTTGGGTTTACCCTTGGTAGCAGCTGCTTTTGAATATGGATTTATTGGTGGCTCCATGGGAGCAGGAGTGGGAGAGCGTTTTGTGAGAGGCATCCAGGCGGCTATTGAATTTAAAATGCCTTTTGTTTGTTTTTCTGCAAGCGGTGGCGCTCGTATGCAAGAAGCCCTTATTTCACTGATGCAAATGGCTAAAGTCAGTTGCGCACTTGCTTGTTTGGCAGAAGAGAGGATACCTTATATTTCTGTATTGACAGATCCTACCATGGGCGGTGTTTCTGCAAGCCTTGCCATGTTGGGTGATGTGATTATCGCAGAGCCTAAGGCTTTGATTGGTTTTGCAGGCCCCCGCGTGATTGAGCAAACCGTGAGAGAAACATTGCCAGAGGGCTTTCAGAGCAGTGAATTTTTATTGGACCACGGTGCGATTGATCTTATTGTCAGTCGTCATCATCTACGTGGTTCTGTTTCAAGGCTATTAGCAAAATTAATGCTGACCCGAATAATGAGTCAATCTTAAGAGGTAAGTTATGGAAAAAATCATAGACAAAAAGACGTTACAAAGGATCATCGGAATAGTGATTATCGGTGCATTGGTGATGGTATTGGTTCCTTTGTTTTTCAATAGACAAATGGTAATTTCACCCTCATCGGGGCAATCTGATACAGCAGCCAAATTGACAGTCCCTGCCGTATCGGACCAGCCAATGGCAGCGGCAGCACCCGTGGCGAATCCAGAAATGTCCCTTCCCAATGATACTCATAATACTACTCATACAGAAATTCAGAATGCTAATTCATTATCACCTGGGAATAGCGTTGATGCTTCTACCGCAACTAGTACAACTATCACAAGAGCACCTGCCACTGCGTTAGATACACAGTTGCAAGCAATCACATCTAATGGCGAGCCACAACAGCCAGCACCGCAGAAAACAGCTCCTGCACCCACAACACAAACCACCGTGAAATATGTAGGAGATACTGTTGAAGTCACGCCAGCACCTCTGACTGATGTTAATGCAAATGTCGCTCCTTCAAATCTAGAGGAAAGCACTGCGGAGATTACACCTGCCATCGCAGCAGATATTAACAAAAAGAGCCATATGGCAAGTAACATAACAGATAATAAACGTCATGTGATTCCTCACGTAATACAAATAAAAAATCATTTAACAACTCATACGACTAGCCGAGCAAAGCCTGTGCTTAAAGCGGCTAAAGAGGGACGTGGTTCATCTTTTGGAAATTCCCATCATGCAGCGAGCAATTTGTCATTACCCAAAAAATCTGTCTGGGTTGTGCAAATGGGCAGCTTTAAAAATAAATCAAATGCGCATCGTTTGGTAAGTCGATTGAAAGCATCGGGGTTTAAAGCATTTATTCATGAGACTCAATCATCCACAGGAAGCATTCGAACAGCCGTTTATGTAGGGCCTGAGTCTAGAGAAGCTTCTGCAGCAAAACTCTCTACTATCATGAGTAAAATACATATGCGTGGCTTTATCGTTCCTTATAAACCAATGGTATTCTAAATGTCATTACAAACGACCCTTCATCGCGCAAAGATTTCTACCTTTGTGTTAGTTATGTTTATTGTGGGTACTGTCGATAGTATCCGAAATTTGCCTGCAGCTGCCTTATTTGGTAGCGCGCTTATCTTTTTCTTTATTTTTTCAGCGATTGTATTTTTGATTCCAACAGCCCTTGTTTCAGCAGAGCTTGCTTCGAGTTGGACAGAAAAGGGGGGTATTTGTTATTGGGTAAAATTAGCCTTTGGCGAAAAAATTGCTTTTATGGCAATTTGGCTGCAATGGATTTCTAATCTAGTTTGGTTTCCTACTATTTTATCTTTCGTGGCAGGGGTCGTTTCTTATTTGATTGATCCTAGTTTAGTACACAATAAAATTTATTTAATCAGTGTTATCTTATTAGTTTTTTGGTCTCTCACATTACTTAACTTAAAAGGTATTCATGTGTCTAGCCGATTTGTTACCTTTTGTACGATTACAGGTATGGCTATCCCAATGGTACTGATTATTGGGCTTGCTATTGCCTGGTTGATCTTAGGTAATCTTTCTCAAGTACATTTTACAGCAGCAACGCTTTTACCTTCTTTTTCCCATATGGATAGCTGGATCTCGCTCACGGCTATTATGACTTCATTTGCAGGGATGGAATTAGCGGCAGTGCATGTTAAAGAAATTAATAATCCTCAGAAATCTTTTCCACGAGCGCTTTATATTTCTGTCTGGCTTATTTTAAGCACAATGATTTTAGGTTCATTAGCTATTGCGATTGTTTTACCTAAAGAGCAAATTAATTTAGTCGATGGCATTATGCAAGCTTTTACGCGTTTTTTTGCAGCTTACCATATTAGCAAAATCATGCCAGCGATTACCGTTATGATATTGATTGGAACATTAGGCGGTATTATTAGTTGGGTTATTTCACCTGCCAAAGGATTATTGCAAGCAGCACAAATGGGTTTTTTACCATTGTTTTTGCAAAAAGAAAATAAGCATGGTGTTGCTGCTAACTTACTTATTACACAAGCCGTTTTGGTCAGTATTATTTGCCTGGTGTTTTTGCTGATGCCGAGCATTGGGGGTTCTTATTGGTTATTAACTGCATTAAATATACAACTTTATATGTTGATGTACGTGATGATGTTCATTTCCGCGCTTTATTTACGTTATAAATTTAAAGATCAGCCAAGAGCTTTTGCGATTCCAGGGGGCAAAATAGGGATGTGGTTTGTCTGTTTATTGGGGCTTCTGGGTTGCGCCATTACATTAACAGTCGGGTTTTTTCCACCTGCAGGGATTAATGTCGGTAGTGTTTTTTCTTATGAAGTCATTTTTATTTCAGGTATTATCGTAACGATCTTGCCAACGGCATTTTTTTATTATTACAAGCAGTTAAATTGGGCAGAAGTTCCCGCTAAAGAAAGCGGGAACGACTGAGATATTGAGTTTTGATAGGTTGGTTGTGTAAACATTAAAAAATTAAAGTTTGACGTTATGCCAGTTATTATCTTCCATTAAGCAGGCTGTACCATTGTACTGGTGCGTTTTGCCTTGTTTAGTTGTTGCTGTAAAATTATATTTGCGACAATTAGGGTTGCCTTTTAGCGTGAATAAATCACTGGTTGGAGTCATCGTGTAAGTAACACCCGTTTTAGGGTTGACCCATTGAGTGGTGTGATTCACTGGATTACCTTTTATCGCAGCCACGCTTGCCTGGGTATCAGTACTATCCATATTATGTCCAATAAAGCCACCTATTAACGCACCGCCAATGACGCCAGCACCAATCGCAACAGGATTCCCGCCGAGTGCAGCTAGCCCCAAGCCACCAATAGCACCACCAGACACTGCGCCAGCACCTGTGTTTTGACTTTGAGTATTACTAGAGCAGCCAACAAGTCCTATCGTTGAAATTAAAGCCAAGTTGATTAACACCCGTTTCATGAAAAATATCCTCCAATGTTATAGCCTGTTTACCCGTCTCTACAGAAAAATATTCTTCGTTATTATTGAATAATAATCAAAAATTATCTTCTGAGTTAGAGCAGTATAAAGGGTTATTCATGAAAAAATTATTGGGTATTACCTAAAAAACAGTAGGAAATACCCAGGCAGTAGTAAGGGCTATTGACAAGGTGTCGATACACCATTCACAAAACATTGGTTATCTCCCTGGCCATTTAAGGTGCCAGAGTTGTTTTGTATGGGTGTACCCGTGGCTGTACCTGAAAAGTTAACCGAATTGAGAATGTTTTGGTAATTCAGTGTCGCTGTAGGTTCGCCCACACCTATTCCAGCAACACTACCATGATCACCAGCGCTATTAATTGTAGAATTAGCAATACTCATTGTACTATTCTTTCCAACTGTTGCAATACCATAAAGAAGAGAGTTGTCATTGCTATTATTTGAGGTAACCGAGATAGTGGATTGTGAAATATTAGCATTTGCGCTATCGTGATCTGCGGTTGCTTGATTCAATACACCAGCTACACTGCCAGAGTCTAGTATATCATTCCCATTTGCTGTAATAGTAGATCCTGTAATAGTGATTGTACCAAGATTATCTATTGAAGAATTATTTAAAACACTTACAAGGAAACTGAGATGTGTTCCAGTAGTTGTAATAGAAGTGTTTGAAATATTTAAGAGACCTGATTCATTATTGAGTACCCCCACCGCAAGCGAGAAGTTATCACTAGTAGTGGTATTAGAGGTAGTGACAGTCGAATTGAATAGATTTAATTCGCTAGTACGTAAATTTCCAACGCCACTGCCGACATTCAAACTTTCACCAGGTAGATTGCTAACAGAACTTGTTATAGTAGTGTTATAAATATTAAGAGAATCTACATTAGAATTATTAGCAACACTCATTCCATTATGGGTTGTCGATGTTTGATTAATATCACTGTTATAAATATTATTGATACCACTCGAAGTCGGTGCAGTGAAAACGCCCACTTGAAATTCCCCTAGCATGTTAGATGTTTGTAGTGTCTCGAGCGACTGTCCATTGACCCTAATATTATACATATTATTATTGCCATTCAAAATAACAGTATCGTTGATTAACGGTCTATTATCTCCCGTTGCAAGTTGCATAAAATCACTCGTTCGACCAAATATATTTTGGCCATTATGGAAATTAAATCCAGACCCCACGTCAGGATTATCATACACACCTGGAGCGAAATAAAAGTTTGCCTGAGGAGATAATGCGTTGATCGCATCAATTTGTGATTGCGCGAGACCAATACAAGGATGCTCGAAAGTACAACTTTGGAAACCTTCCACAGTCGTGGGTGTTCCATCTGTAAAGAACCATATATTATCTCTGACAACAACTGTATTCCCTGTATTAACCCATGCTTTTTGGCTTGGAATACCATCGCCATTATTGAAGTTACCCAAATGACGTGGGATTTGATCTAACATACGGTCATGAATATCAGGTGTTTCGGATGGATCTAATCCACCCAAAGTCAACTTCAAAGTCAAAAGAAACGTATTATGATTTAAATTATCATAGCTATCACGCACTTCAACGGATGCCCATTTGTATTGAAGCGGTATCTCAAAACCGGCTTCTATGCCGTGGATGTTTGAAATATATTGGGGAGTAAAATAATAACCACCTCCAAACACACGCGTTTTCTTGAGCCAGGAGGAAGTGTGGAAGGTATGTCCTACTTCTAAATCAAAGCCAGGGCCTATGTCCTCGAGTAGGTCGAATACAGCATCATATTGTGTATGGGCAGCAAAAGAAGTGGTATTAAAACCCAGAGAGCTACCCGTAAACAGGCCCATTGATGCACTTTGTTGGCCTGCAGGAAAATAGCCGTTGAAATGTCCATCCCATTGGTTAGTCATAAACTCGATACCAGGATTGAATACCGTAAAATAATTTGTATTGGGTGTTTTATTATAATCTGTGAAAAGATAAGCTCCGAAAATAGTATTATTATAAATAATCTTTCGACCGCCGACTCCAATACTGGCAAACCATGCGCTATCGTCCCCATATTTAGCGCCAATGTCTCCATAGAAAATATGCTCTGCGTTACCCCATAATGGAAACATGGCATCACCTTCACCGAAGGTATTGTCTCCAGAAGTTGCTTCAAGGGATAAACGCGGCGGTAAGGGCAGTGAGAGAGCAGCTTGATCATTTTCAGCAGCAAAAGCTGGGAAAAAAAAGAATAAAAGCAACAGTGAACTAAATTTTTTGAGATATTGAAGAAAGTAAAGCATTTTGCATCCCTGTAAAAATTTCCCTATCATCTAATTTTTTAGAAGTTTAACAGAGTAAGAATTCAAAATCTATAAATGAATATTTTAGACAGTGGATAGTTTTCGTTTATGCATATTTTCATATAATACTAAGGCTGCTTTAAACTGTTTAATCATTTCTTTTTTTAATGTTTCAGGTGCAAGCACTTCCGCTTCAGCACCATAACGCATAATATCCATAATCAATTCGCGGTGATCACTGTAGGGAATCCACAATTCAACGGAACCATCTGCATTAATTTGTTGCTTTTGCATAGGATGCCATTCTGAACCACGTACGCGCATTGCCGCTTTTCCTGTAAAACGTAAATGTGCTGATACAGATGAAATCCCAGAAAAAATACCGTAACTAGATTCTAAATGCGATGCTAGTTGTTCTTCTTCGACAAGTTTAGCTGCTTCTTCTGTTATTTTTAAGGATTGTATACCCGCCACCCAAAAAGTGCGTAAGCCTTGACGTAAATGACACCATGCGTCTAAATACCAGTTATTTTTATAATAGACTAAACGTTGTGGCGACACGACACGCACCGAATAATGGCCTTGAATGTCTTGATACTGTATTTCAACTGTTTCATGCTGTAAGGTTGCTTGAGAGAGAGGGAGAAAAATATCAGACGCAATGTATTGATGGGCAATCGGTATAATATTAATGCGTTTAGCAGTATCCGCCAGTGTTTTTCCAGTCGCAGCCAGTAATTTATTAACGCGTGCTGTAAGCGGGCGAAAATAATCATCGAGCAGACTAGGCTGCAATCGTTGCAACATTTGAGAAATAATTAAAAGCGCTTGTAACTCATTTGCGTTGTAATATGAGTCGCTTTTGTATGATCGTAATAATATCCTTTATGCTCTTTAGAATACACAATAGGATAACCATGCTGCTCGCGTAACGCGAGCAGCAATCGTTTCAATGTAGAATGTGAACATTCTACCTCAGCTAATAACGTCTCTACGGAAATAGGACTCTTATGGTTGCGGAAGAGCCTATCAAGGATAAGGAGACGGTGCAAAGCTTCCATAATATTTCCAAAATAAAATCATGATATTGCCTGATTTTTATTTTATCATTTAAGAAACTAGCAAGCTACAGACTATCATTAGCAGGTTCTACCAAATTTATTTTATTTTTTCGAGATTTTTCTGATAAAACGCCTAGTATTAGCCAGGATACAGAAACGTGCAGTTTCTCACTATAGCTCAAGAGTTGCGATATTTTTATAACAGACTCTCCTTTTTCATAAGCGAAGTAGGGCTCTAAAGACAAATTATTTCTTTGGCAAAACTCTTTCGCTGAAATATAACCCGCGTTTTCTCGAGCTTGTTGTAAGCGCATACCGATTTCTTTTCGAAGCGTCATTTCAGATAACATAAATATCTCTCCATAATCTAAAGTTAAAGGAGGTAATAGATTACCTAACTACTAGCTCACCGGCTGAGCTTCTGAATATTTTTTTTTAATTAATTTATTAGGATTTGGTAGAGATGTCTTAATTTAAAGCAAGAGTTAGAGTATGACTGAAAAGTTGTGTCGGGTGGCCAAGTAGAAGTTGATCGTGCGGCGTTAGTGTTGCAATTAAATTGAAAATCCCACAGCGGGATGGTGTCCCAGAGGAAGGCAGGCGGAAGATCGAGAAATTCATAAGGACGGTGACGGAGTCAGGCCTATAGCTGCTTTTTGAATATCAAATAGAGAAGCCATTTGGGCTTGGGTAAGCCAAATAGTTTCATGCTCTTTGTCTGTTTTTAGCTCTAAGGCACCGCTTTTTGATTGGTAGATAATCTTTTCAATCTGGCTTGCTTTCTTCATGCCACTTTCGATTATCCTTTCATTTCTTTAGCTAATTTCAAAATTCTATTTACGAATTCACCTTTGGCATCAGTATATTGCTCGCGGTCGAAAGTATGTTTCTTCGCTAAGCCAAGCTTGAGCTGTTCATATTCTTTAGCCGCTTCTGGATGACAAATTAAATAATCTCTAAAAAGAATTTTACCGTCCCAGTGCTTTGATGTTTTCTCAAAAATATGTACGTGATGGGTTCGCTTTTCACCAAACGGCGGCATACCTTTCACAAAAAACATTCGCTCAGGATCAGGATTGTCATACCAATATTCATAACCTAATTTCTGTAAGAGAGGGACAGCAATTACTTTCATTTCATCTAATGACCTTGCTGCAATTTGAATATCAATAATAGGTTTTGCAGACAATTCAGGGATGGCCGTACTGCCAACGTGCTGAATATCCACAATGCAATTCAAGGGGAGGGCTGCTTTTAACTTTTGAATTTCAACTTTTGCATCATGTGGCCACGAGGCGTTATAAGGAACAATTTCAACATGATCTTTAGCGAGAATTTCTTCATCATTTTTTATAAAATCCTCATAAGTCATCGCCCAATGCTCATGACCACGCCATTCATTATCGATTTTTAAATAACGAGGCGAAAAACCTTCATACCGAAACCCATTCTTTTTCACCAATCTAATTGACTGGATATTATCAGATTGAATGTTTGCTTCAATTCGATGTAATTTTAGCTGGCCAACTACCTTTGTTAAAACTAATTTTAATCCAGCACTCATGTAACCTTTACCTGCATAACCAGCAACCGCATAAAAACCAAGATAAGCATTTTGAAATAACCCATGTACAATTTCGCTGATATTGTAAACACCAACGATATTTCCTTTTTCATTACATATAAGAAAGCTTTTTTGATTAGGTTGCTGGTAATGCTGAAAATACTCATTAAATTCTTGTGGAGTAGCTGGCGCCTTTACCCAGGGATGATGCAATGATTGACTTCGTTGCATAGCAGAGATAAATGCTTCTTTGTCTTCAATTTTTAATTCACGAATAATTATATTACTCATAATTTTACCCCGCTATCAAATTTAAAAATATTCTTACGGCTATTATTGAAATGTGCTATATCACGCGTATATTCAATAAAATTGCCTTGAGTATATTTTTTAATTGCTGCTCGCCAAAAACGATAAGCACCTTCATTACCAGGAATTACCATTACTTCCCAAATACCAGGAAATTTATTAAAGCATTCTTGAGCAATATAACTTCCAATACCTTTATTTTTAAATTTTCGCAAAATAAAAAACTGCGCCATATTAAAATCAATTTCAGGACAGCTACCTTTTTTATCAATGATTGCGAAGCCTACCATTTCATTTTGGTAACGCACCAAAAAAGGAAAACTATTTTCATCTTCCCAATATTTTTTAAAATCAATACATTCATATAATCCATCTTCTGGAATTTCCCATCCTACTTCTTTTCCTAGATATTCACTCATGTCATAGACATAAAAACGTCCCATATTTTCTATAGTAGGATATTCTGCTAAAGGCGCTGGAATAAGCTTAATTTCATCGAGATTAATTCTATTATTAAAAATCTCATAGCAGGGGAGGGTTGATCCTTTAAAATCAATCATGCCATGATACGACATGCCTGCTTTTTCCATTACTCGCCTTGAAAGATCATTTTTTGGATGTACAATTGCTACAATCTTAGGGAAAGAAAACCTGCTAAAACCGTACTCAATAAGTGCTTTTGCAAGCTCGGTTGCATAACCTTTATTCCAGAATTTCGTATGAAGCCGATAGGCAAGCTCAATATCAGGTTGATCAACATTGAACCCTAAGTGAAACAATCCTGCCTGCCCCACGAAATTGTTTGTTTCTTTTTCAAAGACAGAATAAAAACCTAAACCATATTTATCTGAATAAGGCTTTGCGTTTTCAATAAACTTTTTTACTTGGTTCTCATTTTGTATATTGCCAGTACCAATATATTGCATTACCTGGTAATCTGTTCGTAGCCGTAATAGCTCATCAAAATCAGATGAGGTAGGCTGTTTCAAAATCAATCTTTTTGTTTCTAAAATAATGCTCATAGTATTCACTTAAAATTAAATGTATTTCCTTATCGATAAGACGAATCGAGCGCTCGAGCTAATGATTACGAGTTATGATTATATGATTTTAATGGATACTACATAGCCTTACTTATTTTTAAAGGGTTATTGTAATATGTCGCCTCATAAAATGAAAGAGAATGTAAAACAGCACAGTTTATACAACATGTGAAACGGTTGTAAAGACCGATACAGACGATAACGCATCATCTTTTTTGCCAAATAGAATTAAAAACGTAGATTTTTATAAAGTTCATTTTTTAAATTTAAAAGGTATTTTTTATGACATTCAGTATTCACCAACCTCATGACAAGTTATTTAAACTTTCCATGAGTAATTTGGCTGTTGCCAAAGAATTTTTTACTGCGCATTTGCCTACAAATCTATTAGAAAAAATGGATTTGAATAGCTTGAAATTAGAGAAGCAAACTTTCATTGATGAGGCGTATAAAACAACAGAAGCGGACGTAGTGTATTCAGTTAACATAGGAAATGTAACAGCTTATTTGTATTTATTATGTGAACAGCAAACAAAGGTAGAGCCATTGCTTGCTTTTCGTCTGCTTGTTTATACGGTGCGTATTATGGAAACGCATCTTAAACAGCATCCCAATGGCTCTCTGCCGTTAGTTTATCCAATGGTCATTTATACGGGCGATGAACCATGGGATGCGCCGTTTAGATATTTTTCCTTTATTTGCGGATGCTGAAAATTTAGCAAGAGAACTATTGCTGAAGCCTTATCAATTACTGGATGTCAAACGTACGAGTGATGATGAATTGCGTCAACAAGCGTTATCAGGCTTAGTGGCTTTTGTGCTAAAACATCGAAAAACATCTGATTTTGAAATGTTTTTAAAAAAACTTATGCCCTGGGTACATGAAGTAGAATTGCACGAGACATCAGGTGATTTTTTATGTCGGATTGTGCTAAAATACGTCATTGATCGCAGCCCCAAAGGAGAGAAAGAGTTGTTAGTACGAGAAGCAGAACATTATTTATCTTATGAATTACAAGGTGAAATTATGACAATAGCGCAACAATGGGAACAGCAAGGCATTCAGAAAGGCATTCAGAAAGGCATAGAGCAAGGTATGCAGCAAGGGATGAAACAAGGCGAAGCTGCTTCATTAAAACGTCTATTACAACGCCGATTTGGTGATTTGCCGCTTATTTATGCGCAGCGTATTGTTGATGCGGATATGGAAACTTTATTACGCTGGAGCGACCAAATTCTTGATGCCGAAAAATTGGAAGACGTTTTTAGCTAATATTATGCTAAATATGTCTATATGGAAATTTCTGTTTGATTTTATTAGGCCTATGAGATGAATCGAACGTCCGACCTACTGGTTACAAAATATAACGAAACAAATTATAGCAATAAGTCACAATAATCGACAACAATTAAAGTCAGTGTTTATGCGGGAATGAGCATTGTGAGGTATTTTGGATTTTTATGGAAAATGAAATAACATACAACGATAATCTGATTCTATACTTCACAAAAAAATAACGGTTAACTATTTATATGAAAACACTTACACAAAACATCATCAATATTTACGGTAAAAAAGATAAGGAGTGGATTGCCAATCTACCCGCTATCATTAACGTACTCGCTAAGCATTGGAACCTAAATAACTTCACCCCTATAGATAACAAGACCTTTAACTATGTAGCCAAAGCGATTACAAATACAAATCAACCCGTTGTATTGAAAATCAGTTGTGATGAAAAAAGTATTACGAATGAAATACGGGCTTTAAAGTATTTTGATGGTGATGGCTCGATCCAATTTATTGATTACTATTCAAAATATCATGCTTCATAATGCCATTTTATTGATTTGGTGGATTACGATGCCAAAAAACGGCGTCTAATGTATAGACTGGGGACATAGTAAACACTTGTTCGGGGACATAGTAAACACTTTAATATGGCATATTTAACACTCAGGAGA
>JAJONP010000173.1 GCA_021323555.1 Gammaproteobacteria bacterium | reverse complement strand
TTAATGTGCGACATGGCGCACCATCTCTATCAGCGACTCCTCAATCGATGATTCGCGTCGCCGATAGCGTTCAATAATAGCGGTTTCAAAAGTTGTTTTTCGAAGTTTCGGTACCTTCAATGTGACTTCTCCCGCTTTGGTATGCAACTTTCTTTCGTAAGAGCCCGCCCGGGTATCCAAACGATGCTCACTACGCTCATAACGTTCCGCTCCGCATAATTTATCAGCTTCCGCTTCCAATAATCCATTTCTTTGTTAACATCTTCCATGTGGTGCTCCTTCATGTTTGTGGTTAAACATAGTATGCCGGTTTGGCATTTAGTTGGGCACCACGCCTGCTTCAATGTGATGGAATGGATGCCGTCCTCTTAAATAACGGCGTCAAATGCGCCAAAATGAAATATTCATTTATCATTAAGAGGAGGCATCAAAATGAATGTTACAGCACTTGGAATTGATTTAGCAAAAAAGGTATTTCAATTACATGGAATTGACAAGGAAGGAAAACCAGTAGTCAGGAAGCGGCTAATGAGAGAGGAACTCCAGTATGGGTGCTCATTACTGGGCAAGGAAATTTACTTCTTATGGCCACGAGGTTAAATTGATAAATCCTCGGTTTGTTAAACCTTATGTTATATGTTGTTAAGTCAGTTATGTGTTGTTAAGCCTTCTTTTTTTATTTTCCCTTTTTAATTCAACTCTTCACTAAATTTTAATTTTTTTAAGACAACATAATTTTATCATTGTATTGGATGTATCCTGATATTGGTTTTTCATATTTTTAACAAACCAAACGGGAGATAATCATGTTCAATCAATTATTTAAACGGCCCTACACTGTAAAAAAACACACAAATGCCCCACTATTAGACGAGCGCTTAGAATATCTACAGTATTGGAATAAACGTGGCCGACCGTTAAACACCCTTAAATCACTTGCCCAGTATCTTCTAAGAATTGTCAATTATCTTAATTTGGAAACAAGCAGTCTAATAACTATGCAGGAGATTGAACGAGCTGCTAATAAATGGGCACAATATCAATGTAATAACTATAAGAAAAAGGCAGCCTTTTCAAAAGGCGGAAAAGCTCGTTTTACTTGGTATGCTAAGCATTGGTTGAGGAAGTTAAATCGTTTGGAACTCCCTCCAGAAGAAAAAATACCGTTGTTTAATAAAATATTTGAACGATCACATGCTCTTCAACGCCATACTACTGCGCCTTTATTAAAAGAACGTTTAATGTATTTGCAATATTGGGATGATAATGGAGCCGTGAAAAGCAACTTACAAAGCAGAGCGGAATATTTATTAACCATTATGAATACTCTTAATTTCTATACACTGAAAACAGTATTGTCAGATGAAATTGAAAGAGCGGCTAATTGCTGGGCAAGAGATGAAGAAAACCACCACCACAGAAAAAACCATTATTCAAAGCTTGCAAAAGCAAGATTCATTCGAGAAGCTTCGCATTGGTTCGAAATGCTTAATTGCTTGGAACAGCCAATCAGAAAACAGCTCCCATTCGAAACTTACCTTAATCAATATATTGATCACATGCGTCACGAACGGGGACTTTCAGAAAACACCATTAGGTCTAAATTTTATCCACTTAAAAACTTCCTTGCTAACATTAATGAAAAAAAGAATACTTTTATAGAACTTACGCCACTAATAATTGATGAAGTACTAATCAAAAAATATAATATTGATGGCTATACAAGAAAAAGTGTTCGATCGTATATTTCAGTTATTCGATCATTTTTAAGATATGCAGAAAACAAAGGCTGGTGTCAAAAAAATCTAGCCAGCACAATTAAAGCACCGCGTGTATATCGACACGAATCACTACCTTGTTCACCAAGTTGGAGTGATGTTAAAAAAATACTAGAAAATAGTCATAGTGATCAACCGACTGACATTAGGGATCACGCTATATTAATGTTGCTGTCAATATATGGTATGAGATGTAGTGAAGTTACTAATCTGCGCTTAAGCGATATTGATTGGAAAAATGAATCGCTTAGTTTTCAAAGCACTAAGACATCAAAACCACGGATATTCCCTCTCTCTCAGGAAGTTGCTGAGGCAATCTTACGCTACTTAAAAGTAGTCAGGCCAAACAACTGTTTGCTAAGAGAAGTATTTTTATGTAGGCAAGCACCCTATCGACGCCTAAGACCAGAGGCTATTTATCAGATTGTAAACCGAAGACTTAAACCCTTTAATCTTAATATACAGCATCATGGACCACATACTTTACGTCATGCCTGTGCAACGCATTTAATAAATGAAGGTTTATCACTTAAAGAAATAAGTACTCATCTTGGGCATCAGTGCTTAGAAACTACGCAAATTTATGCAAAAGTTGATCTTAAAAACTTGCGCAAAGTTGCTGAATTTGAATTAGGAGATTTGTTATGAAACTCGAGAAACTAATCAATCAATATATTACTTACAGAAAATCATTAGGTGAAAAATTCGAAGTAGATGGAAGAGGTTTAAAAGCTTTTTGTAAAGCAATCGGCCATTCGATAAATATCCAATCTATCTCCAAAAATATGATCAATAATTTTCTTTATGGTGACTCAAAGATAATAACGTCATGGTGGTTCAGGAAACATTCTACTTTACTTGGATTTTATCAATACGCATTAACACATAATTATATTACTGCAATACCGTTGCCCAGCGTTTTACCTAAACGACCCCAGCCATTTGTTCCTTATATTTATTCTCGAGAAGAATTGAAATTGCTTTTTGACACCGCGTTAACTTATCAAAAGAATAGAAGCCATAATTCGCCATGCACGGTACGTGTGGTGCTTGTTCTTACCTATGCTTTAGGATTGAGGCTCCACCAAACTTTATCTATCATTCTTAATGACATAGATATGGATAATTTAGTCATAACAATACAGCAATCAAAATTTTATAAATCTCGCCTGGTACCATTTAATCAACAAATTAAAGAAGTTATCAAAGAGTATTTGCAGTGGAGAATAAAACAAAGACAGTCCCAGTCTTCAGATGCACCTTTATTTATAGGAAAGAATAACCACCCCTTTAACATTGGCACCATGCATGGAATTTTTAAAAGGATACGAAACAAAGCTGGAATTAAACGAGATGATAATACCAAGTATCAACCTAGAATACATGACTTACGTCATTCATTTGCCGTTCATAGATTAACAAGTTGGTATCAGGAAAATAAGAATGTTCAACAACTCCTTCCAATTCTATCAGTCTATCTTGGGCATGGAAATCCTTCTCATACGGCAGTTTACCTCACAATGACAGATAGCCTTCTTCAAGAAGCGGGCATGCGTTTTGAAAAATATGTAACAGGAGAACAGCAATGAAAAGCACACATTATTTAAGCTCATGGATAAAACGGTTTTTGCTAGAGTATTTAATTAGCATAAGAAATTTGTCAAAAAACACTCAAAAAAGTTATCGTGACACCTTTCGATTAATGTTGCCATTTATGGCTGTTAGATCTAAAAAATCTATTGAGCAGTTGCTCGTTGAAGACATTAATTCTGAAGCTGTTAAAGCTTTTCTTTCGGATTTAGAAACAAATCGGCATTGTTCTTTATCTACCAGAAATCAACGCTTGGCCGCAATCCATGCTTTTGCAAAGTTTGTTGGATTAAATAACCCAGAGTATGTGGAATGGTATAGGCAATTGCAAATGCTGCCATTTAAAAAAACTAAGCGCACCTTAATAACCTATCTTGAAAAACCTGAGATGGATGCATTGCTTAATGCTCCAGACCAAAAAACTGAACAAGGCAAACGAGATTATGCATTGTTACTTTTTTTATATAATACAGGAGCACGAGCTGATGAAGCCGCACAGTTAACAATAACCGATCTTAATGTAGCTCATGCTCAAAAAAGAGATTTATCTACAGTGCTTATTAAAGGAAAAGGAAATAAATTAAGGCGCTGCCCATTATGGCAACAAACAGTCAACGCGCTAGCCCCATTAATATTGAATAGAAGCCAATTTGAGCATGTATTCTTGAATCGTTGTAAGCAACCTCTAACCCGTTTTGGTATTCATACAATGGTTAAACGTTACGTTAAAAAAATTACTAAACAATTCCCATCAGTCGAGAAAAAACGGATTAGTCCTCATACCATACGCCACACTACCGCTACTCATCTATTGCGAGCGGGCGTTGATATCAATACGATCAGAGCTTGGCTTGGACACGTTTCTATTAATACCACCAATGTTTATGCTGAGGTAGATTTAGAGATGAAAGCAAAGGCTTTGGCTTATTGTGAATTTCAAAATACCAAAGGAAATCAACATTGGCATGACGATAAAGAACTTATGAATTTCTTAGAATCACTTTGATAGCAGCTAATATTCAAGATATTAGCTTTTAGGATAAATTGCTGGCTAAACGATTCTTCCCTTTAAATTACTTATGTTGTGTTGGAAAGGAAAACAGGCAAATGACTGATTAAGAATATATAGCATGCAACACATAACCAGATACACAACATAT
>JAJONP010000172.1 GCA_021323555.1 Gammaproteobacteria bacterium | reverse complement strand
ATCAGGAGCCCAAGCAACTGGGCTATTTCCTTTCTATTCTATGCTCCGAGGTATTGTTAATTTTGCTAGCTTTCATACTTCAAGAAAAGAGGGGGCTCCAAAATATTCAAGCTTACTGTCAGGGTTAACTTTATGGGGCACAACTGCTGCATGGGGTTATGAAAAATGGATGATGGGCACATCAAGTTTCTACTTAATTTTTGTAGGTTTAGCTATTCAAGAGGGAATAGAACTCGGCGTTACTCTTGACAAACTACGTTCAGAATCTTCAAAAGCTGATTCCATAGGAAATAACAGACTACGCATGACTGCAGTCATTAAATTTCTTAGGTTCTCCGCTTTTATCGCACTTGCTTTAGGAAATCCAGCTATAGGGTGTGTTCTTCTTTCAATTGCAGGAATAGCTGCCATGCTTCCTATGTGGAATCCACAGTCTTTTCTTCATCCACCACAACAAGCTGCTGATAGTCCTGCTCCAAACGAGCCGCAAGGTTCTTCAGGCGAAAAAACTAATCCATCAGGATTCAAAGCATTCTCTGGCACTGGCCATCGATTAGGTGGTAATTAAAATGAGGAGAACAAGATGCCTAGACACGAATTTCCACCGAATTTAAATGAAAACAACTTAGAGCATCTTCTAGATGATATCCAAGCTGCACAAGATCAAGCGCTAGAATTAGAGCATGAAAAATTTAGAGAGTCAGTCAGTTCTAATCTATTGAATACAATAGGGTTTATTTCGATGCCCTTGCCTCTCTACTCCATCGTTTGCGGTGTTAGTAACATAATGTACTGGTATTACGCAAATAATAAGCCTGGTGGACGTACCCTATTTGACCATATTAAATTGCTATCAAGTGCTACTCTCTTTTCTACGAGTGTCGTTAATATTCAAAAAATAGCGTTAGGGTCAACCAGCAATAGCCTTTTTTTTATTGGTTTAGCTGTCGATGCAGGTATTGATTTTGTGATTACTCTTCATCAGTTGAGTACACAGTGGAAAACAGGTTCTGCTTTGAAAAAAACAGCACTCGTGTTTAATACTGTTAGTAAAGCATTGCTTTTTTGTAGCTGGGTCTCTATGGGCGTAGGGTGCTCTTCTGGAGCAATATTTCTGCTCGCTGCATGTACTATGCCTTTCGTTCAGATGCTTTCCCCTTCCCTTATGAGAGATATATTTCGCTCTAACAATACTATTCCTCCTCAAGGACAAGCATCCTCACCTGATTTGGGCGCAACACAACCATTAGAGGGAGAATTCAAAGCCTTTTCTGGCACCCCGTATCGGTTAGGTAGTTAATGTTAATGAGTCAGGATAATCAATAAAAGCCATCACCCTACGAGATTAGCCCAATACGGACTTTGCCTACTAGGGCGAATATTTACAAAAAAGGAATATTCTGTGAAATATTGATTGTTATCGTAATGCACGATGTAGAATTTTTCCGACAGGGGATTTGGGCAATTCATCCCGAAATTCAATATATTTAGGACGTTTATAGCCTGTTAAATTTTCTCGACAAAAATCCAAGATTTTTTTTTCAGTTAAGTAAAGATCATTTCTCACAATAAATGCTTTTACAGCCTCACCTGTTGTTTGATCTGGCACACCAATCACTGCAACTTCTCCCACCCCTGGTATACCCATTAAAGCATCTTCAATTTCATTCGGATACACATTAAACCCAGACACTAAAATCATATTTTTTTTACGTTCCAAAATACGTACAAAACCCTGTGAGTCAACCGAAGCGATATCTCCTGTTAACAACCAATTATTGTTAAATACTTTTTGCGTTTCGGAAGGATTCCGCCAATATCCATGCATGACTTGCGGGCCTTTCACTGCTAATTCACCATGACTACCTAAAGGCAATTCATGACCTGCCTCATCTAAAATCGCGATCATTGTGGATGAAACAGGCAATCCTATCATTCCATTATATGTTTTTAAATTAGCTGGGTTAATGGTCACACAAGGCGATGTCTCCGTCAGCCCGTAAGCTTCTAACAAAGGAATACCTGTCATTTTTTGCCATTTTTCAGCAATCATACGTTGCACGGCGGCGCCACCTCCTAGCGTTATTTTTAATTTAGAGAAATCCAATTCTGCAAATTTTTTATGATTCATTAACGCATTAAATAATGTATTAACGCCTGTGATAATAGTTAACTTAAATCGATGCATTTCGGAAATGACATGTGAAACATCCCGTGGATTTGTTATTAAAACACTCAGACTACCGAGTTTTGTTATTAACAAGCAATTCGCCAGTAAAGAAAAAATATGGTACAACGGCAACGCTGTTAGAATAATTTCTTCGCCTAGTTTAACGGTTTGACTAAACCAAGCCTCTGCTTGTAACACATTCGCCACCATATTACGGTGTGTGAGCATGGCACCTTTAGCGACACCTGTTGTGCCTCCTGTATATTGTAAAAAAGCAATATCATGAGAATGAATCGCCACAGGCTTTAAAGATAATTTTTTTCCTTCCGCCAGTAATTGTTTAAAGCGAATCACCTGTGGGATTTGAGAATTCGGAATTTTTTTCTTGATATATTTAAAATAAAAATGCATACACCATGCTTTAAGCGGTGGGAATAAATCACCTAACTCAGTTACGATAATATTTCTTAAAGAAACGACTGCTAACGCTTTTTCGACTGTATCTGCAAAATTAGCCAGCACAACTATTGTTTCAGTTCCTGAATCTTTTAATTGATGAATTAATTCAGGCGGCGTATAAAGCGGATTAACATTGACGACAATAAGCCCTGCACGCAATGCCCCAAAAATCGCAATCGGATATTGCAATATATTAGGCATCATCAACGCAATACGCTCGCCTTTTTTAAGCTTGAGGACTTGTTGTAAATACGCAGCAAATGCCTGTGAATAATGATCAATCTGCTGGTAAGTCAGCGTTACGCCTAAATTATAACAAGCAGGCTTTTGACTAAATCGGCGAGAAGCTTCTTCAAGAATTTCAATAAGGGATTGATAAGCGTTAGGATCAATCTCAGCAGGAATATTTTTGGGATAACTTGTAAGCCATACCCTTTCCATAAATGGCATATCCTTTTTGTAAATGTTCACGCTCTCACAAGCAAAGTCCGTATTTGGCCGTTTTTATTCAACTTAAGAGGGTATTTGATCTATTACGAAATTGGTCGGGACGGCCGGATTTGAACCGGCGACCACTTGCACCCCAAGCAAGTGCGCTACCAGGCTGCGCCACGCCCCGTCATATTTGTACTTTTATTTAAGAGCTTATTTTAATTCTTCCAAAATAGTCTCAAGATCTGTAATGAGTTTTTTCACCACTACGTTCATTTCTACAGGCTGAGTTTCTTTTACTGCATTTAATAAAGATGCGTTTGACAACTTAGCTCGCGCACCCTCTATCGTAAAACCGTCATTATAAAGCAACTGACGTATTTGACGCACTATTAATATATCTTTTTTTTGATAATAACGTCGATTACCGCGTCGTTTGACCGGGCTTAATTGAGAAAATTCCTGTTCCCAATAGCGTAATACATGCGGTTTTAAATCACATAAACCGCCTACTTCACTAATGGTGAAATACCGTTTATCGGGTATAGGCGGTAAAGGTGTTTGACTATTCTTCGGTTGAATCAGTGTCATGGCTCTTCTTTTCTGTTCCTTTCCCTGCATAAAGCTCCACACGTGCTCGCAACTTCTGGCCGCTTAGGAATGTCACAACCCTCCTTGCAGACACAGGAATCATTTCGCCTGTTTTTGGATTACGTCCAGGCCGCTCCTTTTTATCGTGTAATTCAAAATTACCAAAGCCAGAAATTTTAACTTGCTGCCCTTTGATGAGCGTCTCAGAAATCTGCCCAAAAAAAAGCTCTACAATTTCTTTTGCTTCGCGTTTCGTTAAACCAATTTCCTCAAATAAACCTGTCGCGATATCTGCTTTCGTGAGTGACATAAGCTTAGCCCCTTAATTCAGCAGCAAACCTCT
>JAJONP010000171.1 GCA_021323555.1 Gammaproteobacteria bacterium | reverse complement strand
TAAAATTTTCAGCTTTAGGGTACTTGTCGTTGTTGGCAATGGCAATGGCTTGATTGGCGTGGGCGTTGGCAAGGCGCGTGAAGTACCTGTTGCTATCCAAAAAGCATTAGAAAATGCACGCAAAAATACACGGCATGTCATGTTAAAAGGCGATACATTGTATTATCAAGTCACAGGAAAACATGGCGCAGCAAAAGTTTTCATGAAGCC
This sequence comes from Gammaproteobacteria bacterium, assembly GCA_021323555.1. The sequence goes on along the minus strand of JAJONP010000171.1, from coordinate 3,809 downwards.
TGCTTCAGACGGTACAGGGATTATTGCAGGAGGTGCAATGCGTGCTGTGTTAGAAGTGCTGGGTGTTAAAAACGTGCTAGCTAAAATTGTAGGGTCAACCAATCCTGTGAATGTTGTTAGAGCAACACTCAAGGCATTAACCAGTGTATCCACACCGGAAACAGTTGCAGCAAAGCGTGGTAAAACAGCCGAAGAATTATTACATTAAGAATGAGATTATTACTTAGAGAAATGAATTATGGCGCTTAACAAAAAACTAAAAGTAACTTTAGTGAAGAGCTTGATTGCACGACATCCCAAACACAAAGAATGTATTAAGTGCTTAGGGTTACACCGTATGCATGAAACAGTCCAAATAGAGGATACACCCAGCAATCGCGGCAATATCAATAAAGTGGCTTATTTATTATCAGTTGAGGAAGTTTAACATGTACCTTAATACGCTACAGCCAGCACCAGGTGCGAAAACACCCGCTAAACGATTAGGTCGGGGAATAGGTTCTGGCAAAGGTAAAACGTGTGGAAGAGGCCATAAAGGCCAAAAAGCCCGCGCAGGTGGATTTCATAAAATAGGTTTTGAAGGCGGACAAATGCCTATACAAAGACGAATCCCAAAATCAGGGTTTCGTTCACAAAAAGCTTTGGTGACTGAAGAAGTTCGTTTATCCGATTTGAATAAAATGACTGGGGATGTCATTGATCTTGCTGCGCTAAAAGCGAAAAGGCTTGTGAATAAAAATACTCTATTTGTCAAAATCATATTAGCTGGAGAACTGAATAAAAAAGCAATCACTGTACAAGGGTTAGCAGTGACGTCAGGCGCGCGTAAAGCAATTGAAGCGCTGGGTGGAAGGGTTGAGGTTTAATCCATGGCACTCAACAAGCAAGCGACAAATACTGCAAGTGCAGGTATAGCCGATTTAAAACGGCGCTTATTGTTTGTATTGTTTGCAATTATTATCTTCCGTATAGGCTCTTATATTCCAGTTCCAGGATTAAATCCCCAACGGTTACAAGAATTATTTAATGCACAACAAAATAATATTATCGGTTTATTTAATATGTTTTCCGGTGGTGCTTTAGTCAGATTTAGTTTATTTGCATTAGGGATTATGCCTTATATTTCTGCATCCATTATTATTCAGGTGCTGACATTAGTTTCACCGCAGCTTGCAGAGTTACGCAAAGAAGGCGAATCAGGGCAGCGTAAAATTAATAAATATACCCGTTATGGCACATTAGTCTTATCAACTTTTCAGGCAGCAGGTGCTGCAAAAATGTTGGCGGCGCATGGCATTGCGCTTGATCCAGGATTATCATTTTATGTGGTGTCCACGTTGACATTAGTCACAGGCACTTTATTTTTAATGTGGCTAGGGGAGCAAGTGACAGAGCGCGGTATCGGAAATGGTATTTCTTTGATTATTTTTTCAGGGATTGTAGCGGGATTGCCTGCTGCTATTGGTCGAACGTTAGAACAAGTCAGAGAAGGGCAGTTACAGATAGTGGTGTTATTGCTAATTATTATTGCTGCAGCAGCAGTCGTTGGCTTAGTAGTTTTTATAGAACGTGGCCAGCGTAGGATTACTATTAATTACGCGCGTCGGATGCAAGGCGGAAATGTTTATTCTGCAAAGAGTAGTCACCTACCGTTAAAAATTAATATGGCAGGTGTGATACCCCCTATTTTTGCATCGAGCATTATTTTATTGCCCGCTACCATTGCCCAATGGTTCGGCCATGGAAAAGGCATGCAGTGGCTGGGAACGATAGGCATAGCTCTCCAGAATGGACAGCCATTGCATATGCTATTATTTGCATCTGCGATTATCCTTTTCTGCTTTTGGTACACGGCGATGTTATTTAATCCCCGTGAAACAGCAGACAATTTAAAAAAGTCAGGTGCATTTATTCCAGGCATTAGACCGGGTGAACAGACAGCGAATTATGTTGACACAGTGATGACGCGACTTACTTTAGCAGGATCGATTTATGTCACTTTAGTGTGCTTATTGCCTGAGTTTATGATTGCCACCTGGAATGTTCCTTTTTATTTTGGCGGCACATCGTTATTAATTATTGTAGTGGTTGTGATGGATTTTATGGCACAGGTACAAACACATATCATGTCCTACCAATACGAATCATTGCTTAAAAAGACGAATTCACGAGGTTCCAATCTAGGATTATTGCGTTAAGGTTATATAGAGGTGAAATATGAAAGTAGGTGCATCGGTAAAGAAAATGTGTCGCAATTGTAAAATTGTACGCAGGAATCGCGTGGTGAGAATAATTTGCAAAGAAAAAAAGCATAAACAGAAACAAGGTTGATAGTTGATAGAGTAGGTGCAATTTTTATTATAAGTGCAAGTAGAAGCTTGGATGACGTGCAGAATAGATAATTTAGTAAATTTATAATGTTGCTTTTTTATCAGCACGATATTAAACTGACCGCCATTTTAAATTATGCGGGTCAGGATCGTATATAGATGAGTAGGAGTGTTTAAATGTCAGCCCGTATTGCAGGTGTAAATATACCGGTACAAAAACATGTGGTCATTGGTCTTACTGCCATTTTTGGCGTGGGTCGCCAGAGAGCAGCTAAAATTTGTATGGCAGCAAAAGTAAATCCGCAGACTAAAGTGAAAGAGCTTTCTGATGCGGAATTGGAAAATTTACGTAATGAAATTGCGAAATTAAAAGTAGAAGGTGATTTACGTCGTGACATCTCGATGAATATCAAGCGTCTTGTCGAGCTAGGTTCCTATCGCGGATTACGTCATCGTCGAGGTTTACCAGTGCGTGGACAACGTACGCGAACGAATGCAAGAACGCGTAAAGGTAAACGTAAGGGTAAGGTATAATTCAAGTAGCTGTGCTAGATAGTTAAGTAATTTAGGAAATGATATTGAAATGACACAAAATCAGACGAGAGAAGCAAACGTATCCAAAGGTGCGAAAGCGCCGAAGAGTTATGTTGATGGAAAAGAAAATGAAGATAGCGGATCACAAGTAACCGGATCTGCAAATTCAGCATCAACGAAGTTAATAAAAGGGCGTAAAAGAGCTAAAAAGCTTGTTTTCGATGGCATTGCATATATCCATGCTTCCTTTAATAATACAATTGTAACAATTGCAGATGTTCAAGGTAACGCACTCACATGGGCAAGTGCTTCAAGTTGCGGCTACTCTGGGTCACGCAAGTCAACGCCGTATGCTGGAGGTGAAGCAGGCACGAAAGCAGCTCAACAAGCCATCGATAATTTTGGCATGAAAAATGTGCATGTGCGAGTCGAAGGCCCTGGCCCTGGCAGAGAGTCTGCTGTGAGAGCATTAAATACAGCAGGATTAAAAGTATTATCAATTACAGATGTGACCGGCATCCCCTTTAATGGTTGCCGTGATCCTAAAAAACGTCGAGTATAGTGCAGGAGAAAGCTGATGCCGAGTTATCGTAGCCCAAGGGCTAAGCGTAGATGTAAATATTCCCGTCGAGAGAAAGCTGATCTTTCACTCACGAGTGGAGTCCGTTCTTTAGATTCGAAATGCAAATTAGATACAGCACCAGGTGTACACGGCGCAAGACGTGGCCGTGACACAGAATATGGAGTTCAATTGCGCGAAAAGCAAAAAGTACGCCGTATCTATGGTGTTATGGAAAGGCCGTTTGTGAATTATTTTAAGAAAGCGGCTCGCTTAAAAGGTTCTACAGGTGAAAATCTACTAAAACTATTAGAAAGTAGATTAGATAATGTAGTTTACAAAATGGGGTTTGCAGCGACTCGAGCGATGGCAAGACAGTTAGTCAA
>JAJONP010000170.1 GCA_021323555.1 Gammaproteobacteria bacterium | reverse complement strand
TTTGTTAAATCAATTTTTTTATTACTTATCATATCAGTTCTCCAAAATTATAAAATTATAACAATTTAAGAAAACTGACACAGTTATTTAAACACTACCCGCCAAGATTTAACAATAGAACCCTATCTCTCGCCCCACACAATCTCAAAATCATCCTATGCTTGTTCAGCTAACCGAACAGTATCTGCGTGATATATTTTTTTGAGTCCTGCCGCTACTTCTTTTCTGGCTCAAACTCACTTTCACGATCTCGAGGGACCTCTATTTGAATATCACCATTGCCTGTTTTTACGGGTTTTTTAGTTTTGCCATTGCAGGAATTGCCTGTGTTATTGCCTTCGATGGCATGCCGCATATAACCGAGATGGTTCGTCATTTCTACTTCTAATAACCGCTCCATCAATCGCTTAGAAAGATTTTTTAATCATCCTTCTGCCCCACACAAATCTTCTACTGATTTGATACTACCTAATAATTCATCAATTATTTCATATCGTACAATATTTTGTATAGCCATGACTATTTCCTTTTTATGTGTGTAGTGCCTAGATTTGACGGCACTTAGAATACCTGGTTATAGGCATTTACATATTTAAAAAGTCGCTCCCCCGCTATGCTTATGGCATAGGTGGACCTGTTACCACGGCGATAAGCCTCGACTCAATATTAGCTTATCTGAAATAGCTTCCATTGAGCGCTTTTAACCAAGACTCGGGTTATTAGCAACGGAATGACCGTTATGATGGTTGTTTAAGAAATTTACTGACGTATCTTTTTTCCATAAGCCGCAATTATGAGTAACTTTTGCAGTATCTGATCGGCTGCTAATACTCTCTATAACACTCGGGAGTATATTCTGTTTTTCTTTATCAATTCTAGTGTGTCCATTTTCACAAATATTTTTTAACTTTTGCTCATTCGAGCTTTCTGAGTTTTGAGCAAGAGCTGCTGGTTTTTCTTCTTGCTCGTGCATTAAAGAGGCTATTTCTTTTTTCTCTATCTGACTATTATTAAATTGGATTCGCCATTGATCATCAAGCGGTATATTTTTTTGAATATGTTTTAATGCAACTGATGAAGCGAAGAAAAGTTTATTTTGTTCTTCCATAAACGGGCTGTTTTTAGCAGAAACACGAAGGGTATTTTTTGTTTCGATGAAAATTTTCAACCCTAATTTCTTTTGTAGCCAATTTTCTAACCTATTCATTTCGAGAGGTTTGAATTTTGCAACATCTGTAGAAGCAACCAAATGTAGACTTTTCTGATCTGTTTCTTTAGGAAAATAAGGGGGGAGAAAGGGGGGTCTTATCTTAAGACGGCATAGCCCTATTCTCCCGGCTTTACGACGTATCTTTTTTTTAAATTTGTGAAGCTTTTTAGCAATCATACAGTAACCTCTCTAAAAAATGAAAAGAACCCTAAATTTTGGTGAGATATTATACCCTCTTATCTGATTAATTACTAGCCTTCATAAATACATTTATATTTCTGCATAAAATAAGAAACTAAAAACATTAATAATGTCCAAATAAAAACCAGTTTATTAGTTAATCAATTGATAAATGTGGGTAAATTAAAATCAATATCATAAAAAATGGAAATTTTATGAGAATGAGCTATACCTAAAAAGTACAGACTACAGGAGAAGTATCATGCCTGCTTATACTTATGACCACCAAACCCATGGTAGAAAAGACCAGATTAAACAATCAAAAAACCAACTGCTATTGGCAAAGAATCATCTAAAAGAGATTTTTAGAATAAAAGAAGAAATAGATAAGGAAGGCTTAAATCTATATCAAAAACATGAGCTTATATATCATTTAGTAAGGCTTGCCATTTTGATAAAACTCGAGTCTGGTACAAGAAACACACACGGAGGATATGATCAGACAGGAATAAAACTGCGTACAGAAATGGAGGATCAACATTTTTTTATTAAAGAATTAAACACTCTCCGTAATAAGCTACTCTATCAATACTCAACCTCAGATGAAATTGAATCATTTCTTGAGAGCCGTATTCTGGAAAAAATACAAAGTGGGATTACTCAATTTTTAAACGACGAGCGTATTAGCCCTGAAAATAATTTGGATAAGAAAACCAAGGAAGGAGGTAGGTTAAAAGATCAAAAAATATTGCGAGATAAGAAAAGAGACACGGTTATTGACAATTTAGAGGATATAGAAATTTATATAAAGGATTTAGAAAAATGTTTGAAAGAAAAAAATTATTTCGCTTTTAGGAACTGCTATGAATTAATAGCACGACGTAGAAAATCCCTGAAGGAACTTGATCAATCGATTCATGAAAAAGTCGAGGCAATTTTAGGGGAACATTTATCGCAGGATATGAAGGATTTTACGGACTCCATGCACGAATTAACAGCAACAGGAGTTCGTCCTCCTTTAGAAGAAACCTTAGGGCTGATTGAAGGTGGACAGTTGTTTGAGTTAGAAATCGAGTTACAAAAAGAGAGATATACATGTATACAACAAAAATTAAAGGAAATAAATGAAGAAATAGCTAAGATACAAGTAAGAAGGAAAAGCCCGATAAAAACAAAAAAAGAATTAGATGAAATGAAAAAAGAATATGACGAACATAAACTAGATTTTCTGAAAGATATTTTAGATAGTGCTATCAAGCATAACAATGAGTATCCAACACTAGAGGCAAAAGAGAGAGAGCTGTTAAAAAATCAAGCCAGGATATTAAAAGATCTAAATGATTTAGATAAGAAAATAAAACACTCTCAAAAAAACAAAGATATTAAAATAGAAAATTTTAAAGAAATTATTAAAGCATGGTCGAATGAATTAAGATCCTTTAAAAATAATGATACCTCATCATCTGAAGATTCTTCAGACGAGCCTAGAAAAAAGAAAAAGAAGAAAAAGAAGAAAAAAAAGAAGAAAAAGCACAAAAAGAAAAGCCATGCCTTAGAATCAAAAGAAGAAAGTAGCTCAGAACCAGAAGAGTCTTCAAAAGAAGATCCAGCTGCTAAGCAACAACAGCCCTTACCAAAAGGATTCTCTCAATCTCATACCTCACTATTCCGCAAAAGAAAACCAGATTCTCCTGTAGACTTGAATTCTACTTCTTCTAATAACAATAATAAGAAACCTCACCTTTCTAGCTCTGGCTCTGATAGTAACTGAGCTTTACTTGTGAAGTATGTAAATGGCCAACGCAGGTTTCTAATCACGAATTGGCATTGGCACTAACTAGCGCCAACTGTAAGACTGTATAGAATACAATCGATGGCATAAGGAGTTAGTTTATGGGTGTAAAATATAAGTATTTAACCGAACAAGATCCCATATTTTTAAGGATCATGCTGGAAAAGCGCTATCCGCAGTCTAATATCGCAACTATCTTAAAAGTGGATCCTTCTGTGATACCTAAATTTTAATAAAACTTAGAATATCGGGTTATAGGAATTTACACACTTAAAAAGTCACTCCCATTTAAGATTAATTAGATGAAAATTGCGACAATTCTATCGTCCGTTTTACTACTCCCTCCGACTCTATGTCTTCACGTATTTTTTTGTTTTAAATGGATACAATAACCTCAATGCCGTAACTTTTATCAGAAAGTTATTTAATATTATTAAAACTTAGACTTTTGCTTTAATTGATGCAATAATTCGACCGCTTCTCGCAATGATCCTGAGCAAAGGCCAACTATTTTTGATCGTCTACCTTTATTACGAAATAGCCGATGGATCTCAGTAGGCCGTTTGGATTTTAATACATCCGGCGTTTTGTTAGTAACGAATAATGGCGAATTGGCGCATCGTTTAATGCATCCTTCGACTGAAATAGAACGCGAATATGCGGTGCGTGTGCAAGGCCAGGTAAGCCCTGATATGTTGAAAAATATGAAACAGGGCGTGCCATTAGAGGATGGTATTCCCGCGCATTTTGACGCTATTTCAGACGCAGGGGGTGAAGGTTCTAATCATTGGTATCATGTACTCGTCAAAGAAGGTCGTAACCGAGTTGTCCGAAAATTATGG
>JAJONP010000037.1 GCA_021323555.1 Gammaproteobacteria bacterium | reverse complement strand
AATACAAGAAGCTGTCACGTTTTTACAAGAATCTTCTTATACGCCGAGTGAACTTAATTACTATCAAGAATACTGGGATATTGTCAGTACAGAGAAAACCATTTTCGCGAGTAAATTCAGAGCAGGAAAAGCCGAAGGAAAGGCGGAAGGAAAAGTAGAAGGAAAAGCCGAAGGAAAAGCCGAAGGAAAAGCCGAAAGAAGTATTGAAATTGCTCGTGCTATGTTACAAAAAGGCATTCCATTCGAAGTCATTGAAGAAGTAACAGGATTATCCATAGATGATATTCAAAAATGATCCTCTTGTTGGCTAGCGGGTTGTCTATTGAGAACTGAAAAGTTATGGCTTGCTATGCGTACATTTTTCCGTAAAATAAACCATCCAAATTTGAACCTGAGCTGGATGCTAAAAAGATGACTTACTTATTCGCAGAGCCTACATGACTACAGATGCACAACTCCCTGATTCAAAAAATGCCATTTTATTTCCCCGTCATGTTGCCATTATTATGGATGGCAATGGTCGATGGGCCAAGAAACGACATCTTCCGCGCCTAGCAGGTCATAAAGCAGGTATTGATGCCGTTCGCAAAGTTGTCGAGTATTGCGTGGAAAAAAAAATTGAGGTGCTCACCTTATTTGCATTTGGCAGTGAAAATTGGCGGCGTCCTCAAGAAGAAATTAATCATTTAATGCAATTATTTTTTACTGCGTTAGAAAACGAAGCGAAGAAATTGCACGAGCAAAATATTCAATTACGCGTGATTGGCAATCGCGTGCCTTTTGAGGAAAAGCTTCAAAAACAAATTATAACAGTAGAAATGCTAACGCGTCATAATACGGGGCTTAAATTACTTTTAGCTGTGAATTATAGTGGGCGATGGGATATGACCCAAGCAGCGCAACAAATAGTCGATGAGTTTGCAGCCGGTGGTTTGATAAACCAAATAGTGACGCCAGAACTCATTCAAAAAAAACTCAGTTTTGCTGATTTACCTGATCCCGATTTATTTATTCGCACCAGTGGGGAAAAGCGTCTGAGTAATTTTATTCTTTGGCAACTTGCTTATACAGAACTTTATTTTACAGATGTGCTATGGCCTGATTTTAATGCCGATGAACTGGCACATGCGCTTGCATTTTTCTCAACACGCGAACGTCGTTTTGGGTATACAAGCGAGCAATTGAAGGTAGATTCCTGACATGCTTAAACAACGATTACTCACAGCGCTAATATTGATCCCTATTTTTGTTTTTCTTGTGTTAAAACTTTCATCGCAGGCATTTTATATTTTAACAGGACTTATCGTTATTTGGGGTGCGTGGGAATGGTCATTTTTAATAGGAACCAAGCCATTCCCGCAAAATTGTATTTATCCGTTTTTTATGATTTTTATGCTTTTTTTAGCCTATTCACTTCCTATTATGCCGATTTTATATATCACCTTTGGTTTCTGGATAATCGCGATAGGGTTGGTGAAATGTTATCCGCAAGGTGTTGCCTGGTGGGGAAATAATTTTGTACGAGGCTTCATGGGGGTGCTTGTATTGGTTCCCTGTTGGTTGGCCGTGAATTTTATTCGTCAGGCTGATAATGGCATCATTCTGTTGCTCTTTTTATTTTTATTGATTTGGGGAGCAGATTCAGGTGCTTATTTTATAGGTAAAAAATGGGGAAAGCATAAGTTGCTCCCTAAAGTGAGCCCTGGCAAAACATGGGAAGGTGTGTTAGGGGCTCTATTGACCACAGTCGCCATTAATTTGCTTGGATTTTTTGATCTTGTTATTCCAATGTCTCGCTGGCCTGTTCCATTATTATTCTCATTAATAACAGTATTGTTTTCCATTCTAGGGGATTTATTTGAAAGTATGTTGAAACGCCATGCAGGGCTCAAAGATTCAGGACATTTATTGCCAGGGCATGGCGGAATTTTAGATCGGATTGATAGTTTAACAGCAGCAGCACCCATTTTTGCGCTAGGATTAGTGATTTGTCACTGGATTTAATGAGTAAAACTCTGGATAATGTCCCCTCAATTTTTGAGTCATGGAATGTATGAAAAAAATATTTCTATTACTATTTATCTTGATAATGAACTGTTTTTCGACTGTTTTAGCAGCAGAATCCTTTGTGGTGCGAAAAATTGAAATTCAAGGGTTGGAGCGCGTTTCAGCGAATACAGTTTATAGTTATTTACCTATTAGACAAGGCCAGACATTACATCCAGGTGGAACAGCAAAAATTATTAAAATCCTCTATGAGACAGGATTTTTTGAACGTATTAATTTAGCTCGCCAAGATAATACTCTAGTCATTAATGTCGTTGAAAGACCCACAATAGGACAATTAAAAATCATAGGCAATTCTATTATTCCAAAAGATAAACTGACAACAGTGATGAAAGGAGTAGGTATTGTAGAAGGTAGAGGTTATAACGCGGCTGTGCTAGACAAAATAAAACAAAGCCTGTTAAACCAATATTACCAATTAGGCCGTTATAATGCGCAAGTGGATGTCGTTGTCAATTCGATGGAACGCAATCGTGTTCGTGTGACGATTGTTATTTCTGAAGGGTTAGTTGCTAAAATACGAAGTATTAATTTCATTGGTAATCATGCTTATAGTACAAGCACTTTAGTGAACCAATTAACTCTTTCTACACCTGGACTTTTTACGTTTTTTTCACAAACAGATCGTTACACAGAAGAAAAACTAGAAGCCAGCCTGACGAATTTACGTAATTTTTATTTAGATCATGGTTATATTAAATTTGATGTTAAATCATCTCAAGTGATGATTACCCCTGATCGAAAATCTATTCTTTTAACGATTGTTGTTGATGAAGGTGTGTCTTATAAAGTCAAGGGTGTCGCATTGGCAGGCAATCTGATTTTGCCACGCAGTGAAATGATGAAACTGATTCAAGTCAAGCCAGGCGATGTTTTTTCACGGCAAGCATTGATTGATACAGAAAAAGCAATGACGGATGCATTAGGAAATCAAGGCTATATTTTCACGGAAATTTCATTAATACCTACTATTGATAATGTGAAGAAAGAAGTATTTGTAACATTAGATATTAAACCGGGCAAGCGTAGCTACGTGCGTCATATTTATTTTACGGATAATAATAAAACGAATGATGGCACATTGCGACGTGAGATGGAGCAGATGGAATCAGCCATGGTGTCGAGCAAATTACTTCAACAATCTAAATTACGATTGAGTAGACAGCCTTATTTAAAAGATGTCGAGATGTCTGTTGTGCCAGTGCCCGGTACCGATGATCAAGTCGATATTAATTATAAAGTGAAAGAGGATAATGCAGCGCAGGCGAATGTTAGTATAGGATATTCACGATTTGAACATATTATTTTAAGCGCAGGGTTGAATCAAAAGAACTTTCTTGGCACAGGGAATACCTTAGGTTTAAATTTATCACGGAGCCGCTACCAATCTTACTACGGAATTGATTATACCAATCCTTATATGACGCAAGATGGTATCAGTCGGACTTTGAATTTTAATATATCGCAATTTAATCCTAAAAATACCAATCTTTCATCGAGCTATTCTTCGAATCAATACAGTGCGTCTGATGTTTATGGGATCCCGATTGGCCAAGAAGAAGGTGTCTTTAATAGAGTACAAGTTGGCTATGGCTACGAAGGAACATTGGTTAATTTGAATCCGCACAATACACAGATTGCAGGACAGGTTAATGATTTTGTCACACGTAATGGCCGACATTTTCAGCAGCTTGATTTAATTATGGGTGTTTCACGAGATAGCCGCGATAAAGGGATTTTTCCAACGAGCGGCATATTGCATTCACTATCAGCTACTGTTTTCTTTCCAGCAACTCGTGAAGCGTTGAAATATTATAATTTTGGTTACAGTACGAAATGGTATTATCCATTGACAGATCATTTTATAACCCTTATGAAAGGGGATATTGCGTATGGTAGTAGTTTTAATGGTGGTTCTAAAAACTATCCCTTCTTTAAGAATTTTTATTTCGGAGGTATAGGGAGTCTCCCAGGTTATGCCCCTAACTCCTTAGGTCCTAAAGATTCAAACCAAGATCCTACAGGCGGTAACGTGCTAGTTGATGCAACGTTAGCTCTTATTTTTCCTAATTATATTTCAGATAATTTGCGAACGAATGTGTTTATTGGCGGTGGTAATGCTTATAATACCTTTGATAATCGTAGCGTGGGCGGTACAGCTTCAGGTCATTTACGCGCTTCGTACGGTCTTGAGGCAACATGGATCACACCGATGGGGCCGATTAACGTGAGCTTGGCCAAGGCAATGAATCCTATTCATGCTAAACAAGAACAAACAGGCAGATTAAGCGATGATGAGCAAGTGTTTGATTTCTCATTAGGCGCTAATTTTGGTTAAGCCTAAGGGATACTATAGAAATTCATGCTGTCCTCTGACATACTATGTTAGTCTAGAGTGTTGTATGGAGTATCAATAGCTTGACGAGTTTGTAAATATTTTGTGTATTTTATTAATCTTATGGGAGAAAGGAAGTTATGAGAAAAATTTTGGCTGTAGCAAGTTCAATGTTACTGATTAGCGGTACACAGGTGTATGCTGCTGAGGCGACCCAACAACCTGCTATCGCAGTGGTTAATGTGCAGCAATTATTTCAAAAGTCACCCAAAATTGCGGCTTTAAATAAACAATTACAAAGCAAATTTAAACCCCGCCAAGATAAGTTAATTGCAGCACAAAAATCTTTGCAAGAAGAAGTTGAGAAACATAACAAAGAATCATCTACCATGAGTGATTCGGATAAAAAAGCTTTGGAAAAGAAAATCAGCGATGACCAATCCTCTTTATCCAAAGACGCAACAGCCTTCCAGGATGATTTACGTAAAGAACAAAATAAAATCATGAAAAATGTATTAGCACAGTTAAATGAAATTATTTCTTCTTTAGCGAAAAAGAATAATTACCAGGAAGTGTTAGATGCTCAAGCGGTTATCTATGCAGTTGAGGGTGCGGATATTACCAATCAAGTCTCTAAAGAATTTGATAGTAAATAATTTTACTGAGGGATTCTTTTGTATGCCAAAGGAGAGAGTTTCTGGTTGCCAGGAACTCTCTTACGTATGCGTTCATGTTCTCACACGCAAAGCCCGTATTTGGCCAATCTCGTGCGAAAATTTTATAAAAATGTGCTCGCATACTCCTTCTTGGTTCAAATCCGAACTTTTTTTGCATGCTCAAAAGCCCCGTGAACAATTACTCTCTTACTATGGGAAATATAAAATAGCGTAGCGTATGAGTTTTTTATGAAGCAATATACATTATCTGAATTAACAAAAGGGTTAGACGTTACGATCAAAGGGGATCCCCATTGTTTAATTGATGGCGTGTGTACCATTCAGCAAGCGCAGGTTGGCCGAATCACTTTTTTAAATAATGTGTTATATAAAAAGTACTTGTCAGAAACAAAAGCCTCTGCTGTTATTTTATTAGCGAATGATGCTGACATATGTCCAGTGAATGCTCTTATAAGTCGCGATCCGTATTATACTTATTCACAAATCGCAATATTTTTTGATAATAGACCCAAAGCAAAAATAGGTATTCATCCAACAGCCGTGATAGGCCAGCATTGCCAAATTGATCCAACAGCAAGTGTTGGTGCACACTGCGTACTAGGTGATTATGTGATTCTATCTGCGCATACTGTAGTAGGATCGGGATGTGTCATAGGCGATTTTTCTGTGATCGGTGAGGCATCCCATTTGCATCCTAATGTGACGCTTTACCACAATATTAAAATAGGTCAGCGTGTTTCGATTGCAAGCGGTACAGTCATTGGCAGCGATGGCTTTGGTATTGCCAAACACCAAGGTGTTTGGCATAAGGTGCCGCAGTTAGGATCCGTGACGATTGAAGACGAGGTAGAGATTGGCGCAAATTGCACGATTGATCGAGGCGCTATAGAAGATACTGTGATTGAAAAAGGCGTAAAACTCGATAATTTAATTCAAATTGGTCATAATGTGCGGATTGGCGAATATTCAGCATTGGCAGGCTGTGTTGGCGTCTCCGGCAGCACAGTGATTGGTAAAAATTGCCTTGTGGGTGGTGGAACAGGGTTTGCAGGCCATTTGACAATCGCAGATAACGTCATGGTAACAGGGATGACAGCAGTGACTAAGTCTATCCGTACCTCTGGGATTTATTCATCAGGAGTAGGTGGTTTAGTGACTAACAAACAATGGCGCAAAGACAGTGCTCGAGTGCGTCAATTAGATCAATTAGTGAAACGTGTTAAATCACTTGAAGAAGGAAAAAAATAAGAGAACGCTCATTTAACGTAAGTGTTCACGGGGCTTTTGACTTTGAAAATTTTATAAAAATAGCGCAGCATACACGTGTATGTGAGCAGATTTTTATAAAATTTTCGCACGAGATTGGCCAAATACGGACTTTGCCTATTAAGCGTGAACGGTTACCATTTAACTGTGTTATTCTCGCGAAGGCGATAACGTTTAGAAGTCTTGTATGCGTTCACACAGTTCTTGAATATGCATAAAGAGTAGTGTAAATACTGACGAAGGAAAAGCAACATGAAATGTGTATTAGATATCCATGAAATAATGAAGTATCTGCCTCATCGCCAACCCTTTCTTTTGGTTGACCGCGTGATAGCGATAGAAGAAGGACAATCTATCGTAGCATTAAAAAATGTCACGATTAATGAACCGTTTTTTACTGGGCATTTCCCGAATCGTCCCGTTATGCCAGGTGTATTAATATTAGAGGCACTCGCTCAAGCTGCAGGCATTTTAGCGTATAAATCGACAAATACATTACCGAGTGAAGGTGTTCTATATTATTTTGCAGGGATTGATAAGGCCCGCTTTCGCCGTGTTGTGGAACCGGGTGATCAACTACGCCTAGAGGTAAAATTACTACGTGCTAAACGCGAGATATGGAAACTAGAAGGCGCAGCTTATGTAGAGGGTGAGCTAGTCTGCTCGTGTGAGTTTTTAAGTGCGAGACGAGGTTAATTCTGTGATACACAAAACTGCAATGATTGATTCAACTGCTATTATCGCGCCGAATGTTCATATTGGCCCTTACTCAGTGATTGGTCCAGAAGTTGAGATTGGCGAAGGTACATGGATTGGTCCACATGTTGTAATTTCAGGATTTACCAAAATAGGCAAAGAAAATAAAATTTTTCAATTTGCCTCGTTAGGCGAAGTTACACAAGATAAAAAATACACTGGCGATAAAACATTTTTAGAAATAGGTGACCGAAATGTTATTCGTGAGTTTTGTACTTTTAATCGAAGCACAGCGCCTCAGGGCGTGACCCATATTGGTCATGATAATCTTTTTATGGCGTATGTGCATATCGCACATGATTGTTATGTAGGAAATAAAACTATTTTTGCAAATAATGCATCATTAGCTGGTCACGTGATTGTAGAAGATTATGCTATTTTGAGTGGTTTTTCTGGCGTATTTCAAGCGTGTCGCGTTGGTATGCACAGTTTCGCTTCGATGGGTTCTATGATTGATAAAGATGTACCACCTTTCGTAAAAGTTTCTGGTTATTATGCAAAACCCTTTGGGTTGAACACAGTTGGAATGAAACGCCGAGGTTTTGCAATAGAAACCTTATTATGGTTACGACGTGCTTATAAAGTTATTTATCGTAAGGGATTGACCGTGAAAGAAGCAGTAGAACAATTACAACAAATGGTAGGTGATTGTGCGGACATTCAATGTTTGATTGATTTTATTAAATTATCACAGCGTGGCATAGTGCGCTAATGACTTTTACTATTAAAGAAAGCTGCTTAAGATTGTCCCCTCTCCAAGAACATAGCAAGAGGAATAAGCATTGTTTAAGCTCATCCCCCCTCCAAGAAAAAGGCGAGAGAAATAAGCATTGCTTAAGATCGTCCCCTCTCCCGGAACGGAGTGAGGGGAGAGGGTTAGGGTGAGGGCATGGATCTTGGTATCGTCTCAGGCGAAATGTCTGGCGATTTATTAGGTGCCGGATTAATCACCCAACTACGTCACTCACAACCCTTTTTATCAGCCAGTGGCATCGGCGGCCCTGCCATGTTAAGTGCAGGATTTTCCAGTCTTTACGATATGGAACACCTCGCCGTGATGGGTTTAATAGAACCCCTGCGGCGCTTACCCACACTCTTTAAAATTCGCCACGCACTTACGCATTATTTTATGGCACACCGCCCGGATGTTTTTATCGGCATTGACTCTCCTGATTTTAATTTAGGGCTAGAATTAAAATTACGACAAGCAGGCATTCCTGTCGTGCATTACGTGAGTCCCTCTGTTTGGGCATGGCGCAAAAAACGTATTCATAAAATAGCAAAAGCAGTTGATTTAGTTTTAACTCTTTTTCCATTCGAAGCAGATTTTTATCGCGCACATCAAGTACCCGTAAAATTTGTAGGTCATCCATTAGCAGATTTAATTCCGTTGCAACCCCCTCATAAATCAGACGCACGTTGCGCGCTTGGTTTAGAGAAAGATGGAATTTATATCGCATTATTACCTGGTAGCCGTGGTAATGAAATAAAATATTTAAGTGAATTATTCATTATGACAGCCGCAAAAATTTCTCATGAAAGATCACAGATAAAATTTATCACATCTGCTGTGAATATTGAGTATGATCAAGCCGTAAAAAAGAGTTGCGAGAAATTAGCTCCAAAATTACCTATCCATTTTTTTATTGGAAAATCCCATGAAATAATGGCAGCAGCCGATGTCGCATTGGTGACATCAGGAACAGCAACACTTGAAACAATGTTATTTAAGCGGCCGATGGTAATTGCCTATCGCATGGCAGAACTGACTTATCAAATTGCACGCCACCTCGTGAAAATTCCTTATATTGGCTTACCTAATTTATTAGCCAATGAGTTACTTGTACCTGAATTTATTCAATCGGCTGCGCAACCAGAAAAATTAGCTACTGCTTTATTAGATTTTCTTGATGATCCTAAAAAAATGGAAATGCTTGAAAAGAAATTTTTGATGATTCACCAACAACTACGTTGTAACGCAAATCAACAAGCAGCGGATGCTATAGAAAAGTTATTATTTAAATAAACATAGGTAGCACATTCATTTTTATAAGTGGTTTTAATTTTAATTGATAGAGTGTATGCACCCTCCTAAAACACTCCTACAAGCTTTTTTAATCAGAACAATGATAAAAGAGTGTGTGAGAAATTTTCTAAATTTAATAGAAGCGATTAAAAAACTCTGATAAAGTAGTTCAGGATATTGAGAAGATTTTTAAAGTGTGAAAGTACCATTTAAAATCTTTAATAATTAACTAGGAGAAAATTATGAAAAACTTATTCGTAGGCTCTATAGTTTCGCTACTTTGTCTTAGCAGTAATATAGTATTAGCACAGTCTGAAGATAAACAAGATTTATGTATTGCTTTAACTAATTCTTCTTACACAAGCACTGTACATTTTTCTGGAGGGGTAGGGGGTGATCCAGCTTATATTGTCGAGCCTCAGCAGAGCCGAACACTTCCTAAAACAGCTATGAGGCATGCTTGCCCGTATGGCCCCAAGGATTGTTATATCGAAATTTCTTTAGGAGGAAACAGCGCGATTAGGACTGTTCCTATTTCTGCAGGTGCTCGCATTACGTATCAAGGTTTCTATAACAACCAGTATTATTATTATATAGATCCCAAAGCCAATGTCCGATGTGTCTCCAAATAAAAAATTAAAGGCCATATAGGTTCTTTTCTACAAAGAACCTATGTGCCTATCTAAGCGGATGGTTTGCGTATTCTAAACTTTCTTGATAATTAACTAGGAGAAAATCATGAAAAAGTTACTCGTAGGCTCGATAGTTTCCTTACTTTGTCTCAGCAATAATATGGTATTAGCGCAGGATAAAGATTACTGTATTGCATTCAATAATTATTCAAAAAACATAGTATATGTTTATGCTGGAAAATATCAATTTATTAATTCCTATGTGGTTGCCCCTGAGGAAGCAATTACAATTTCTCGTGCTGATATGAAAATCGCTTGCCACCCTGCATACGGTAATAAATGTGTTGTAACGGTTTTTATCCCAGATGCTACGCCAGACGGTAAATTTGATGTGATTAGTTCTAATTCTCTTGTGCCTGGCACTCGAATTGGTTACTTTGACTATAATAAATATAATTGGGTAGGTCACAAAGTTCGATGCGTTTCTTAATTAATATGCGCTGCTCTTAATCCACATAATTAAATCTACATTATAGCTTTTTGATAAGGTTATTTTATTTGGTGTATTACGACGCAAAAAACGCGTCTAATCCACCCTACCAAATAAGGAGCTTTAGCACAAAAACTGCCCGCAGTATTTGTCTACAAAATGATAAGAAATTCCCAAACCAATAAAATCAGCGTCTTGGAAACCGTTTCCGCCTTTTAAAGCACGCGTCCAAGAGATATCGGTAACCCAACTCGGCGTAAGGTCATAACTAGCACCAATGCCTATTAAGGGATGATAACTCATTGTTGTTTTGAGCGGAGGCTCTGTAGGGGAGAGCGGTTGCAAACTGCCTGATACTGATTTACTAATACGAATCACGCCTACTTTACCGAACACAGCAGTTTTTTGCATGGGGTACATTATCTTTGCCACAAGATCAACACCATTCTCTCGAATGGAGGGCGTATTAGCCAAGTTAGATGGAGAAGGTTTATAAGTAGATGGCGCATAATACGTATAACCTAATTCAGCCGCCGCATAAGGGTTAATGCCTGTTCCCAAGAAAAATCGCTCGCCTATACCTGTATTACTGGGTATGACAAGTTGGGTGGCAGGGGTAGATAAACCCGTCTGTACCGTTTGAGCTTTATTATGTAAGTTAGTAGAACCTACTTGTGCTCCCATATAAAATCCTGGAGCAGTCGCATGAGCCAGGGTGGTAGCGTTCCCTAATAGTATTAATAAGCCGATTAGCTTTATATTTTTTGTATGCATGGTTATTCCCCTTTATATAATTTAAATTGATCAATCCGCGCTAAAACCATTTTTAAGCGTTTAACTTCATCAGGTGAAAATTCTTTATAGTAATCTGTTCCTAAATTTAAACAAAGATGCACTTGCTCATGAGCTCCCATGACCCAATCATGACCAGACAGTTCCACATAACCCATATTATTCACTTGATCACCCGCCCACGTCTGTAAGCGGTCTAGCGTGTCAAAAGCCAACAAAAAATATTGATCTTCTATTTTGGCGAATAAAGGAACAAAAGGTTCTTGCTCAGCGGGGCTTATTTCTTTTTTCACAGGAATAACTAACTGACTTTGAAGTAAAGCAAGATAAACTTTATTGATATCCTCTTGTTTGCCTCCACTTGCATAGGCCGCAGCAATAGCACGATCTAGTTGAGTCGTATCAGCCATTTCAATTGCTCGAGATTAAGAAAGTGAGAAATAGTATCACACCATTTCATATTATCCCATCCATATAGAGTATTATTTTATTTTTGGGTACAATGCGGTTTTTAAAAATGGTGTTCCATACTTTCCCATAGGAGAGCCCTTAATGATAGCAGCAAATGAGATGATGATGGCTAATAAACAATATATTAATTTATCGACTTCAGAATTAGTAAATATCGCTATAACCCAAAAAGAAGGCGTGCTTGCAGCTAATCAGGCACTCACAGTTTCAACAGGTGCACGGACTGGGCGCTCGCCTAAAGATAGGTTTGTTGTGAAAGACAATCTAACAGACACGGCCGTTGATTGGAATAGCACCAATCAAGCCATTGCTCCAGAGAAATTTTCTGCTTTATGGCAATTAGCAACACATTATTTAGAAAAAAAAGACTGTTCATATGTGTCTTATTTGAAAGTCGGCGCAGATGAAAAATTCGGCTTAACAGTCAAAGTCACGACAGAATTAGCTTGGCATAATCTTTTTACACAAATTTTATTTATTCGCCCTAAAAATCCTATTCGTACAGATCAACCTGGCCAATGGACGCTTTTATGTGTGCCAGGCTTTAAGACAGATCCTGCGCGCGATGGTGTGAATAGCGATGCTGCTATTATTCTTAATTTTAGTGAGAAACGTGTTTTAATTTGCGGCACGTATTACGCAGGCGAAATGAAAAAAGCCATGTTTTCTGTGCTAAATTTTCTTTTGCCCGAACAAGATATTCTCCCTATGCATTGTGCAGCTAACGTTGGAAAAGACGGCAAAACTGCTTTATTTTTTGGATTATCAGGCACAGGCAAAACCACACTTTCTGCTGATCCAGAGCGTTATTTGATTGGGGATGATGAGCATGGCTGGGGTGAAACAGGCGTATTTAATTTTGAAGGGGGTTGTTACGCAAAATGTATTGATTTATCACGTGAAAATGAACCTGTGATATGGGATGCGATTCGCTACGGTTCAGTCATGGAAAATGTTGTGCTTCATCCAGACACACAACAACCTGATTATAGCAATACAAGTTTGACACAAAATACACGCGCTGCTTATCCAAGAGAATTTATTCCGTTACGTATCGAAGAAAATAAAGCAGACCAGCCCAATGCCGTTTTATTTTTAACGTGTGATTTATATGGAGTATTACCACCGGTTGCAAGACTGACAAAAGAACAAGCCGCCTATTATTTTTTAAGCGGTTATACAGCGCTGGTTGGCAGCACAGAAGTCGGGCAAGGCTCAGGCATTAAACAAACATTCAGTACGTGTTTTGGCGCTGCGTTTTTCCCAAGGCCCGCACATGTTTATGCTGATTTACTGATAAAGCGTTTAGAAAATTGGGATGCCCAAGTATTTTTAGTCAATACAGGTTGGACTGGTGGTTCTTATGGGCAAGGCGGTAAACGTTTTTCTATCCCAACGACCCGTAACATTGTTCGCGCGATTGTAAATGGTGAATTGCATCATGCGAATTATGAAATATTACCAGGATTTAACCTTGCTATTCCAACAGACATTGCAGGTTTTGATAAAAAAATATTAAATCCTATGCAAACCTGGGCAGATGAAAAAGCCTATAAGGCATGCGCTCAGTTACTCACAGAAAATTTTAACGAAAATTTTAAAAAATTTAATGTGAGCGATAGGATTCGTGATGCAGGGCCCAAGATTGCCTAGGTTAGATAATATTTCCAATAATCTTGCGAAAATAAAGCAGCAAATTCATACCGATGAAATTTTATTTTCGCGAGGCCCCCGTTCTGTTTTTTTGCTTGCGGTTAGTAAAGGCCAATCAATTGAGAAAATTGAGCAAGCAGTCAATGCGGGTCAATGGGCTTTTGGCGAAAGCCGCGTACAAGAAGCCTTATTAAAAATAGCCTTTTTTCATGAAAAAATTCCTGAAAAAAGTATAGAATGGCATTTTATTGGTATTATTCAGCGCAATAAAACAAAAAAAATTGCCGAACATTTTAGTTGGGCGCACTCTGTGACCCACACCGATATAGCAAAACGATTAAATGACCAACGCCCATTGCATTTGCCACCTTTAAATGTTTGTTTGCAAGTCAATACCAGCGACCGAATCAATAAAACAGGCGTTGCTATAATGGACGTAGAAGCGCTTGCAGATTATTGCGCTTCATTGCCTCGATTAAAATTACGCGGCTTGATGACAGTGCCTGTTCTTAAAAATTCTTTTGATGAACAACGCCAAGAGTTTCATGTATTAAACGAATTATTTAAAAAACTAAATGCCAGATATTTACAACTCGACACATTATCCATGGGTATGTCACATGATCTCACCGCAGCAATCGCCGAAGGCGCAACGCTTGTAAAAGTTGGAACAGGGATATTTGGTAGTCGCATAGTGAATGCTAAATTATAATAATTTGATTTTAATAAAAATTTTTTAATTAAATCATTGCAAGGCACTTTATAAAATAACTTCATTTTTTGAGCTATACTCTTTTTATCCCTTAAATGAGAGGAGAGCAAGGATGTATAGATTCCACACAAGGATGTTTTTCCTGACTTTTTTATCTATGATGTTATTTTTTCACGGCGGTCACGCAAGCGCTGCTCTTCAGAAAGGGATTTATATTACCCAATCCACTTTAGAAAATACGACTCTGATTCATTATTTAATTGGACGTGCTACTAAAACAGGTATTAACACTTTTATTGTTGATCTTGATAAGCCTTCCCCAAGATATAAAAATAATATTCAATTATTAAAAGATAACCATATTTTTTATGTAGCCCGAATTACGATATTTCCAGGTGGCGGCACACCCGAACAAGTACAGTCTGAAGCGTACTGGGAGAAGAAATATCAATTAGTCAAAGCAGCATTAGCGTATGGCGCTGATCAAATTCAATTGGATTATATTCGTTATAATACGAAACAACGCCCCTCTTCTCAAAATTCGAAAGATATTTTGAAAGTGATACAATGGTTCAAAAATCGAATTAATGTACCCTTACAAATAGATGTGTTTGGTGTTTCAGCGTTTGGAGAATCAAAATATATTGGGCAAAGCATTCCATTATTTGCGAGTAGTGTAGATGTAGTTTGCCCAATGGTGTATCCATCACACTATGTGCCTTTTGATGTGCATGTCAAAACTCCCTATAAAACAGTCTATGATTCTTTGGTTTCCCTCAAAAAACAATTTGATGACAGTAAACTACCTTTTAAGTTATACCCTTATATTGAGCTATCTAATTACCATTATTTGCTTTCACATGAGAAAAAACTTAATTATATTTATGCACAAATTCAGGCAGCAGAAAACGCAGGTGCTGATGGTTGGTATGTATGGAGCCCACATAATAAATACGATAGTTTATTTCAGATATTAGAAACGCGAAAAGTAAAATAATATTATATTATCTATCGAAAAAAATTAATAAATCGTTTTAGGGTGAATAGGGACGAGTTGATTTTTAACTGTTCACGAGGCTTTTGACTTTACGCAAAAAGTTCGGATTTGAACATTTTTATAAAATTTTCGCACGAGATTGGCCAAATACGGACTTTGCCTATTAAAGCGTGAACACTTACGTTGATTTTTATTAGCGGATATCATAAGGCACAGCAAAACAATCTTCACCCAATCCCAACCTATCATTTGTGGGACATATCAATAAACCAGGTGCTAAATTCAAATGAGGATAAGTTTGTCTGAAGGCTTGAATGCCGCGGCTATCTGCTTTCAATGGGCGTGATTTACATTTGATTTCTATAGGATAATAAATATTATCCATCTCAAGCAATAGATCTAATTCAGCGCCTCCATGAGAGCGCCAATGATAAACTGCTGGTTTGCCAGGTAATAATGGCAATTGTCGCAAAATATCATTAACTACATAGGTTTCAAATAAAGCACCTAATTTAGGATGGCCTAGTAAAGCGTTTGGTGTTGAGATATGCATTAAATAACATACCATGCCTGTATCAACAAAATAACCTTTGTTTTTACCACTGATACGTTTTAAGGTATTACCTGAATACGCTGGTAATTCTATCCATTGGTAGGTACTGATTAACAGATTAAGCCAACGACGTGCTGTTTGCGGTGAGATATTTATTTCACGTCCTAATTGAGTAAAGTGAATTTCCTGTGCTGTAAGGTTCGCGATGAGTTGGACGAAACGCGAAAACTCTTGTAAGTGGCTGACTTCACTTAGCAACCTCACATCACGCTCAATGTATGTTTGTAAATAAGAGCCTAGGCCATCCTGCAGTAACGAAACATTTTCTAATTCTAATAAACCTGGATATCCTCCTTTCCATAGCACAGTCGATAATGATTCTTTTGGGTTGTTTATAATTCGCGATACAGGTTGCGTTAAAAATTTTCGTGGGTTTTCTATAAATCGAACTAGCCATGAAGAAGCATTATCATAACGTTCTGCCAATGTCATGGGATAAAGAGGTGAAATAGCTGCACGCCCAGCTAAGCTTTCGGAGATATTTTTCATCACACTTAAATTCTGAGATCCTGTTAACCAATACTCGCCTGGTTTTTTGCGTTCATCAATGCGCCGCTTAATAACAGGTAATAACTCGGGCGCATATTGAATTTCATCTAAAATAACAGGAAGCTGCAATTGATCTAAAAATAATTCCGGATCTTGGCGCGCATTTCCAATATCAATGACTGGGTCGAAAGTAATATGCCTGACCTCAGGCAGCAAATGTTTCAACAGGGTTGTTTTACCCACCTGACGGGCGCCTGTCAACACTACGGCAGGAAAATAACTGCCTAGCTGTTGTAATTTGGCTTCTAATAGACGTTTTTTATAGCTCATCCTTGAAATATAACCATAGCATGGTTATTTATCAAGGTATAATTTTGGAGGTTCTCTATTTTCTTCTTACTTTTTGCTCCTGCGAACATCTCTTCGGAGGAACTCAAAACTCAGTTTAAATATTCTTATGGATTATTACATATTAATTTTACTGCTGAATTTAAAAATATAGAAAACCATGAAGACGCCAGGCTGAGACGATTCAAAGATAAATGGCTATTCATTACAACACTAATCTCGTTAGGTTTAATGTTTATGACAATAGCGCAGCATACACGTGTATGTGAGCACATTTTTATAAAATTTTCGCACGAGATTGGCCAAATACGGACTTTGCCTATTAAAGCGTGAACACTTACTGTGCGGGTACAGCGTTAAACGGGATAATAGGTTTAACAATAGCCTTATGCGGTTATTATGTTAGAGGGAAAACCCGCTGAAAATTGTAGCTCTAACATCGTCTTTTCAATCCAACTCTTTGCTTCTCGTAAGACTTCTTCAGCCGAGCGATTTTGGGTTTCAATGAGCGGCCCAATCACGACATGGATAGTGCCAGGTTTTTTGATAAAGCTGCGTTTCGACCAAAAATAACCTGCATTGTGTGCTACGGGGATGACGGGATAACCTGTTTCTGTCGCTAGACGTGCGCCGCCTATACGATAATGTCCGACTTTTCCTGGGGGAATACGGGTGCCTTCGGGGAAAACTAAAATCCAACGTCCTCTCTCCAGGCATTTTCTACCTTTCTGAATGATCTGATTCATCGCGCTACTGGCAGCATTGCGATTAATGGCAATAGGGTCAATCGTTGCTAAGCCCCATCCAAAAAACGGTATCCAGAGTAATTCTCGTTTTAATATAATCGCTGCTTGATGGAATAACCCTTGAAGAAAAAAAGTTTCCCAAGTGGATTGATGTTTACTAAGTACAATACCACTACGGTCCTTAGGAATATTTTCTAATCCTGTGATCTTATAATCAATAGAACAAATCACTTTAAGTAACCAAAGAATAGCGCGGGTGTAGAGCGTGACTAATGTGTAACGATAGCGTAAAGGAAAAGGAAAAGCCGCTATGCAAACAAAACTATGAAATATCGTTGCGAGCAGCATTGAAAAAGAAAAAATAGCTGAGCGAGTTAATAAATTCATGTTCGATAAAAAAGAAGGTTTTTTCATAGGTTACGTCTCTAAAATAGACTGCACTGCAGTGGATAAATCAGGAAAGCGTGGTATGGTGAGAAATTCAGGATAGGAAGCCAGGATATGTTCTCCTTTTGATAATAAGAAAATGGGCTTGCAAGGAACTGCAATCGCTGCTTGCATATCTGTCAGGGAGTCGCCAATAAAAAATGTATTACTTAGATCAGCTAAATATTTTTTTTGAATTTGTTTGAACATACCTGTTTTAGGTTTTCGACAGTCACAGTTGTCGCTGGGCAAATGGGGACAAAAAAATATTTCTTCAATATAACCGCCTATAGTAGCTAATTCCCGAATAAGTTTTTCATGAATTCGAGAAAGTGTTTCCAAATCATATAGCCCACGTGCTATGCCGGATTGATTAGTTGCAATCACGACTCTATAACCTGCGCGGTTCAGATCCGCAATGGCCGTTAAGCTACCTGGAATAGGAATCCATTCATCAGGTGATTTAATATAATGTGGCGAGTCGTAATTAATTACGCCATCGCGATCTAAGATAATCAGAGGATGATTCATTGTAATAAAGCCATATCTGCGACAGATAAAAATAATTCACGTAATTTCTTAAGTAGCAATAAACGATTTTCTCGTTGCGTCTTATCATCCACCATTACCATCACTTTATCAAAGAAAAGATCAATAGGTTCGCGTAATTTTGCTAATGCGATCAGTATACCCGAATAATTTTCAGATTTTTTTAATACTGCTATTTCAGACTCTAATTCTTGTATTTTTTCTGCTAACAAATGTTCAGCTTCTTGTTCAAACAGATCAGGGTTCACCGATTGTGCTGTCATTTTTTCTGTATATTTATTTAAAATCTGACTGATTCGCTTATTTGCGATACTCAGTGCCTCTGATTCGGGTAATTTTTTAAATGATTGCAAGGCTTGAATACGGCGATGTATATTATAAGGTTTTGTGATACTTAATGCGGTAACTGCGGCAAATACATCAGGAGAGATATTTTGCTCTTGGTACCAGGGTTTTAATCGTTCCATCATAAAAGAGAGAATCTTTTGGATGAGTTTATTATCTTCCAATTCTAATTTTAATTTCGGATAGTTTTCCAATGCCGCTTGCAGTAATTCTTTTAAATCAAAATCCAATTCTTTTTCGATTAAAATCCGAAGAATACCGAGTGCTGCGCGACGTAATCCAAAAGGGTCTTTATCACCCGTGGGTGCTTGTTGAATGCCAAATACGCCAACGAGTGTGTCAAGACGATCACTAAGTGCAACTGCACAACCTAATAAAGTCGTAGGTAGTGAATCGCCTGAAAAACGTGGAAGATAATGTTCTTTGAGTGCAGTGGCAAGTGTTTCGGGTTCAGCATCGTGCAATGCATAATAATAACCTGCTGTGCCTTGTAACTCTGGAAATTCACCGACTAACTGAGTAGTTAAATCTGCTTTTGCGAGTAGGCCTGCGCGTTTTGCGATGAGTCCATCAATCTTCATGTGACTCGCGATTCTTGCGGTGAGTACCGCAATCCGTTCAGCTTTATCATAGAGTGTACCTAATTTGTTTTGAAAAACGCTATTTTTTAATGCATTCACTCTATCTATTAATTTTTGTTTTTTATCAACAGAAAAAAAGAAAGCCGCATCAGATAACCGCGCACATAACACGCGCTCGTTACCACGAATAATACGCGTTGGATCTTTGCTTTCAATATGACTAATCGTAATAAAATACGGTAGTAATTTATTTTGCAAATCAACCACAGGAAAATAACGCTGATGGTCTTGCATGGATGAAATGAGTGCTTCTTGCGGTACTTTTAGAAATCGCTGGTCGAATTGACCGCACAGTGCAACTGGCCATTCGACCAGGCTCGTGACTTCGTCCAATAATTCTTCTTGAATGACAGCACGTGCTTCTGTTCCAACAGCTTGATTAACGCAGTCTATAATTTGTTGCCGAATTTTTTCTTTGCGTATCTCAAAATCAACCAGCACAAAATGTTCAGCCAATTCTTTTTCATAACTGGCAGGATCGGTGATGGTTATCCAACCTGGGGAATGAAAGCGATGGCCTCGTGTTTTTCTATTCGTTTCTACACCTAAAAGGGTGGCAGAAATAATTTCTTTGCCATACAGTAAAATCACAGAATGGACAGGACGTACAAACTCGACTGATGAATCGCCCCAACGCATTTTTTTAGCGACAGGTAAAGCAGTCAATGCTTGTGTAACAATAGCAGGCGCTATTTCTTGAATGGTTTTACCTAAGACTTTTTGAATGTAACCGACCCATTCACCTTGGGAATTTTTAATAGTGAATAATTCATCGGTAGAAATGCCGCAAGAACGTGCAAATCCCACACACGCTGGCGTGGGGTTGCCTGAAGCATCATAAGCGGCAACGAGCGCAGGGCCTTTACGCTCAATTTGTGTGTCTGCTTGTTTATTTTCAAGGTTTCTAATCAGAATAGCCAGTCGATGTGGGGTTGCAAAAGATTTTACTTCATCGTAGGAAAAACCTTCTTTAGTGAAACGTCCTTGGATGTCTTGCGAAAAATGCGTTGCTAACATATATAACGATTTAGGAGGTAATTCTTCGGTATGTATTTCAACGAGAAAATCGGTCATGTGGGGAGCTCTTTATTCTTGAGTGTTTTTAATAACGGAAAACCCAGTGTTTCTCGTGCCTTGATGTAACTTTCAGCGACTGCTTTTGTATAACGACGGATTTTTAAGATATATTGCTGGCGTTCGGTCACAGAAATAGCACGCCGTGCATCCAGCAAATTAAATACATGCGAAGCTTTCATTGCCATTTCATAAGCAGGCAGAGGTAAATTGAGTTCAATTAAATGTAAACTGGCTTGTTCATACGTATGAAATTGTTTTGTTAATTCTTCAATATTCGCTTCTTCAAAATTGTACTTAGACATTTGCACTTCATTCTCATGAAATACATCACCATAAGTGACAATCGTATCTTCTGTTTGAGTCCAGATAAGATCATAGATGTTATCTATGCCTTGTAAAGCCATAGCCAGGCGCTCCAGGCCATAGGTAATTTCTCCTGTCACAGGCACACATTCCAAACCACCAATTTGTTGAAAATAAGTAAACTGTGTCACTTCCATGCCATTTAACCAAACTTCCCACCCTAAGCCCCAAGCACCCAATGTGGGTGCTTCCCAGTTATCTTCGACAAAACGAATATCGTCAAGTAAAGGATCAACATCTAACGCGCGTAATGAATCAAGGTATAAATCTTGAATAGCGAGCGGTGAAGGTTTCAGCATGACTTGAAATTGATAAAAATATTGTAATCGATTAGGGTTTTCTCCATACCGTCCATCGGTGGGACGGCGACAGGGTTGTATGTAAGCGGTGTTCCAAGGCTCAGGGCCCAGCGCACGCAAGAAAGTAGCAGGATGGAATGTGCCTGCCCCCACTTCCATATCATAAGGCTGCACAATGACACAGCCTTTTTCAGCCCAAAAAGATTGGAGACAAATAATCATTTCTTGTAGGGTTTTTGCGGGTTGAGTGTTTTTTTTCATTGTAATGTTATTTTTGCCTTGGGTTTTATTAAACCGAGGATTATAGCATTATTGGAATGGTATACTATAATCTTCATTCTATAAATTTAACCGGAAGATAATAAATTAAGAGGCGCGTATGACTTCTTTGCCAAATTCAGACTCTTTGCCTATGTTCAGCAAAATCCTTCCTGAGGCGATAGAGCCTGCATTAAAACAATTGATTGCACAAAATCGTGCTACCTTAAGCCAATTACTCTCTCAGCCAGAATTCACGTGGGATAATTTCATGGCGCCTCTCGAAGAAATGGACGACCAACTATCCCGTTTATGGTCCCCTGTTTCCCATTTACATGCTGTGGCAGAATCAGAAGCATTGCGCGCGGCTTATAATATTTGTTTGCCATTACTTACAGAATATCACACAGATATTATGCAAAATGAACTTGTTTACAATGCTATTCAATCTATTTCTAAAAGTCCGCACTATACTCATTTTAATGCGGCGCAACAAAAAGTGATTAATAATACTTTACGTGATTTTAGATTAGCAGGCGTGCATTTGCCACCGATAGAAAAAGCCCGTTTTGCTGAATTACAAAAACAACTCAGTCAATTATCGACAAAGTTTTCAGAGAATATTCTAGATGCAACACATGGCTGGACATTACATGTCACAGATCCAGAGGCTTTAATCGGATTGCCAGAGCAAACTTTAAAAATCGCAGCGCAAACAGCGCAACAACGTGAGTTAAGCGGTTGGGTGCTTACCTTAGATTATTCTTCCTATTCCATGATTATGAAACATTTAGCGCATCGCGAATTGCGTTGGTTAATGTACGAAGCCTATGTGACACGTGCATCAGATCAAGGCCCCCATGCAGGACGCTGGGATAATACAGCTATCATGGAAGATATTTTAAAAATACGCCATGAAATAGCCAATCTGGCAGGCTTTAAAAATTATGCAGAATATTCTCTCTCAACAAAAATGGCCAATACCCCTGAGCGAGTCTTAAAATTTTTAAATGATTTAGTGCATCACTCAAAATCCACTGCCCTCAATGAAATAGAAGAATTAACATTATTTGCGAAAGAAAGAGATGGTATTGAGCGTTTGGAAGCGTGGGATTTACCTTATTATTCTGAAAAACTTCGACAAAGCAGGCTAGCCTTATGCGAAACAGAATTACAACCTTATTTCCCAGTGAATAAAGTATTAGAGGGAATGTTTGATATTGTAAATAAACTTTATGGCATGAAGGTTGTCGAGCGTCATGATGTCGATATTTGGCATCCGCACGTTCAATTTTTTGAATTATACGATGAAAATAATACATTACGTGGTTATTTTTATACTGATCTTTATGCGCGGCCGCATAAACGTGAAGGCGCTTGGATGGATGAATGCCAAGCACGTAGACGTTTATCGGATGGCAGTTTACATCTTCCTATTGCTTTTTTAACATGTAATTTCACGCGCCCTCTTGCCCACAAATCCGCTTTATTAGGCCATGAAGATGTACAAACATTATTTCATGAATTTGGGCATTGCTTGCATCACTTATTAACACAAGTGGATTATGCGCCTGTCTCAGGCATTAATGGCGTACCTTGGGATGCTGTGGAATTTCCTAGCCAATTTTTCGAGCATTGGTGTTGGGAGAAAGAAGGGATTGCATTGATTTCTGGGCATGAAGAGACAGGCGAGCCATTACCGGATGTGTTATTTAATAAACTTATTGCCGCAAAAAATTTTCAAGCTGGATTGCATATGTTACGGCAATTAGAATTTGCCTTATTTGATTTTCGATTACATTTGGAATACGACTCTGCAAAAGGAGCGCAAGTACAAGCCATGCTTAATGAAGTCCGCAGTCAAGTTTCTGTGATAAACACATGCACGTTTAACCGCTTTCAGCATAGCTTTTCACATATTTTCGCAGGGGGTTATGCGGCAGGCTATTATAGTTATAAATGGGCAGAAGTTTTATCCAGTGATGCTTATATTCCTTTTGAAGAAAAAGGTATTTTTGATCGTGCAACAGGCCATTCATTTTTAAAGAACATCTTAGAGCAAGGTGGGGTTTACGATCCTATGGAATTGTATATTGCTTTCCGTGGCCATGAGCCGATGGTGGATGCGTTATTGAAACAGAGTGGGCTTTGAGTTCTTATTTTCTTTTCTATTTGATTTTAGAATCAGATATTCTAAAAAGCGAACTGAAAAAGATGATTGCGAATGGTGACTTATATGAGGTGATGTCATGAGTAATGCAAAAAAGAAGAAACACCCAAGTATACTGGAAACTGTCCACGAGACAGCCAAAGGCTTATACGATGCCAACATCATCAACGCTACTACCATGAGAGAATTTGATGAACTGTGTCTGCCTAAAGTTAAGGATTTATCGCCAAAACAGATTAAGAGAATTCGTCTGCATGAGAAGGTTAGTCAGCCTGTTTTTGCTAAATTTTTAAATACGACTCTATCTACAGTGAGGCAATGGGAACAGGGTGATAAACACCCACGCGGCACATCTTTAAGATTACTTAATCTTATTGCGGAAAAGGGGTTGGGAGTTCTTCTATCAAGTAGCTCCAATCATAATGAAGGTATTGCTGCCTAGGGATTTTTTATGTTTGATACTGACAATAAGGAAAAGGGTTTTGTTCTAATTATTGTTGAAAAAAACAGGAGTTCTTCTAATTTTTAGGAAGCTGTGTTTTTAATGGCAGTGCTGTCTACAATGGATGCTTTTAATCCATGATGGCTTCTAATCCATAGACTAACTTATCAAGGTGAATGACCTTTTGACATGCTAGAATTACGCCAGGCATATAGCAATGTCGGTCAATCGTGTCATAGCTAATGCGCAGTGTCTCGCCAGTGCCGCCGAATATCACTTGTTCATGTGCCATTAGACCAGGCAAACGTATTGAGTGAATGGGAATATGTTGATAGTTTGCGCCGCGAGCACCTGGAATAGTATCCCGATGTGTAGTTGACGGAGCCGCAGGTATGTTGGAACGTGCTTCTGCTAACATTTCAGCCGTTCTAATTGCAGTGCCGGAAGGGCTATCTAATTTTCCAGCATGATGCAGTTCGATAATTTCAACATCAGGAAAATATTTCACTATTTTTTGTGCATATTTCATCATAAGGATGGCGCCTAATGAAAAGTTGGGTGCAATAATGCCACCTAATTTGAGCTTGGCGCAGCGTTCTTGTAAGAGTGTAATTTGCTCTTGCATGAGTCCGCTGGTGCCAATGACAGGATGTGCGCCAGCATCAATAATGAGTTGAGTATTGTGTAAAGCGACTTCTGCCTGGGTGAAATCAATGACGACCTGGGCTTGGCTTTTCTGAATTTCAGTAGCGAGGTCGTGCGTTCTATTTGCAATGCCTACTATGCTAAAGTCAGGGTGTGAGGAAAGTGTTTTGACAGTTAATTGACCCATGCGGCCAGTAGCGCCGCTCACTAATACGCGAATATTCATGAATTTTATTCTCTTAAAAATCGCTAGGCGTGTATTATAAGCATAAAATCTAATGGTGTGTAGGGTGCAAAGTGATTGATAAAGAAGGTTTTAGACATGGGATTGGTATTATTCTGGTCAACGCAAAACGACAAGTTTTATTGGCGAAACGTATTGGCAGACCCGCGTGGCAATTTCCTCAAGGTGGAGTAAAAAAGGATGAAACGCCTGAGCAGGCGATGTTTCGTGAATTATACGAAGAGCTTGGATTGCAGATTGATGATGTGAAAGTGCTAAGCTCGACACATCGTTGGTTGCGGTATCGCTTGCCGAAGCAATTAGTTCGCTATCATTCGAAACCTATTTGCATAGGCCAAAAACAAAAATGGTTTTTGTTGCAGTTGACAGCAAGCGATGCACAAATTAATTTAGCAGCCACAGGTAGCCCTGAGTTTGATTCGTGGGCGTGGGTGAGTTATTGGTATCCTTTGACGCAGGTGGTTGCATTTAAGCGACGAGTGTATAGCATGGCAATGAAAGAATTTTCACGTATTGTGTTGTCAAAACGTTTTTGGGAACAAATAAAAAAATGATGTCTTACCCCACAATTGATCCTATCGCTATTCAAATTGGCTCATTCTCTATTTTTTGGTATGGGTTGATGTATCTTTTTAGTTTTATTGCTTGCTGGGGAATGCTAAGGTTACGTTTAACGCACTCTTATTTTTCACGAGGAATAACTCTCGAACAATTGTCAGATATTGTATTTTATGCAGCGTTAGGCGTTATTATAGGTGGGCGATTAGGTTATATGCTGTTTTATGCGCGTTCAAATTTAATAGCGCATCCTTTATCACTGTTTCAAGTATGGCAAGGCGGTATGTCATTTCATGGCGGTTTAATAGGCGTTATTCTTGCGCTTTGCCTTTATGCTAAAAAAATAAATAAATCAGTCGTTGATTTAACAGATTTTATAGCACCTGTGGTGCCTATTGGGTTAGGAGCCGGGCGTATCGGTAATTTTATTAATGATGAATTGTGGGGGCGTGTAACGGATGTGCCGTGGGCGATGATTTTTCCGCGCGGGGGTGAGTTGCCGCGTCATCCTTCACAGCTTTATGAGTTTTTTTTGGAAGGTGTTTTATTATTTATTATTTTATGGTCATTTTCAGCAAAGTATAGACCTCGTTGGTTGGTGTCCGGTTTATTTTTAGTGTGCTATGGATTGTTTCGTTTCGGTGTGGAATTTTTTCGTGAACCTGATTGGCAGGTAGGTTTTGTAGCGTTTGGCTGGTTGACAAAGGGGCAGTTATTATCGTTACCCATGATAATAGCAGGCATAGCAATGTTAGCTTGGAGCAATTTCAGAAAAAAATAGGATGTATACATGCAGCAATATTTAGATTTTTTACGGCATATTTCTACCACGGGCGTGGAAAAACAAGATCGAACCGGTACAGGTACGTTGAGCGTATTCGGTTATCAAATGCGCTTTGATTTAACGAAAGGGTTTCCTTTAGTGACGACAAAAAAGCTATCATTGCGTAGTATTATTTATGAATTACTTTGGTTTTTGCGTGGCGATACGAATATACGCTATTTGCAAGATAATAAAGTGACTATTTGGGACGAATGGGCGGACAATCAAGGTAATCTGGGGCCTGTTTATGGCAAACAATGGCGTGCCTGGCCAGCGCCAGACGGCCAAACGATTGATCAAATCAGTATATTGGTTGAATCCATTAAAAATAATCCTGATTCACGACGTTTGATTGTTAATGCATGGAATGTGGGGGAATTATCTAAAATGGTATTGCCGCCTTGCCATTTATTATTTCAATTTTATGTTGTAAACAATAAATTATCCTGTCAATCTTATCAACGTTCTGCGGATTCTTTTCTGGGAGTGCCTTTTAATATTGCATCGTATTCATTGTTAACACATATGATCGCACAGCAATGTGATTTAGAAGTGGGAGAATTTGTTTGGACAGGGGGTGATTGCCATATCTATAAGAATCACTTGGAACAGGTGAATTTGCAATTATCTCGCGAACCTTTAGCTTTGCCAAAGTTACATATCAAACGTAAACCCGATTCTATTTTTGATTATCAGTTTGATGATTTTGAGGTAATGAATTATCAAGCACATCCCCCTATTAAAGGAGAAGTGGCAGTTTAAATGTTGCAATGATAGGATTTAAATTGTACAATACATTGTACAAGATATGAGGGGTGTCTTAATGGATGCAATTTCTTATTCCGAGGCAAGAAAAAATTTGGTAACGACAATGGAACGTGTTTGTGATGAGCATGAGCCTATTATTATTACCAGAGAGAAAGCACGTTCGGTTGTGATGATGTCATTAGCTGATTATAACGCTATTGAAGAAACAGCCTATTTACTCCGCAGTCCTGCGAATGCAGAGAATTTAAGAGAAAGTATTAAGCAGTATGAAAAAGGGGAATATCACAAAAAAGGCTTACTACACGAATGAATTTCTGTTGGACAAATTTAGCGTGGGAAGGATATTTATATTGGCAAGCTACTGATAAAAGTATCCTGAAAAAAATTAATGCGCTCTTGAAAGATATTCAAAAAACGCCTTATAGTGGATTGGGGAAACCAGAACCCCTTAAATTTGATTTAGCAGGAAAATGGTCGAGAAGAATAAACGATGAGCACCGCCTTGTTTATGAAGTAAAAAAGACTGAGATTATTGTTTTTCAATGTCGTTATCATTATAGATGAGGAGCGCTCATACTTCCCTTGCGCTTGCTGATTCACTTCTTTACAATACGCCCTCTTCCCCGTCTTGGTCGCAGAGAGGGGGTTTTTTATTTATCTGGAGAAAAAATACTATGTCATCCATTACATTTGAACTTGATGCTCAAGTTCGGGCAGATATAGGGAAAGGTGCGAGCCGCCGCCTACGTCATGCCAATAAAATTCCTGCTGTAGTTTATGGCGCAGGTGAAACCGCTATTTCGCTGACTTTAGAGCATGATAAAGTGTCTCATGCGTTAGCCAATGAAGCATTTTATTCACGTATTTTAAAGTTAAATATTAACGGCAAAGGCGAAAAAGTGATTTTGAAGGCGATGCAGCGTAATCCGTCAAAACCACGCATTTCGCACATGGATTTTTTACGTGTTCGCGCGGATCAAAAATTACACATGCATGTGCCATTGCATTTTATAGGCCAGGAAGAGGCGCCTGGTGTGAAAGAAGGTGGCGTGTTTTCGCATTCTATGAACGATGTGGAAGTATCTTGCTTGCCGGATGATTTACCTGAATTTATTGCGGTGGATGTGAAAGAATTTGTGTTAGATCAAGTGTTACATTTGAGTGAATTGAAATTACCGAAAGGCGTTGAGTTGGTTGCATTAGCGCATGGTGTTGAAGGACATGACTTACCTGTTGTTTCTTTACATATTCCAAAGATTATTGAAGAAGAAGTTCCTGTAGCAGAGGTAACAGAAAGTGAAGCAGCAGCTCCTGCCGAGGGTGAGGCAGCATCATCGTCTCAAGAAAGTGCCGAAGCCAAAGGTAAATAGATAAAAGGAAGATGCATTGTCATCACAGCCTGGCATTCAATTGATTGTAGGTTTAGCTAATCCTGGTGCAGAATATGGGCGAACCCGGCATAATGCCGGCGCTTGGTTTGTGACAGGATTGGCTGATGCAGGGCATGCTGTTTTGCGTGCAGCTAATCAATTCCAAGGGTTATACTGTCTGACGCGAGTATATGAGCATGATTGCCACCTGTTGGTCCCTACTACATTCATGAATCACAGTGGGCAAGCAGTCAAATCGCTCGCAAGTTATTATAAAATTCCGCCAGAGGCTATTTTAGTGGCCCATGATGAGATTGATTTACCTGTGGGTGATGTGCGCCTGAAATTTGGAGGTGGTCATGGAGGGCATAATGGACTTCGGGATGTGATTCAACATTTAGGGAGCCATCAGTTTTATAGGTTGCGGATTGGGGTCGGGCGTCCTGGGAATAGCAAAGAAGTTGTTGATTATGTGTTAAAACCGCCTAAAAAAGGAGAGCGTGAATTGATTGATTTAGCTTTGCAGGAGGCAGATAAAATAATGCCATTGATGCTGATGGGAGAATATCAAAAAGCTATGCATCAATTGCATACAAGGGGTCCCTCCTAGAAGCAAGTAACTCTTGAAATTGGTATAGAAGCTGTCTGCTTGGTAGGGTAGGGTGGATTACAACGCAAAAAGCGCGTCTAATCCATCATTATATGCTTTGGCTTTTTTTAATAATTTCCCTTAAAATACCCTAACTTTTATTTATCATGAATGTAACCAAATGCCTATCTTTGTCTGCGGAATAAACCACAAAACTGCGCCTATTGCCTTGCGAGAGCAAGTGACGTTTGCGCCTGAAAAAATAGCCCTGTATTTAGCGGATTTAATCAATCAAGAAAATATGAGTGAAGCGGTTTTGTTATCGACATGTAATCGTTCTGAATTATATTGTGTTACAGATCATGAAATGCAAGTGATGAATTGGTTTTGTCGTCAGCATCGAGTGCAACATGACGATCTTGCCCCCTTCCTATATTGTTACCAAGACAGAGATGCTATAGAACATATTATGAATGTGGCCTGCGGCTTAGATTCGATGGTACTAGGCGAATCTGAAATTTTAAGACAAATGAAAGATGCATTTTCTGAAAGTTGTATTTTGGGTGCGATAGGTACGATATTTAATCGATTATTTCAAGAAGTCTTCGCAGCAGCCAAAGAAGTGCGTACGAGTACATCTATTGGTGCATGTCCTGTTTCAGTTTCATCTGCGGCAGTTAATTTTATAAGAAATAATTATTCTGAATCATTTAGCGAAGCCAGTGTGTTATTGATAGGCGCGGGTGTTGCTGTGGATTTAATGATGCGTTATTTAAAAATTCATCCACCTAAACGCATTGTGATTGCAAATCGTAATCCGGATAATGCGACAATTTTTTCTGAACAATATCAATGTGAACTCATTTCATTAAAGAAATTACCAGAAATTTTATCAGAAGTTAATATTATTATTTCAGCAACAGGAAGTACTTTGCCGATTGTGACTAAATCAATGTTGGCTGCCTGTGAAAATGCGTTATTGATAGTCGATATAGCCGTGCCACGGGACATTGAGCCTACAGCGGCTGAATTAAGCCATATTCGTCTTCATTCGATTGATGATTTGAAATTTATCATTCAGCAAAATATACGCGGACGTGAACATGCGGCTGATAAAGCACGTGAGATGATTAAAGAAAAAAGCCAAGATTTGATGATATGGATAAGTTCAGTTGCAATAGTCGCAACGACTATTCGTGCTTATCGAAAACAGGTAGAAGATTTGTGTCAGATAGAACTCACTAAAGCAAGACGACAATTAGAGCGCGGCGATAATCCTACAGAAGTCCTCACCAGTTTTTCTTATGCCCTCACTAATAAACTACTGCATGCACCGACAGTGCAATTACGCCAGGCAGGCTATGAAGGCCGCTTGGAGATTTTAGAAGTCGCGCAAAAATTATTTTCTATTCCTGCTATTGTGGATGCTGAGCTTGAATTAGTATGAAAATTTCCATTTTAAAAAAATTACAGACACTGGCTGAGCGTTATGAAGAAGTCAGCGCTTTATTATCCGATCCTGAAACCATTGCACAGCAAAATCGTTTTCGCGATTTATCTAAAGAATATGCGCAACTTGGCCCCATTGTCACAACGTTTAAAAGCTATGAAGCGTGTACACACGATAAAACAGGTATAAAAGAATTATTGAATAGCACAGATGTTGAATTACAGGCCTTGGCAAAGGAAGAATTAAAAAATGTAGAAGAGCAGCTTATTATTTTAGAAAAAGAGCTTCAGGTTTTTTTATTGCCTCGCGATCCTCATGATGACAGCAATATTTTTTTAGAGATCCGTGCGGGTGCTGGGGGTGATGAAGCAGCCATTTTTGCAGGTGATTTATATCGTATGTATGCGCGTTATGCGGAAGCACAGCGTTGGCAAGTGGAATTAATCAGTGCGAGTCATGGTGAGCATGGCGGCTATAAAGAAATTATTCTAAAAATTATTGGGCAGGGTGCATATTCTCAATTTAAATTTGAATCAGGCGTGCATCGTGTGCAACGCGTGCCTGAAACGGAAGCGCAAGGACGTGTGCATACTTCGACTTGTACGGTTGCTGTGTTACCTGAAGTAGATGAAATTGTAGAGATCGTCATTAATCCTGCTGATTTGCGTATAGATACTTTCCGTGCGTCAGGCGCAGGCGGACAGCATGTACAAAAAACAGATTCTGCCATTCGCATTACTCATATCCCAACAGGAACTGTAGTGGAATGCCAGGATGAACGGTCTCAGCATAAAAACCGTGCACGTGCGATGTCATTATTGAAAGCTAAAATTCTTGCCGAAGAACGTCGTAAACAACAACAACAACAGGCAGATGCTCGCCGTGATTTAGTCGGTACGGGCGATCGCTCCGAACGGATTCGTACTTATAATTTTCCACAAGGACGTTTAACCGATCATCGGATCAATCTAACGCTTTATCAATTGTCTGATATTATTGAAGGGAATTTAAAGCCAGTGATTGAAGCTTTATCACGCGAATATCAAGCAGATTTATTAGCGCAAATAGGTGAATGATATTTGTTAACTGAAAATGGGAAAGAATTATACATACCCTGAAATAGAACTTGTGATTTATGCTCTTTTCGATACAATTTGGTTCTACAAGGCAGAGTAAAGAGGTAGAGAAAGCGTATGCAAAAACTCGTTCGCTTCGACTGGGCGATTAAAAATATTCTGCGTCAAAAGGCGAATTTTGCGATATTAGAAGGGTTTTTGTCTGAGCTGTTGCAAGAGCCCGTTCGGATAGATTCCTTGCTGGAAAGTGAA
>JAJONP010000001.1 GCA_021323555.1 Gammaproteobacteria bacterium | reverse complement strand
GGCAACGCTATTGGGTTTGGCATTTAAGCTATATGATCCAGAAGGCCTCTTAGGTGAAAACACGTATATAGGCATCACCTCGGTATTAATTCCCACCAGCCATCCTGGGGTAATCATAGGTCGCCGCCATTTTATAGGCAATGGTTTCTTCATCAATGGCCCCACTTCAGGAAAAGATGTTTTTATTCCGCTAGAATGGATCATCGGTGGCGTGGCGCAGAAAGGACAAGGTTGGCGGATGTTAACCGAAAGTTTATCAGCGGGACGCGCCATGGCCTTACCTGGCGCTTCCATCGGTGGCTGTTATGCCGCC
Organism: Gammaproteobacteria bacterium; assembly: GCA_021323555.1. The sequence continues at coordinate 65,174 of JAJONP010000001.1, read as the reverse complement.
ACCTTGGCTACCAGTGCGTATGCTTTTATACGCCAGCAATTTAAAGTTCCTATAGGTCGTTTTGAGGGCATACAAGAAAAACTGGCCTTAATGGCCATAGGATTATACCAAATGGAGAGTATGACCTACTTAACCTTAAGCGCCGTGGACCAAGGCGAAAAGCCTAGCGTACTATCGGCTATAGTAAAATATTACACGACAGAAACAGCGCGCCGCACGATTCAAGCGGCTATGGATGTACACGGGGGGAAAGGCATCTGCATGGGCGCACGTAATTATTTGTCGGATGGATTTGCATTAACTCCAATTGCTATCACGGTAGAAGGTGCGAACATCTTAACACGCAATATGATCATTTTTGGTCAAGGGGCTGTACGTTGTCATCGCTATATGAGCACTTGCTTACAGGCCATTAACAACAGCGATGTAAAACAGGGCTTAGCGGATTTTGACAAAGCCGTATGGGGGCATGTGGCGCATTTTATCAGTTTATGGCCACGACTCGTGTGGCAAAGCTTAAGTGGGGGTTGGTTTATTTGGCCTGAGCGGCACCCTTATTGGCGTGCCCTACAAAAATTAACACTCAGAAGTAATCGTTTTGCTTTTTTAACTGAAATCTGTTTTTTAGTGTACCGGGATAAATTGAAATTTGCCGAACGCGTTTCTGCGCGTATGGCGGATAATTTTATTCATTTGTATGCAGCGAGTAGTGCTTTAAAATACGCTCAAGAAAAGGAAGTGCTAACTTGGACGCCCACTATAGCAAAAGAACTCAACAAAGCGAGCCTTAGCGAAAATTGGTTTGCATTAGATAAAGCCGGGTTTGATCTGCTAAGTCAATTGCCTAACCGCCGCTTGGCAAAATGCTTATCTTTACTGTGTTTTCCTTGGGGACGTAAGCGAGCTGGCGTGAAAGATAAACAGAAAAAAGTCATCGCTACCGCCTTATTGATGAATACAGCAATGACTGCTGAGATAGAGGAGAAAATCTATATAGGTGCCAATGCCAATAGCGTTCTAGCAAAATTAATTCATACTCATCGAGAAGCTTTACTGTGTGAACCCTTGTACCAAAAGGAAAAAGAAGGGTCTATTACAGCAGCAGAAAAATTACGTCTACAGGCCCTAGAACAAGCGATTGCAGATATCATTGCTGTAGATGATTTTCCAGCGCATGCGTTTTCACGGGTATAGGAGAGTCGAGTATGAGTATTATCCTGTTGTGCATTGGTTTGTTGATCAATAACAGTTTATTAGGCTTTTATAATGCCTCCAAATCTATATATGCCCTCGCTGTTTTTATTTTTTTAATGCTATTGCTTGTTCTATTACATACCAGTTTGATGACCGCAGGTGTAGTATTCCTGATCTATGCTTGTATCTGCGGCATCTGCTTAGTGACACCCGTGCGGCGTTTGCTGATGATAAGACCGCTGCTAGCGCTATATCGTAAGAAAATGCCGCAATTATCCGCTACCGAACGCGCCGCCATGGCTGCAGGAACGGTTTCTTGGGATGGAGAATTATTTTCAGGCCATCCCAACGCCACTGTATTATTCCATTACCCCAGAGCCACACTCAATGCGGAAGAGATCGCCTTTTTAGATGGGCCCGTTGAAGAATTATGCTCGCAATTAAATGCTTGGCGCATACAATTTAAAGAGGGCGATATGCCATCTGCTATATGGCAATTTATTAAAGAAAATGGTTTTTTGGGACTCATCATTCCTAAACAGTATGGCGGCAAAGAATTTTCTGCTTATGCGCACAGTCGCGTGATCGTTAAACTGGCAAGTGTGTCTCCGGTGGCGGCTGTTAGCGTCTGCGTACCCAATTCATTAGGCCCCGCTGAATTGTTATTACATTATGGGACAACCGAACAAAAAGAATATTACTTACCTCGTTTAGCGCAAGGGCTAGAAATACCTTGTTTTGCGCTCACCAGCCCGGTAGCGGGATCGGATGCTACGAGTATTATTGATAAAGGAATCGTTTGTGAAGAAATAATCGATGGCAAAAAAATATTGGGCATGCGTTTAACATGGAATAAACGCTATATCACACTCGCACCCGTGGCCACGCTTATAGGGCTTGCTTTCAAGTTGTATGATCCTAATCATTTATTAGGCGATACAGAATCCTTAGGCATTACTTGTGCGCTGATCCCAAGGCAAACGACAGGGGTTATCATCGGTCGCAGGCATTTACCGAATAATGTACTTTTTCAAAATGGTCCCATACAAGGTCAAGATGTATTCTTACCCTTAGATTCCATTATTGGTGGCCGAGCGCAAATAGGGCAGGGATGGAAAATGCTGGTGGAATGTTTATCTGTAGGCCGTGCTATTTCTATTCCATCACTCAGTATAGGTACCGCAAAAGCCTGCGTAGCATATGGCGGTGCTTATGCTGCTATACGTCACCAATTTAAGCATTCTCTAATTGATTTTGAAGGCGTACAAGCCGTATTGGCAAATATGTGTGGCTTAACTTATATTGCCGATGCTGCAGAAGAATTGGCAACGAGTTTAATTGATGCCGGAGAAAAACCCTCCGTTATTTCCGCTATCGTTAAATACCAAGTTTCGGAGATGACGCGTACGACGGTATTAAATACCATGGATATCTTAGGCGGCAAAGGCTTGTGCATGGGACCGGCTAATCCCATTACAACCTATTATAATAGTTCCCCCATCGGTATTACCGTAGAAGGAGCAAGCATTTTAACGCGCTCCTTGGTGATTTTTGGCCAAGGTTTATTTCGCTCACATCCGTATTTATTCAAAGAAATGCAATTAGCCAGTGAAAAAAGCACTAAAGCAATTGTCTCTCAATTTGATACTACGCTATTAACCCATATGAAGCATGTTTTACAAGTAGCTTGCAGTAGTTTTTGGGGAGCACTTTCAAAGGGCAAAATGTTATCCGTAGATAGCCACTATCCTGTACTAAAGAAACCTTTACGCGCTTTATCGCGTTACAGTGCTGCTTTTGCCTTGTTAGTGGATAGTCTAGTAATCGTCTATGGCGGGAGTCTAAAGCGCAAAGAATTTATATCAGCTCGTATGGCCGATATTTTAAACTATCTTTTTTGTGTGAGTGCCGTTATTAAAAAATTTCAGGCCGATGGATTACCCGAGGAAGAGCTGCCTTTACTCACTTGGTGCTGTCAAACCTTATTTTATCAAGTAGAAGAAAGCATGATGGCTTTATTAAGCAATTTACCCTGGTATCTGCGTATTAAATTGCGTTGCATTATTTTCCCCTTGGGACGAGAAGCGCTTATTCCCAGCGATAAATTAGAAAAAGAACTGGCACAAGCAGCGGCTCAACCTTCGACTATACGCTCTAGACTAACCCATGGCGCTTATATAGGTGCTAGCGACAAGCATCCTGTGGCGAGGATCAGTGCCCTTTTACCTCTTTTTGTAGATACAGACACCTTGTGGAAAAAGCTATTGCACTACAATAAAAGCTTAGAGGATCCCCGTTTAAGATGGTCCGATAGAATTCATGCCGCAGTGGATGCCAATGTATTAACACCAGCAGAAGGGCAGTTGTTACTACAGCGTGAAATATACAGACAGGAAATCATCGCTGTGAGTGACTATAGTCAAGAAGAGCTAGATAAATTACTTTTCCAGAAGGAGGCTGTTCAGGGGTAATTTCGAAGGCTTTGTCCAATTATTTCTTTAACTATTCACGGCTTACAGCCATGTAAAACGATGAAAGAATAGATCAGAGGTTAGTGCCAGCAAGATAGCTCCCGACATATTTATGACCTTCAATGTTCAAATTTCAGAACCTAGGCTTTTACAGCGAGAATCTTTTTCAATCCTATCTTCGCTATATTTTTACCTACCTTAAATATTTGGGTACGGAATTTACCGAAAAAAGCCCAAGCAAAAGTAGAACCAAAAGCGCCCAGACAAAGTAGAGGCATCATAAATTTATTATGGTCTTGATGCAGAGCCCTTTTACTTTGGTAGTAAAGAGCCCATTTTTGATCTAAGATCATACTGCTGTGCTTAATCTTTAGCTTGAGTAATTTCATCTGGTTCATTCTGAGTTTCCTTGCTGTACTTGCCCTTTTTTAATTGTGCTCTGAAATGATCAAATTTAAGCTGATTGAAATATCGGCGAAGAAAGAAAAATACAAGCCCTATGCTTATCACACTGACTAGTTCAGCAGACCCCAATGCAATTAACCCGTTATGAGTGTGGGTGTAAATAAGATAGACCATTACTGTTAAACTCGTTATTGCAAATATACCGAGTACCCCTATAAACAGAAGAGCTATCAAACAAAATGGAATGAAACTTCGTCTGGCTAGGTCTAGCTCTAAAAAGAATAAATCTTTATAAGCTTTAGCAACACCTAGCCAGGCTTTCCCTACTTTTTCTAAGGACGTTATGTTCATTCCGATTAGTTTTTTCTAAACATAAAACCAAGAACTAATCCGGCAATAGCAGCTATAGCAATGGATTGGTAAGGTTTGTGTTCGACAAACTGAGTCACTGCTTTGCCGTATTCCCCAGCATTTTCTTTAATGTGCTTAGCTGCTTCTACGGTTTTGTCGCAGACGTCTTTGCTTATATCACTGATTTTATCCGCAGCTTCTCCTACGCTTTTCCCCATGCTGGAATCACCTTCCTTATCATTGCTTTTGAAACCGTTTTTAAAGTCTTTTATAAATTCCTGCGCCGATTTCGCAGCTTGTTCTTTAGCGTAACCCAATCGTTGTTGCAAAATATCGGCTAATTGATCCGCGTCTCCGGTAAGAGAGGCGCTGTCCTTATCCGTAAGATTGCCCCATTTTTCTTTTACTTTGTCTTTAAATTCGTTCAAATTATCTTTTAATACATTTGCTGACATAATGTGCTCCTTATTTAAAATGAAAACCATATTTGTAATTATAAAGCTTTTAGTTAATCATCCATTATTTATTTAGGAGTTCCTACTTTATGGTTTCATTCTAACTACTTAGAATTTTCAAGTCAATGTGTTGATCCAGGTTTTAAGAATTATCTTACACTTTATATTTAGATATCATACTTTCTTGCATCAATCATTCCTGCGCCACCATAAAAATAATATTTATATTTTTAGATAATATGTTTTCAACTTATTCAGTATGAATTGAATGCATTGTATTGCGAAAAAAATTATACAATATAAAATGTAACTGCTCATTCCTTTTAGGCTAGTTGAATAGCACGAAAATAGCCGTATTCCCCCTACGAACTCGTTTTGTGTGAAACGGTCGGCTCGCAATCTGAGAGCCCCTACGAATAGCGCTGGTAATGTATTGAAAAATAAGAATTGCACGGAATTTCGTCATTGCGAGCCAGTGAGCGCAGCGAACAAGGCGAAGCAATCCAGGAGTTAAAATTCTGTATTTATCCAGTACTTCAGCTTTTTATTCACCATCCCTATAAACAATACCACCGTATCTATCTACATTTTCCTGGATTGCGGCGCTGCACTCGGCTAGTTTCGTGCACAAAACTTTCCCATTGATATTATCATTCATAGAACTATTGTATATTCAGTACTCGTTTGCTCGCAATGACAAGCTCCGCTGTATGCAGCTTACCGCGAAACTTTATAGGTCAATATTCACTGCATTATATTCGGGTGGATAGCTCAGCTCGCAATGACGGCGCGGTTGTTCCTTGCTATTAGCAGCTATCTTATAGCGGCGAGTAGTTATCATAAAATTTAAAATTATCACAATATGCCATTACGCGAAATAATACTACGATAGACTTTCTGCAAGTATGCTGTGATTAAATAATAATAGGCGGCTTGCTGCTCAAGATAAACTTACTACTGACGGAAATGAGGGAATACAAGATAAATGAGCGATCTAGAATTCGTGCCTAGTTACTTCATCTAACATGCTACTGGCCATAAAGCACCCTTTATCATCGCGCACAATATTGGAAAGGGCAGTTTTAGGATCGTGGGTATAAAACAAACGACCTTTTTTGGCAACTAGATAATCCAACAGTGCCTTTTTTTCATCCACCACTTTTTCTGGGTAACGATCATAGCCCATCGTGATAGGCGTATGTAACCAAGCAACGCCAGGAATAAGATCGGCAGCAAAAACCAAAGGTCCTTCTGCTGTGTTTATTTCGGTTAGGATCAATCCAGGCGTATGTCCATGGCTAAAATGAAATTTATAGTTCGCGCCCAAGGTAGGACTGTATTCGCTGGTGATCAATTCCATACGCTTCGAGCCTTCTAATAGTGAGGTTAATTCAGGAATAAATGAAGCTTTATCGCGCATATGCGGTGCTTTGGCCCGTGTAAAAGCTTCTAGACTCACGAGATAACGCGCATTGGGAAATAATAAACTGTTGTTGCTATTTTCTTGGTAGGCCGCTAAAAGCCCTCCCGCATGATCAAAATGCAGGTTTTGCAATGAATCCAATAAGACATGATGTTCCGGATAGACCCCATAGCGCTTTTTAAGCTCAGGCGAAAAAAAAGCGCCTATGCCGGTTTCTAATAAAATGCGTTTGTTATCCTCTTCAATCAATAAGGCCCGACAGGCTAACGTCACACAATTATTGTCATCAGCGGTTAACCACTTAGACCATAGCGCTTTAGGCACATGCCCAAACATAGCGCCACCATCTAGACGCTGGTTATTGCCCAAGAGCGATGAAATTTTGATCATGAAGTCTCCATCTATAGTAAGAATATGCTAAACTAGATATAAGTATATACCCATTGCCAATAAAGATGCGAGAAAAAGCGTAGGCGCAGCCCCTACGAACCCCTTCATAAGGAAATATGACAATGAATGCCATACGACAGGTGTTAGCACATCATCCCCTGATTCCGGTGGTAACCTTGCATCGCCTTGAATGGGCTTTGCCGTTGGCAGAAGCTTTGCAACAAGCAGGGATCCACATTTTAGAATTCACTTTACGTACGGATAGTGTGTGGGATGCCATTGCGCTCATAAAAAATAAGTTTCCTCATTTTTGCATAGGCGTAGCCACTGCCTTAGAAGCAAAGCAATTTAAACGCTTACAAGATTCGCCCGTCGATTATATAGGCAGTCCGGCGGTAACAGAAAGTTTGCTACAAAAAGCCATGCATTGCCATTTACCCTATTTACCTGCCGCAGGCACCCTCGCGGAAGCGTTATGGCTCAACGAAAAAGGTTTCGATACTATCAAGTTTTATCCAGCCCATATTATGGGTGGTGTGAATGCCTTGCAGCATTTTGAAGCCATTTTTCCCCAAATACGATTTTGCGTTAGCGGTGGCGTAGGGCATGATACGGCTTTAGAATATTTACAATTAGCCAATGTAGATTGGGTTGCAGGCACTTGGTTAGTGATGCAAAAAGATCTGCAACAAAATGATTGGCAACACATCACGCAAAAAGCGCGAGAGTTAGTGACTTCTTTGAATGGCTTACCCAAATGGACGGCGCTGTAAAAATATTTAGAAAAAACGCTTTTTTCTTTTACTTATTTGTTTTTCTTTGCTATGATAGCGTTAACCGTGGGTGTAATGCCCTAGGTTTATAGGGGCAACCTTGAGCCTGGACTTTTAGAAACCGGCTCAAGGTTGCGTAGCTGTTTAAGCGCCCCTCTGGCATGCAGACACACGCCAAAGAGGCTAACTTGAACCTTACACTAATAAGGATACAAGCTAATGAAAATTATATCACATCGCCGCTGCCCATCGCAGCAGCATCTCGCCCACCATAAATCGGGCCAAAATGTTAACAATCTGTCGTATTTAGCTTATTTTTTAACTAAAAAGAAGCCCTTTGCGGTTTTAAAAAGCTGCAACTACCGGATTGTGGCGTCTCTAGAGGTCTTCGCTCCTTAGTTTAGCGTAGGGGCAGGCCCCCGCGCCTGCCGTAGTTGGGCAACCCCTGTGGTTGCCCCTACGCATTTATCTATATAGATATTAAACCAAGGAGAAAACTTAAGGTGGGCTTTTGTAGACGCGCATATTGCGTTCCTTATGGTGGGCGTGGCCCGCCGAAAATGGTTTGCATATACCAATTAGATCGTGTGTAGGGGCGACTCGTGAGTCGCCCAGAATCAACGCGCATGATTATAAATTTAAGCGCAATCGTTATAAATGCGATTACGGCAATATACGGAAAAAAGGAGAAGCAAAATGCTAATTTTAACACGGCGTATAGATGAGAGCATCGTTATAGGCGATGACATTATTATTCGGGTATTGGATATAGGCAGCAATGTGAGGCTCGGCATCGAAGCGCCTCAGAATATTTCTATACATAGGCAAGAGATATACGAGAAAATTCAAGCCGAGTTGTTTGAATCGGAAGAGTAGCAGCGTTAAAATCTGCAATGACGGTATTGGGTGCCGTCATTGCAATTCAGTTATTCCGCAAGCCCCATCGTACATAGGTTATAGTGTAGTGGAGGTAAGAAGATTAGTTTTATCCGGGCCCCTTTACCCTAAACTTATGATAATACCAAATAAGCATTATCAAACAATACAGAATAATGACAAAAAATGAACCTGTTATACCTAGTGTAATATAGGAATATTTACTTGCCTCGCCAGCATTGTTTAAAAAAAATGAGTATATAATATTAATTGATATAACGCTGCCTATTGCATATCCTATTGAGCGAGAAACTTGATTTAGGCCATAAGTCTCTTCACCATCATCTTTATTGAGGTTTTCTTTAATAATTTGAGGAATAGAACCATAAATAAGGCCTATTCCATATCCGCATAAAGCCATAGCAATAAAACAGAAAATTATCCCGCCATTAACATATATAAACGACATCAAAGAGAAAAAAAGAAAAGTACTTCCGATTATAGATTTCAGGTAATTATTAATATTATTCAAATTAATGAAGCGTGAAACAAGAGTGGCAACGGATAAAAAGGTGAGAGTTAATCCAGCCATCATCGGGGTTTCGGATAGACCTGGATACGAAGGTTGCTGAATCCTAAATATAGACGCAGTAATTAACATATATAGTATAGCCCCGGAGAATAATGCTATCAAATTAGCAATAAGGGCTTGCGGCAACATTATCACTCGGACACTTATGATGGGATTAGTACTTTTAGCTTCACTTTTAATCCATAAAAATAATGCTGCAGAAAAGCCTATGGAATATATAACTATATTTTTAGGGTCTAAATTTGACTTTAGTGAGCCGAGCAATAATATTAAAAAAGAAAGCACTATGGTAATTAAAATTGAGCCATAGGTATCAAATTTCCCTCTAGTTTCTTTTTTAAAGTTAATTAACTTTGTTGATATAATTGCCGTAAATAACACAATTATACCCCCATACAAGAAAGTGCCCCCAATACCTGCATAAGTTACCATTATTCCTGATAAGGGATACCCAATGCCAACTCCTATCCCGGTTGTGACAGATAACAAAGATATTGTTTTTTTTGAGTCAGATAAAGAGTTCTGTGCAGCAATCATTAAGCTTGGAATGAGCCCTAACCCAATCCCTTGTATTGATCTCCCAATTAAAAATATAGAAAAATTTGAGGCTAAAGCACTTAGAAAACATCCGAGCATAGTAGCAATTAACGTTATAAGAATAACATTTCTATAATTACCCGTGCGGGATATTTTGGCTAATATTGGTGTACTAACCGTTCCGGAAATAAGTGCTATGGTTAACGACCATTGAGCTAATGTCGGTACTATATGATAGTAGTTAGCAATTTCAGGGACTAAAGGGGCTCCCAAACTACTTATCATAGAGACTACACCAGCAATAATAATAAATATAGATGGCCTGACGTTACATTCTTTTAGAGTAATAGCGCATTTTTTCATCCAAACTTCCTATTTTTAAAAATCTGAAAAATTTTATTTTAAAGATCAGAATTATAAACCAATTTTTTTTGCTTTAAAAGGGTCATTTTTTCGAACTTATGCTGTGCTACCCCATGTTCTTGTGCTCATATTTTATCCAGAAAAAAGGGTGGCAGAATGATAATTATTAGCATTTAAGTACCCAAACGCTTAACATCGTGGTAGACTGATACTGCAGTTTGCTAGAAGCGGCTGTAGGCTTATAAGTTTGATTTTTTCAAGGAGAGACTCTATGAAATCAGGTGCTAAAGGTTTATGTCCAGGTTGTTTTGGTCTGGCTGTGGGTGTCGTTTGGGGACTATGGTGTTTTGTTGCCGGCTGGTTCTTCAAGGGCAGTTTTACTATGGTCAGTGCTATGGGTTCTGTTTATGTAGGCTATGGCCCAACCTTGATGGGTAGCTTAATCGGCGGTTTGTGGGGATTGTTGCATGGTTTTATCTTCGCATTCTTAATTGCTTTGCTCTACAATGGCTTATGTAGATGTTGCAAATGCCGTTGTTGCAAGAAAAAATGTTGCTGCTGCGGTAATAAAGAGTGCGATGGCACCAGCTGCAATACAAACACGAGCGGTAAATAGCTTTAGTGTTTAACGTTGCTAGGGCGGGAGCATACCGCCCTGCAGCATGTGTTATCTCTATAATCCCTAAGAACCATCATGCTGCGGGTATTATACGCCCGAGAATTACAATCAAAATAACTTTGGTTAAAATATTGAGAAGGTTCGCAGAATTGTGTCAACCCTTTGTAGGTTTAAAGACGAAGGTATCGTCATCCTCGGCCGAAGGCCGGGGATCCAGATAAAATCAGAGAAAAACTTGAATTAAAACGGGATCCCCGGCTGCGGCCTAGCGGCCTTGCCGAGGATGACACCGTTCTGTGAACCTTCTCAAAATATTTGATAGATGGCTTCCTTTGTTAGCCGCATCGTTTCATTCGCAATAAGGTTGGCCTTTTCCGAACCTTTACGTAACACTTCTATTACGTAATCCCTATTTTTTTCTAATGCTAAACGCCTTTGGTGCAGGGGCGCGATAAAAGCGGTTAACACCTCGACCAAACGCTTTTTGCATTCTACATCGCCAATTTTTCCGGCTTGATAGCGCGCTTTGGCTTCAGCTACCCAGGCTTTATCAGGGTTAAAAGTATCGTGAAAAACCCACAGCGGATTATTCTCCACACTGCCCGGATCGGTTGCTTTTAAGCGTTTCGGATCGGTGTACATGGCCATCACTTTGCGTTGCACGCTATCGGCATCTTCGGTTAATAAAATGCTATTGTTAAGGGATTTGCTCATTTTTAACAGCTGGCCCTGTTCATTGGGGCCACCGGTACCCACTAAGCGTCTCACGCGGCCTAATTTAGGCTCGATGATGGGAAATAACCCACCTTGAGCCAGTTGTAGGGCATCCTCCGTGTGGGGATCCACACCGCAATAGAGTTGGTTAAAACGCCTAGCCACTTCACGCGCCATTTCTAGGTGCGGGACTTGATCTTCACCCACAGGCACTAAGGCAGGCCTAAAAGCCAGTATATCCGCCACTTGGCCTACAGGGTAGAGCAGAAAGCCGAAAGGGTAGCTATCGCCTAAACCCTTATCGCGGATCTCGTCTTTGATGGTAGGGTTACGCATAAGGCGTGGAAAGGGGATTAACATACTAAAAATAAAGCTCAACTCACTGATGGCGGGAATATCCGATTGTACAAAAATACAACTTTTCTGGGGATCTATGCCTGCGCATAAGAAGTCGATGGCTATGTCCAAAGTATCTCGCTGTATTTGCGCCGGGTTTTCAGCGCGGGTGGTGAGGGCGTGCATATTCGCTAAAATAAAGTAGCAATCGTACTCATCCTGCATTAAAACGCGATTCTCCAATGACCCCACCCAATGCCCTAGATGCAAACGCCCCGTAGGGGTGTCGCCGGTTAAAATACGCTGTTTTTCTGGCATGTAGGAGTCCTGATCGGTTATACTATAGGGCATCAGTTTATCATTTCTTTGGAAATTTTACCATGACCGTACGCACTCGTTTTGCGCCTAGCCCTACGGGCTATTTGCACATAGGCGGCGCTCGTACAGCGCTGTATAGCTATTTATATGCCAAGCATTATGGCGGGCAATTTATTTTACGCATAGAAGACACCGATCGCGAGCGTTCTACTGATGAAGCCATCCAGGCCATTTTAGAAGGCATGCAATGGCTGGGCTTAGAATATGATGAAGGCCCCTTTTATCAAACGCACCATATAGCCCGTTACCAGGAAGTATTGCAACAATTATTAGACACAGGCCACGCTTATCGCTGTTATTGTAGCAAAGAGCGCTTAGAAAAAATGCGCGAGGAGCAAATGGCGAATAAGCAAAAGCCGCGTTATGATGGCTATTGCCGCGAGCGGGAGCAAAATGCCACCGAGCCTTATGTGATACGCTTTAAGAACCCGCACCAAGGCGAGGTGGTAATAGACGATTTGGTATTGGGTAAAATTGTCATCGATAATGCCGAATTGGACGACTTGATCCTGGCCCGCAGCGATGGCATGCCTACGTATAATTTTACCGTGGTGGTGGACGATTGGGATATGAAAATTACGCACGTAATACGGGGTAATGATCATGTCAATAACACACCTAGACAAGTCAATTTATTTCTCGCTTTAGGCGCCACACCGCCCCAATATGCTCATATCCCCATGATCTTAGACGAACACGGCAAGAAATTATCCAAGCGCACGGGTGCTGCTAGCGTTATGGAATATCGCGAACAGGGTATTTTACCGCATGCTTTACTCAATTACTTGGTGCGTTTGGGTTGGTCGCATGGCGATCAAGAGCTATTCAGCATGGATGAGCTGATTCAATCTTTTAATGGCCACTCGCTTTCGAAATCGGGCGCGGCCATGAACCCACAAAAATTATTGTGGTTAAACCAACATTATTTACAAAATAGCGCCCTGAATGAATTAGTTCCTGAATTTAATTGGCAGTTGTCTCGTTTGGGGATAAATACTGAAGCTAGCACGGTAGAAACCAGCGCTATTATTGCGCTGCAACGCGAACGCTGTAAGACTTTACAAGAAATGGCACAAAAAAGCCTTTTCTTTTATACCGAGGTAAGTAGTTACGATGAAAAAGCGGTGGCTAGCCACATGGATGCCGAAGCCTTACGCCGTTTGGCCGGATTTAAGGGCGTTTTAGAGCAAGTATCACCCTGGCAAGCGGACACCATACACACTGCTTTGCAACAGTTTTGCGAACAAGAAGGATGCAAGATGGGGCAAGTAGCACAACCCCTGCGCATTGCTTTAACGGGAAATAGCCTCTCACCACCCATTGATCAAACGCTTTATTTGCTCGGTAAAGAACTCGTACAAAAGCGGTTGCAGCGGTTTTTGGAAATGCAGGGATAAATTCTCATATGAGTAAAAACATTCTCAGCCAAGAATACAATCAGCTATTAAGCGAACTTAAAGAGCGTGTAGCTTCTTCCCGGTATAAAGCAGCACTAAGCGTTAATAAAGAGCTTATTCTTCTATATCATCATATTGGCAACGCCATTCTAAAAGCCCAGGCAAGCCAGGGTTGGGGCACAAAGGTGATTAGTCGGCTGTCAAAAGATCTGCGCTCTGAGTTTTCTGAAATAAAGGGATTTAGCCCTCAAAACCTGAAATATATGCGTAAATTTGCTGAAGAGTATAATTTAGATGAAATTGGTCAACAAGCTGTTGACCAATTGCCCTGGGGCCATATTGTGACATTAATGTACGCTATTTTGGATAAAAAAGAGCGTCATTTTTATATCCATGGCAGCATCCAGAATGGTTGGTCAAGAAATGTACTCTCCATGCAAGTTGAGACAAATTTATTCAAACGGCAGGGAAATGCCGTTACAAACTTTCAAACTAAATTAGCAGCGCCACAATCAGATCTAGCTAGTGCAACTTTAAAGAACCCTTATATTTTTGATTTTCTAAGCCTAGGCAAAAATGCTCATGAACGCGAAGTTGAAAAAGGGCTGGTGGCACATATTGAAAAATTTTTACTAGAACTAGGTGACGGTTTTGCGTTTTTAGGCCGACAGTATCATTTACAAGTTGAGGATCAAGATTTTTACATAGATCTTTTATTCTACCACATGAAATTGCGCTCTTTTGTAGTGATTGACCTCAAGGCTGGAAAATTTAAACCCGAATATGCAGGGAAAATGAATTTTTATCTTTCAGCAGTTGATGATTTATTGCGACATCCAGAAGATAATCCGTCTATTGGTTTAATTTTATGCCGCTCGAAGGTGGGAGTTTTAGCTGAATATGCTTTGCGTGATATGACAAAGCCAATAGGGCTTGCTGAATATAGATTAGAAGATTCATTACCAGAAAATTTACAAACAGCACTGCCAACCATTGAAGAACTTGAGGCTGAACTAGCTAAGGGTTTAAATATTAGTGAAAAAGAAGAGTAAGCTATGGATATATTATCTGAAAGTGAATTAATACAGATAATCGAATATGGTGAGACTCAGCTTGTCGATTTTAAAAGTGAACATCATGGGTGTAAACTTACATTGCTTCATGATATTCTATGTCTTGCAAACTCAAGCGGGTATTATGATAGATATTTGATCTACGGTGTCTCGGATAAAAAAGATATCACAGGGCTTTCGGAAAAAGAAAGGGAACATGTCCTCATTAATTTTGTTAATAGCCAAAAACTGAATCGTAAACCGCAAATTTTATTGCGAGACTATATTATAAATGGAAAAGAAATTCAGATCCTTTCTATAGAAAATACACGCCATAAACCATATTATCTTGAAGAAGCATACATCTGTAATCCAGAAAAGTGTAAAAAGCATAAAGAGAAAAGAATCCTATCCGCTGGTGCTATATATACCAGAGATGGTAGTACCAATACAGCTAAGGATAGAACTGCTAGTGAAATACAAATACAGGAAATGTGGGAAGAGCGCTTTGGAATACGAGATGACCCATTATCTCGTATTAAAAATTATATCAATGATACAAGAAATTGGCAGCGTAGCCCTAAAGATATTCACGATGAAGATCGACGAGCAGCATTTTATAAGAAATATCCAGAATTTACATTAGAACTACATGAAGTGAAAGAGCCATCACATGATTTTTATGAACCATGGCACAATAAAGAAGGCCGTTATCCTATGCCACATGAATTAGGCCTATATAAAGTTATGTTGAAATACCATTCAACGGTTTTAGATTTTTTTGAAATTATAAACGTTGAATATAAAATAATTTTCCCATTACCATCATACAGAGCATCAGCACCATATTATATCTCCAAGTCGTCTTTAGTTTGCAAGATTGCTTCAATTCTAGATGTGGGTGACGATGAAAACAGATTTGATTTGTATATAACCTACGGGCTTAGAGATTTTTTATCTGTTAATTCCGGAGAATTTTGCATTGAATTAATAGAGTAGAGAATAAATTTAAAGAAAGAGGGTCAATAGTATATGTTTGATATTAATTTAATTAAAAATAATATTTCAGATGAATTTCAAGAGTTAGATAGATTGCTTGATCAGAATATTGCAATTTGGAAAGCGGATATGGCATCCCGTGGTTCGCGATACATTCAAATAGATATTGGCGGACAAGAAGAACTATTCATTCAGGATCTGGAAAAAAGGATTAAATGTATACAAAATCAACTAGAAACCCTTGTTGTGATTGCCGAACCAAAACGGATTCAGTTAACTATCAATAATATTGAGGATTGTCTTAGCGAAACGTTAAGAGAACACGTAGAGAAAATAAAAGGAAAACTGCATAAGGAAATTCTTTCTTTTCCATATCCTGAAATTTCTAACAAATCAATGATAAAAAATTTAACCTATGGAAACAGGGCTATCAATTTAATAAAGAAAAATGGGCAGATAATTTTAGCGAGTTTGCTAAAAATTAAATCTGGAAAAGATAATGGGGAGAAAAACATCAAATTAGCAGAAGAAGCAAATTCTATCGCAAGATCTAGCAAGAAAATTTCATTTTTTGCTTTATTAATAAGTGGGGTGGTAATATCACTCTTAGCGTTAGCTGTATCTTTTTTAGCATATAAAAGAGGGTAAATAAAATTTATGTTTCAAGATATTTATCCTGTTATCTGACTAAATAAGGCATCAGTATATTTGAAAAAAGTAGCAATAGTTAAGAGAAGAGCAAAGATGGAGATGAAAAAATCAATACCGAAAAATCTATATAAATATATAGGGTATAATGCTCATGCTAAAAAATTGCTCAAAAAAGGTGAGGTATACTTTGCAACTCCAAATGAACTAAATGATCCATTTGAATATATACATACATATCAAATTAGTGAGAAAATACGCCCAATACCTGTTAAGTGTACTGAGGAAGAATATAATCTTCTTAATCCTGAAGATATACATGAAGAAGAATTTCATAAGGAGACTAGGATCCGCTATATAAAGTGTAGCCCCTCTGGGACAATAAAACTGAATAATTTTCGCGTTAGAGCAGTTGCAAATAAGAATCGTGGCGTTCTCTGTCTTTCAGAAAATAATATGTCTATTCCCATGTATACACATTATGCTATGGGATTTAAAGGATTGTGTATAGGTTTTGATTGGGATATGTCATTTAAAAAATTCTGCCCTACAGTTACACCGATTGATTTTCTACCGGATTACCCATCTATTCCAGCACAAGTTAACTATGAAGATTCTCCAATAGCTATAGGTAAAGCTGTAGATTTTGCTCGTATCTTTTTGACGAAATCACGTCATTTTCATTTTGAAGAGGAATGGCGAATATTTTGTTCCCCAGGTAAATTTTTAATAAATAGAGCAGCGATTAAAGAAATTATTTTTGGTTGTTGCATGCCTCATGAACATATTATTGAGATTTTGGAATTAGTAAAAGATCTTAAAGGAATAAAATTTTATACCATAAAGATAAAAACTGAAAAATATAGTTTATTTCTTGATACGTTTGCACAATAAATAAGAAACGACATACAAACATTGTGCTTTTTATCACAATTATACTAAGCAAATAATTGCTAAAGACGGGCTAGTGGTGATAAGTGCTTTTATCATCGTTATTCGCTCTTTATGGCGATCCGCTTGGGATGCGAAAAAGAAATCATCCAATACCAATGAAGAGAAAGCTGGGTTTTATCGTGATTTCGGTGTTGTTTCTACAGAAGCAGGATTGAAGGGCTCTCTTTCTTTGGCTTTTGAGAAAATGTTTGGGCCCATATCACTGGATGTTACTTGCTGAATACTCTGTTTAAACCGATTTGTTTCTTCATCGTTTTTATGTGTCAGCTCTTTTCTTGCCAATGAGTGAATTGAATGAAGTATTGGGGCAATAGCATCTTTGGGTGGGCTTTTATCCTTAAAGCCACAATAGGTAGATAGCCATTGAAATAATGGTTCTACATCGCCGACAATAGGCTCGGCTATCAGTTGAAATACAGATGGCCCGTTCATTGAATTTGAAAAACTTACCACACAATCACCCGTTTTCATATCCATAGCACAAAATGAAATAGAGCCAGGATTATTTCCCCAATGAAAAGCAATAGTCCTTTCTGATTCTCTGTAAACCCCCATTCCCAAACCCCATTGGACGTGTGAGGGTTGGGGTGAAGTTATTGGGGGTAGCCCTGATAGAGTGCCTTTCAGCAATGTGGAGTTAAGATAATCATTTTTAAAGCAATATTGTAGAAAGCTGATGTAGTCCTGTGCGGTGGTAAGCAGACCTCCAGCAAGAACCCCAGGTGCATCGTCTCGTAACGGTGGTAAAGGGGTATTTTCCCTGTGCGCGCTGGCAACTTCTAACCGAGTACCATTGAGGCGGCCGTCTGGCAACTGCCTAAAGGTAGAACTCTTCATGGCAGCCTTGTTAAAAAAATCTTGAGCAATTCCCTCCCATGCTCTGCCTGTTTCCTTCTCAATAACCTGCTGTAAAAAATCAAGCGCTACCCCTGAATATGTAAATCGGGTGTTAGGTGTTGCAATAAATTTTGTTCCATCATCACCATCCTGGCCGTAGTTTGCTAGACCAGAACATTGCCCGATAACCATACGAGTTGTAAGCGCTCGATAATGAGGATCTTGCCAAAGTTCTAGTGGGCCATAGTCAGCAATATCGGCTAGAGGTGTGTCTAAATCCCATTTACCCTGAGTAATCAAATCTAAAATAATAGCTGCTGATACAGGCTTACTTAGGGATGCTGCTTGAAATAGAGTATTTGTGTCAACACAGCTTGGTGCTGATATATCGGTCTTTCCGGAAGCCATAGCATATCGGGTGCCTTTTTGACACCAAGATAGCGATAATGCTGGAATATTTGCATTATCAATCAGTTCTTGCATTAATTCTGATTGTTCTTTCATAAAATATTACCGTTAAATTGAGTGTATTTTATGATAGAGTACACTTAGGTAGTGCATAGGGATTAGGAATAGAAAAACTATTTGTTTTTGCTCCATCCTTCTCGTTATGAGCAGATTTATTTTGAGTCACAAGCGGGTTATTATTTAACCGTTGTATAAAAGCATTGCGGTGATTAGGATCATCGATCTTGACCAGTAATTCATTGTCAATAATGGCTGCTGTATATTCTCTGACATCCAACTTCTGGTCTTTCAATTCTTTCTTAAATTGTGCAAATATAGTTTGAGCAGACAAAAGGGAGTCCCTTTCTAACTGGGGTGTTAGGCCAGTTTGATATTCCAGTTTAATGGATAGCGTTGGTGAGCTAATACCCTCTTTAGACTCTAGATCTTGTGAGTTTGCTTCAGCATCACTCGAACCACCGCCGCTAGCACCGCGGCAACGACATTGCTTAGTCTCTATAGCACCGCAGGCAGAACAACCAGAATTTCCTTTTGTGGTAACTGTAAAGCTAAGCTCATCGATTTTTTCACCTTTGCTATTAGGCATAAGAAATACCCTCATTACATATTTTGTTTATATTATATCCATTTTAATTTCTTAATACAAGGGGTCTAAGTCTAGATTCAGGATTTAAATTTAGTGGTTGGTTTTGATTATAAAGAACATTTTTAAAGGATTTGATCTGTTTTAAGCTTTTATGATCTAACCGGTTGAAATTACAGGGAAAATATGAAAACAGGGGAAGAATCAATCTTGTAAATTTAACTCGTAAGCTGCAAGCTGGCATTCATTCTGCGCTATTACAGCATAAGCAAGCAGGAAATTCGGTATGTGAATGGCGCAATAATTAGCTTTACGTTTTTGGGGCTGGATTTTTATGGATAAAATAATAGATGTTCAAGTCGCCGCCCATTGATCAAACGCTTTATTTGCTCGGTAAAGAAGTCGTGCAAAAGCGGTTGCAGCGGTTTTTGGAAAGTCAGGGGGGGATTTCGTAGGCTCAAAGGTGAAAGCTATTTTTCTATAGCGGCCCCATAAGGCATAACCAGAGCGATATAAACCTTATCGGTGGTAGATTTGTGCGCAAAAGTTAGTCTTGCAAAATTAAAAAGTGCGATATAGCGTGCGGTACGTACTACGGTACGAAAAACTGAGAAGACTAGTTTATGCGCAGAATCTGGGTTAATTACTCGGATGTGGCCAATGCCATAGTTACCATAGTTAAGTTACAGGTGCAGGGCAAAACTCCCTCGGGGGAGAATATCCGTGCTGAGTTAGGCACGGGCAGTAAAAACATCATCACGCGTTTATTAGCTGCAGACTAAAGTCGATAATGCTATCGATGGCTATAGGGAAGAATACGATGCCGCCTTAGGGAAATATAACAACAATTAAACCAATACAAAGCCAAAGATAAGGAATGGCAGGGTAGAGTTCATGCTCTGGAAGAGAAATTGTATCAACTACGCCTAGAGCAAGACATGATCGTTGAATAACAGCGGGTGGGCTATGAGCAAAGGTTATTGCAGCTGCAGCAGCAAATTTAAGACGATACTGGTGATAAGTGCTTTAATCACCTATACCCGAATGATCTAATTGCTTATATAGAACTACATGTACGTCATTGCGAATAAGCGGGTACCTGATCTACAATAGGGCCATTATTACGGAAGAGTTTTAAAATATTATAGAGTTTAATTAATTATGTCTGCCACCTTTAGCAATAACCCTAAAAATGACTTACTTGAAATTTCCCAGAGTTACTTTG
Organism: Gammaproteobacteria bacterium; assembly: GCA_021323555.1. The sequence goes on along the minus strand of JAJONP010000001.1, from coordinate 45,134 downwards.
GAGCTGCACGCCCTGAATATGCTCACTTTCCTTATGGGCCTCCTCATGATGCTGTCTTCTTATGTATTTGTACCTTTCAAGATGAAATCACCTCACATCAAGGAAGAACAAAAAAAGAAGCGGAGAAATTTTGTTCTAGCGATATGATAAAAAAGGTGCAAGAAAATTTTTTTGATAAGGTTCATAATATTTGGAGAACAAGCGAAAAAACCCGAGATCCCCTTTTTTCAGAAATTGACACGCATGTACACAATTTAAGCAAAGCGCCTAATTTTCAAGCGCTTCATTTGTTGGGAAATGCTGTTTTACGTTCTTATATCTCGGCTTACTTATTTTGTAAGTACTCTTGCTTTCAAGAAGATCTCTTAACACACATCACATCGCACGCTATGAACCAAAACAACCGTGCTAGTTTAGCGCTAGATTTAGGATTTAAACAATATCTTGATTGTGGAGCAACTGCGAAAAAGTTGGTGGAATTTTTAGATGCAGCTATAGGCATACTTGCTTTGCAGGATAGAGAAGGCTTATGTATGCGCTTTCTGAATGCTGGTTATCAAAAATTTATTGAAAAAACAGTCAAAATTGTTTTTGAAGATAAAGCGTTTAGCAAGCAGCAATCCAAAAGTGGTTCATATATTCAGACAAGCATTCATAATTATAAAAGCGATTTGTTTAATTTAGTACAAAAAAGAGGGGCTCGCTTACCTACCTATCAGACAACAGAAATAACTGGCTCAGATCATAATCCTTCATTTACCGTCTGCTGTGACTTTAAGGCAAGTCAAACTATAGGCTATGGAAAGAGCATTAAATCGGCCGAACAAGATGCATCAAAAAAAATGCTGGAGTTATTACGAAAATCTGAAATAAATGTCACACGTACCATTGGCTACAGTGCACATAAAAAGTACGGTTCTAGCATTGAATATAAACCATTAACAGAATCTGAACGAGCCATTCTGGGTAAAATTCTTGGCTGTAAAACAGTAGGTGATTCTATCTATTTAGATGAAGCACTAACACATCCAAGCGCAAAAAACGAAGCTAATTATCAGCGACTGGAGTTCTTAGGGGACGCGTTATTGAGAGAAATTCTACTATCCCATATTTTACAAACTTCTCCTTCTCTCAGCAAAAAAGGTGATATAGAAGAAAGCATGAGCATTCTAGTATCTGCATCAACTCAAGCAGATATTGCTAAAAAACTAAAGTTGAACAAATATATTTGGGCTGAAACCAGTGTAACAGAGTCAATCTTAAGTGATGCGTTAGAGGCACTTATTGCAACCATATATCTAGATAAAAACACGCTGTTATCGGTAAGCACTTGTGTTGTAACCTGGTATAAAGATAGGCTGAATAACTCTTTTAGAGGAAATATTTCAGAAAGTGGGGGTTCTTCTTCGGGTTTAAGCTCAAAGGGAAAAAAGCCTTTGTTAATGAGTGATACGTTTGTTTCAATACCTACAGCAAAAAAATTAACATCTTCAGAAGTAATACAAAAAACCTATACGGTCGAAAACAAGTACCCTCTTTTCCAACCTAGTACTGCTGAGAAATATGATAAAATTGCCGTTTCCGATATAGATAATCAAGCAAAGTGTCCATCTCTTTCAAAAAAAGGCCACGGCTGAACAAATTGGGATAACCGTTGCAAATTTTGCAACAGTTCAAAAATATATCTAATTGAGGCTTGGCTAGATTTCGATCGAAAAGGGCTAAATCTCTTAAGTGATGAATTATGAATATTGGGGAACGTTTAACAGTAATTTTTTATAAGTAAAATGTTGCTTATTTGCGTGCTTCTCCGGCGTAAGCCTGGATCGTAGCCCAAATGCACGGGGCTGTTTAATTTATTTTTGAAGTGGATACTCTACAGATTTATTGAACATTAAAGATACTTATAAACCGAGGATGACATGGCAGCAATTGAAAAAGACATGAAAAAGGGGCCTTCAGAAAAAATAACAATAGGGCGTAGTGTTTCTTATTCATCATGGCTACAGTTCTGTGCGCCGCCTCACCACAACAATCGATTTGGACCAACCCCTAATAAACCGGATTTAGCCTACTGCTGGTCTCCAAAAGGCGTATTAGAGGATTACAGAAAAAATAGAGAGGAAAGAGGTAACGAACAAGATTTACCTGACGATAAGTTTCCAGGGCATATCTTAGAGGAAGCGTCTCTCTGTAGTTGGTCTGCTGAAGTTACTCAGTCGAGCACTGGTTGTAGTTGGTTATTGCGCAACGGTGGGTATTGGTGGAAAACTTCTTACAAAGATGGCTCAACCAGGTGTGAATTCTACTGGAAACCCGATGTTGCTAGAGGTTACCCAGATAAAACAACACGAGAGGGACGGTATTGGTTTATTATTTGTCATGCGCCTACCCAAACAGAGATAGAAGGATTTTGTTTTGAACCAGATGTAGAAAGGGGATTTCCCTTAAGAAGCATGTCAGATGATACTTACAGTAACGGTTCTTTTAGGTCGCAGTATTGCTCAAAGGAAACTTACCACTTTTTTATAACTTATACAGAATGTGGTACTATTAAAGAATGGGAAGAGAAAAGAGACGCGAAAATTTTAGCTCATTTAGACCAAAAGAAAAAAGAAATAGAAATGTTGAACCAAAAAAAAATTGAAGAGGCATCCAGATTTTATTTTTCAAAACCATGGAAACTCTCTGAAAGAAGTTTGGTTAAAAAACCACTAGTCAATATACCACATGATTACCGATGCCCACTCAGCCTGCAAATTATATTTGATCCCGTTGTAGCCACAGATGGGCATACGTACGAGCGTGAAGAAATAGAAAGATGGTTTAGAAACAGCTCAATAAGCCCAAGAACAGGTCAAATATTGTACGATAAAACACTTTTCCCCAACTTTCATGCACGTAGTGTGATTGATAGTTTCTTAGCTAAATTTCCAGATGCTTGGAAAGAAGTTTATATATCGTCTTGTTTAAGAGATGAACTTTTTCAACTGCTATCGGGCCACCAAGCCGTGGATATTAAAAAATGGCGCAGTATTATAGAAAAAGATAGAAGATTGTTAGCTTTTCCTATAGGGGAGGAAAAAATATTATTACTTAGTTTCTTATGCAAACAGTCTGAAGCCATTGTAAAATCTTATCTTCCAGAAGTAATAAGTATGTTTACCTCTACAGAATGGAAAGCAATAGCAACTATAGGGTCTATTCAAGATTGGATAATGCTTATCGCTAAAACATGCGACACATTTTCGATGTTATCTTTGGCGGAACATTTTTTTAAAGCATTGCAGCAAGAAACTGATATTAAGATTGATCCAGTTGATATGGGGTTATATGCCATTGAAAATAGAAATATCAGCTTATTTAAGTTGGCTTTATCTCAAGTATCAAATATTAACCAAGCCTTAGAAAAAGGGAATACTTTCTTACACATTGTTGCCTATAAAGGTGAGTCTGACTTTGTACGCGTTCTTCTTGAGAAAGGCGCCAGTATAAAACAAAAGAATCATGCTGGGTTAAAACCCGCTGCTTTAGCCAAAGAGGCTGGCTATGAAGGAATTTCTGATCAGATTGAATTTTATAAAATAGCACCTTTGCTACAGCGCGTCGGTATTTTTAGTCGCATTGAAAAACTAGAGAAAACAAATCACGTTCTGGAGGTCCGATTAAGTAAGTTGGAAGAAATGGTAGCCCAACGTACTATCTCAGCTGCAGCAAGGCAAATAGAATTTATGAATGGCTCGGTGAATTCACAAGCATCTGCCGGCAATAATGATTTAAAATGCGAGGATGAAAAGCGAACTGATTCATGGTTTTGTCGCAAATAATGGGTAGATAGAGGTGATTAGCAGTCTAATCACCATTACGCGCCTTTTATTTTTCGCTTAATTCTTGCAACGTATGATTACCAACAGTAATCATAGAAACCTGTCTCTATCCACCGTTTAGCGCGTCTTGGGCTTAAAAGCTGGTGTGTGCAATGCTTACAACGATACTGTTGCCTTCCCCGGTTATGGCCATGCTTTTGTACATATAAATTATACTTGGGGCAACGCTTTTAACTTGTATACTTAACCAATCCTTAGTTTTGCTTTAAATATCATGGGCTTATCATAAAAAAGCCATGACGTTTCTGTCTATTAACCCGCAAATTGTATTTTTTGATTAGAATTGCTACAATTACATTAAGTTATAGTACAATTTTTGATCTATCCTTAGGGGTTTTTGAAGATGCCAACAACGCGCAGTCAAATCAAGCAAGCTAAGCAAGAAAAAAAAGAACTAGAAACGGAAAAAAAGGAAAAAGCCTCAAAGCATTCCCAAATACCTGCTGCAAAAAAGAGAAAATTAGACGAAGCAACGCTGCCAGCCGAAAAGGAAAAATCTGAAGTTAAAAAATTCGATCTTCTATCCCGATCCGCGCAACCTGTCTCGCGCGAAAATAGGCGACTTGATGGTCTTGCAAGGCTTCTTGAAGGCAATAATATATGTACGGCGGTATGTATAGTGAATGACGAAATATTAGTCACTACTAATGTATTGAAAGCATACCAAGAACCAAGAACAATATCATTTAATAACAATGCCAGTGTAGAGTTAATGGAAAATATTCTAACTTATTTTTTAAAGATTGCTGCAGGTGAGAATATAAGCGAAACTGATCGCTTTGAATGTTTATTTAAAATTTGTTCTAACAGAATTAAGGTTACGCACCGCAGTGGCGAACCAGAAACTCAAATCAGGTTAGATGAGGAGCTTTTAAGAAAACTTATTGTGCCCCTATATAATAGCTACCCTGATATTGAAGCTGGCTATTGGGCCATTATGGATGCAGCTGCCGATGATCTTTATAAGATGGGTTTCTTGAATGAGACAGAAAAAGATTTATGGTTAAAGAAATCTGATCCAGCGGTGAGACGTGATTTTAGCAAAGATATTAGATTTATTAGTGAGAAGATATCTCAAATAAAAGCCGCAAATCGTTTCCTATGGCACTTAATCCATGATTTTAAAAAAAATGAAGAATTCTTTAAAGTAGAATGGAAAACAATTCGCACATGCAAAATACTAGCCGTAGGAGAGGAAAAGGAGCATGCAGAGGCACGGATGATTGGATATTTATTAGAAACTGGAAATTTGAAACCAGCAGATACGATTTACATTGGCATTTCCAAATTATGTTGTGCTTGTTGTGCTGGTATTGTCTATGCCGTAAATGACGCATTGGGAACGAATATGGGTATTATGTACGGAACATCAGACCATGAAAATAAATTGGTCAGTAGTCAAGAAGATCTGGAAGAATGTGCTACCAATAAAGCAATAGAGGAAAGTGATGAAGATAACGATGTTCTTGCAGCTACAAAACGGGAAATTCCTAGTGAAGAGAAAAAAGAGCCAACCGATGAATCTTCTATAGCTATCAGTATAAGAGGTACTCATGGGATATATAACACGAGGTGGATGAGCAAATCAAAATATTTACAGGGTGGGAAGTATTTGCCAGAAAAAGGTTTTGCGGTAAGATGTATAGGTAAGTCAGAAGAAGAAAATAGAACAGAAATAGCCTCAGGAAAAAATCGCCTTACCAGAGAAGAATATAACCAAATTCGCAGCTCTTTTAATGCTATGAAAAAACATTTAACACAAATAGTAGCAAAACAAAGCGAAAAGTATGAAAAGCTAGAAGATGATAAAGAGATGAGGGTTTCTGTCGATGATAATGCAGAAAGGGATAATCCTCATCGATCTATGTATGCTTCGCAAAGTGATCCTTCTTCGCCCGATGTTAAAAAACAAGAGGAAAAGATAAATATAGAAGAAGCAATAGCAGCACTAGATGAAGTAAAAGCAGCCATGGACATATCAGGTGTTGGTAAAACGGCCGCTAATAACCCATCCTTACAATCTCAAGGATCGCCGTCACCTTAGGAAATACAAGTTTTATATTTTAATGTGGAGATATTTATGTTTTTTGATGCTTACAAAAATAATCCTGATGCGAATGTGAATTATGCAAACAGAGTAATTAATCAATTTTGTATTATTATAATAGATGAAATGCCAGTAGCTAAGCAGTTAGAGAATGTACAAAGGATATTGGTTTTGCTTCGTAGCTTCTCGCACCATTTTGAGAAAGAAAAAGAAAATATACGAAAGATGTACGACAATCTATCACCTAAGGTAGACCCCGCTAAAGTAGATCCTGCAAAAATAAATCGGGTCCTTTTCGAGTTTGTGGCAGCAATGAGTGTACTTATTTCTATTTTTAGCAAAGAAGAAAATAAACCAAAAAAACAGGCATTTATTGATGTTATCGAAAAAACCATTGTTCATTTAGAAAAAAAAGAATCGGAATTACAAAAGAAAATTGCTGCTCAACCACAAACCCCAAGTAAAAGATAAATACGGGGAGAGTAGGCTAGCGGGGAAGTTCCGCTGGCCTACTCAGCCGCCTAGAACCCCTTATAGTGCTAATATTTTTAGTGCTCTCTAGCCCATCTGCATGTGGCGTTCTCGTCGAATAAGGGAGTGGCAGTATATCTAATATTAATAAGCGTGCGCTGCGCAACGGAAGGTATAAAGGCCCCTGTTTTCACAGGGGCTTTGATATTCTCAGGATCTTTAAGAAAAGAATTTTATTAAATTTATCCATGGCTTGATGAAAATGATGTGGTTGGATTTGTGCTACTACTTTGACCCGATGATGGCGAGGATTCAATGATGGCGCCCACACAGGCATCCTTAAACTTGCTTGCACAAATGGCCGCCCTTTGTCCACCGGCGCTATGACCAAATACTATAAATTTCTGCAATTGGAATTTCTTAACAACATTTGGAAGAAAAACTTCTGACTCTTCATGCATGAAACTCATAGAAAGGGGCTCTAAACGCATATCGGAACGCCCATAGCCGAGTCTATCATAGGCAATGACTTTGCGGCCGGAGGCTGGGCATAACAAAGCCGGAATTTTGCGCCACAGCTCAACGCATCCTAATGAATCATGCATTAAAAGTATCGGCTCTAGCTTAGTACTCCCTATTGGAGTCCATGCTCTGAAGGGCAATATGCCTGTGAATATGTTAAAAAATCAATTGCTTACATATAGAGTCCACTAAAGTAGGTAAAACCCTTGGCTAAATAGGTTAAACAATTGTCCAAAGTTCTTTTAAACTCATAGGGCGTTTGGTAATTTAAACTGGAGTGAGGCCTTACTTGGTTATAATGTACCCGCCAGTCTTCAATTACAACTTTCGCTTCCGTGCGATTGCGAAACCATTCCATATACACAAACACTCATCACGGAATTTACCATTAAAACTTTCATTTGTACCGTTCTGCCAGGGTTTGCCTGGCTCGATCAAAGCAAGTTGCAACGATTCCTTGACAGCCCATTCCAGCAGCGCTTTACTGACAAACTCAGGGCCGTTATCTGAACGCAGATATCGGGGAGCTCCATGCACTCGTATCAGTCTGTTTAGCATATCTATAACACGCGCTGAACGGATTGCGCCACTTACATCGATCGCTAAACATTCCCGAGTATATTCGAACATAAAACTATTTATGAGATCACAGCTAGTTTATTAACTCAAGGTAAAGAAGCTATTTGCTATTACCTATAACTTTTGGTGGTGATAGGGATTCTCCCTCTCCTTTCTTCTCTGGTTCAGAACCGCTGCTTTCACTTTTAAGTTGCGCAAGCAATATATGAGGATTTTGCCCATGAAGTGCTATACCTGCGAATGCATTAAATTGACCTTGCGGTGGCTGTTGTGGCAGAGTGGAAGTTCTTTGAACTTCAGGATGTTTATTTGCATCGCGCTCACTTACTTCGCTGTTGATGTTAAAACCTTTATTTTGCTTTACTTCTTTCACTAAAGAAAAAAATTCTCTTTTTGATTTGTCGGTAATTGCCATATTAATTGGCTTCATTCCGTTAACAGATGTTATATTTTCATCTGCGCCATGTAGCAAAAGAGTGCGTATATTTTCAAGAGTATTTTCTTCATTTCCATTTGCTTGAACAGCAGCATGTAAAGCTGTTAGACCTCCTCCATCAGCTACGCGATAACTTGGAAGCGTTCTGGCATTTATATTTGCACCTTTTGAAATCAAAATCTCCATAACTTTTGCACATCCAGAAAAATTAGCGCAAAAGATTAAAGGGGTTTGTCCTTGAATATCTACGCTGTCTATATTTGCGCCTGCTTCAATTAATAACTTTAAAGCAGATTCATGACCATACCCTGCTGCAACATGCAGTGGTGTTTTTCCTGTTTTTTTATGTGGAATATTAATATCGGCTCCGTGCCCTATTAGCAATTTAATGATAACGGAATGGTTGTCTGTAAAAGGATTTGCTTCCATTATTCTTATCAAAGCACATCCACCTCTCTCATCGAGCCAATCCGGGTGGTTTTTTTGTGTTCTATTTGGATCATTTAATATCTTTTCAACTTTTTCAATATTTCCTTCTTGACAAGCAATAATTAGTTCACTGGGCATAGTTAAATTCATCTGGGCAATTTCCCTTGCATAAATAGACAGGCATTTTGCTATATCTTTAAAAGCAGCCTCGAGTGCAGACGGATTTATTCTCTGTAAACGCATACATTGAACGTGAAAAAAATTAGGTATTTTTCTAGGATCTGTTTGAATATCGCGAAGAATCTTTTCTTTAATTCGTATATAATTATCATAACTATTCTCATTAAGAATATCTTTTTTCTGTTCATATATTTCTAGAGGGTATGGAAATAGTGTTGGTGTTGTTTTGCTCCATTGTGAACCATCATAGTGTAAATATAATTCTACCGCTGAACCAAAATAATTGTTTAAGCTAAAAATATAGCAATATAATTGAGAGTTCTCAGATTTTAAGTCTTCAGAGTCTGGAATTTCCAATTTTTGTGTGTGCCTGTTATATGCAATTTTCCCTTCTGTGGTTTGGAAAGGATAAACAGGTACCCCTCTATCTAAAAAATAATTAGATAGTTCTAAAAATCCTTGATCTTCTTCATCAATACAAAAAGGGTTATAAGCCATATGAACTTCTTTTATATGGCCGATATTAGATACTTCATTATCAATGCTAGGCCAATGAATTCCTCTTCTGGGTGTATGCAAAAGAGAAACTTGTTCATTTTTACCCACAATAACTAATCCAATACAAGTCAAAAGGCCAATAGTTGATAAACCGCGTATATATGCTGGGGTCTTATCGTGTAGGCGTAAGATTCCACCAGTTTCGGTAGATGCATAGAAGGATCCAGGTATAATTGATTTTTCTTCAGCAGCCATGTTTTGCCTCTTTTTTTATAAAAATTAAGTTTATTATAAAATCATGGTAAAAATATAGTCCTGATCGGTAGGATTTCCATAGCTGCTAACGCGTAGGGCAATGACGTACAGGTAGTTTTGCCTAAAAATTGATCACTGGTTACCCATGAATTTTACCGCATGATTTTAAGGGGCTATTTTAGCCCCTGTTTTTCCAAATGACATTCGGTTAAGCTAATCTCAATATTGTTTTCGTCGGCAGAATCTAACCCCAAGCGCGACAATAGTATATAATTTGAACGGCTGGAAAGAGGGAGAAAGTTCAAATGGGAAAGCACTGTTGTCAATTAAATGAACAGAAGAGAATCCGTCTGGGAATATTACTGAGAGAAGGGTATTCAAAAGCCCAGGTAGCGGATATACTGAGAGTCCATAGATCTACAGTATATAGAGAAATAAAGCGTAATAGCAGCCGCTATAGGCTAAAGAAAGGCTATTTAAAGTTTTACGGGCCGCAGTTAGCACAGAGAAAAAGTATTGGGCGTCGCCAGAGGAAATTAAAGTTATTAAAAGAAAAAGAATTGCGCGCATATGTGCATAGCAAATTATTAAAAGGTTGGTCGCCGTGGCAAATAGAAGGGCGATTAAAAAATGTATTATTTCGCATGAAACGATATACAGAGCCATTAAATGTGCCTGTTATCGCTTTGTCGCAATTGAACCGTAGCTTGGAACAGCGTGCCGATAAGCGACCTATGATGTCCGATTTACGTGAATCGGGTGGTTTGGAGCAGGATAGTGATCTCATTATTTTTATTTATCGCGATGAAGTATATATTCCAAATCCTGATGCTAAAAATATTGCTGAAATCATTCTTGCCAAACATCGTAATGGTCCTATAGGTAAAATTCGTTTGAATTTTTGTGGCCATTACATGTGTTTTGATAATTTAGCGAAACGCTATAGTACAGAATCACTAGAATAAATTGATTCCATACTTTTTTCGGGATAAGAGGGGAGATCCTGCAAGAGTATAAAAAAATACGTTTTAGTGGTGATTATTAATATTATAATCACCTATACCCGAATGATCTCGCGGATTCAAGTAATAAGTGCAATCACCTTTCTAGAGATTACCGTACTATGTGCTAACAGTAAATAGTCGGGGTTTTAAGGAAATATGGTAAGATTTTTAGTCAGTTACAGATGGAAACGTCGATTACCGTAGCATATTTGTGATTACAGCCTCTATTATTCACAGAGCAGCTTAATGTATCCGACACTCAAATATTATTGATGCTGGCCGCCCCGTTTTTGGATGTACGGGTTCGCGAATATTAATTCTGTGAAATCCACTTTTATTTAATAACATAAACCAATCTTCAATTGTCCGAAAATACCAAGGAGCTGGTTTTTTAAAGTCTTCACTAAATCCAGACCAAGATCCAGCTCTCCATCCCTCTTCGTAATTAGCATCCAGGCTTGCTACTACAGGATGGACGGTTTGTATAATCAAAGCACCATTTTTCTGTAATAGATCTGCAGATGTACTTATTGCAATTTCTGTCGATTCTTTACCAATTAACGAAAAATTACATACGATACAATCAAATTTTTCTTGAAATTGATATTGGGGTAAGTTCTCATAACTACATACGTCAAATCTTCCTTGACCCATTTTATTCGCGTGCTCAATTAGCATTGGGCTAGCGTCAATACCGAATACATTCATTTTTTTAGTAAACAGTTCTCGAGCAAGCCACCCTTCACCACAACCAAGATCTAATATATTTTTAGGGCCTTGACGAATTATCCTCTCTAATATAGCACCATTCGTAATAGTTACTCTGCTTTCAATTTCTTCATTTTTTATCGCTTTTATCCAAGCAGAGGAATTTTCATGCCACGAATCTATAATCTCTTCATCAGTTAACATAGATTTTATTACTCCTCACTTTAAATGAATGAACGAGAGCTGACAACCATATTCTTTTTCCTTTTTATGATAAGAACGGCGGCAACTAAAGAAGTTTTTCTCGTCGTGATAAGTGTCAATATCGACATATGATATATATTGTAATAAAGTTTTTTGCAATTTTTTATATACGAACATGCGTAAATCAAACATAAAGTGATTAATTCTATGAGATGGTCTAAAGAATTCTACATTATTTTTATTATCGTTAATGAAAGATTCATAAACTTCTAAACCAACCTCATAAGATTCTTGAGCTATACACGGACCAATTGCGCCAACAATAGTATCAGTTTTTGCGCCCAAGAATAGCATTTTATCAATACAAGATTCGATTATGCCTGCTCTAGCAGACCGCCATCCTGCGTGTGCTATTCCAATCACTGGATTTTTTTTATCAGCTAGTAGTATAACAGGGCAATCCGCACTTAATGCACCTAACACAATATTTTTATTAGTGGTTACCATAGCATCCGCATATATTATATTACTTTCATTCCATGGTTGATCAACAACAATCGTTTTATTGCTATAATTATCAGTAAAAACCACAAGGTTAGATGGAGGTTTACCAATATAACGCATTGCTCGATGCCTATTTTCTTTTACATGTTCTTTATTATCGCGAGAATAAGAACAATTCAGTGAAGAATATGCTCCTTGACTCGTACCACCTTGGCGAGTGAAGAAGCCATGTTCTATGGAATTAATGCTGCTTAATAAACAATCAGTTAAAAATTTGATTTCTGTTCCCATGTAGTCTATTCCAAAATCAATGATCTAGTTCTGAAAAAAATGGATACTCTACTAAGAGACCATAGTAGTATTTCTGGGGGCTTTCAATTAATTAAAATGAGTTCATTCTAATTCTAGCATCATAACTTTAATATAAGCAATTTCTTCCCGCTAAAAACCTATCTGGGGTGGAAAAATCAAGTGATTTCCTCGGCCTGCTATTTAATTTGCCCATAATAAGCTCAATATCATGATCGTTAACATCACTGAAGTCTGAACCCTTCTTTAGATATTGTCGTACTAGGCCATTAGTATTTTCATTTAATCCTCGCTCCCACGAAGAATATGGATGGGCAAAATAAAAATCAGCTTCTAGATCTGCGCTTATTTTTTCGTGATACGCAAACTCACTACCGTTATCACCTGTTATCGTAAATACTTTGTCGGAAAATGGTTTTAATTTTCTTATCGTTGATTGGCTTACATCTTCGGCTGTTTTCTTACTAACTTTTGCTAGAACTGTTTTTTTAGATACTCGCTCAACAATACTTACTATAGCTTGGTTATGTTGATTGCCTATAATGGTATCTATTTCCCAATCACCAATCCTTTCTTTTTTATCTACTATTTCTGGTCGCTCTTCTATAAATCGCCTATTTTTGATAGGCCCTTGCCTTTTAGGGCTACCATAGCGTTTACGGTACTTCTTATTTTGATGGCGTAAATGGGTATACAATTTCCCGCCTTTCTCTTTATCTTTTAAAATAAACTGATAAATACGTTCATGGCTAATTGAAAATAAATCATGTTTTTTTGCGTAACCACTAATCTGCTCTGGACTCCAGTCTTCTACTATTTTTTCTCGTACAAATTTCTCCACCGAAGCCGTGAATTTGGTTTTCTTTGGCTTATTCTTATGTCTGTCTTCAGTATAAGTCTGGGCGTAGTTCGGCTTGTATTGCCAAGAACCTAAGGCAGTACGCACAAAGGTTATATTGCGTTTTAATTCTCGCCCTATCGTGGTTGGATGTACCCCAACCTCTTTTGCAATGTCCGATTGTTTATGTCCTGCTCGCCAAAGTCCATAAATTTGACAACGCTTCCTAAAATCAAGTTGCTTATACCCCATCTCTGCAATCCCTACCATTATCATAGATAGGCCTGATTTTAAATCACTTAGCCTGTCTATTTATTAGACAAAAATTGCAGTTATAAGTTGAATTCACCAAGTTCATTTATTAACCATATTTATCTAGAGAGGGCGAACTTTCCGCACCAGATAAAACCCCGACCGATCACGACTTGCAAAAAAAAATTATTTGCTTTAATGTTTATTACTATACTTGATTTATTTTTGAGTGTGTGTAAACGACTGGTTTGTTGTATGTGAATAAGGTGTTTGCTAACAAGATTGGTTAACTTTGCATTAAGGAGATAAAAAATGCATTTACAGACGTTGGAAAAAGAGCTGCACAAATTAATCCCTGAAATTGAAAAACAATTTCGAAAACCTAATGGAGATATATCAAAAGCAAAGGATGTAATCCTTGTGATTGGGAAAACGGGTTCAGGTAAAAGTACATTTGTAAATTATTTATTAGGTTTTGATTTTGAATTAAAAGGCCCGAGAGGTAGAGAAGAATTACATTGGAAGAAAAGTGAACACGAGTCCTACCCAATTGACGAAGAAAATGAAGAAGCTTTGAAAGAACTCCCAGCTAAGATTGGGGTAGAGGTAACTTCCGAAACATTATATCCTACTCTTTATCCAATTTATTCAGAATATTTAAAAAAAGAATTTATAATTTGTGATTGTCCCGGATTAGGAGAAAATAGAGGTGAGGAATTAGCGCTTGTTACAAGGTTAGGCGTCGATTTAACTATTCTAGCAGCAGAAAATTTAAAAACCATATTACTTCTTATCCCATACCCTTTGTTTATTGATAAGAAATCAGAGCATGTTTTAAATCTGCTCGATGAGCTCCAAAGCATAGTAAAAAATCCAAAAGATTTAGATAGATTAAATATTCGGGTTGCATTTACAAAAGCGGAAGGTATTAATAAAACCGATATAATTAAATTTCTTCCAAAAGATGTGCTTAGAATTAAGAAGCATTTTGAATTGCTAAAAAAAGAAGATGATGCGCGTATTCAGGAGATGCTGAAGCAAAATGACGGGTTTTTCAAAAGCATTTTGAGCGCAGCCTTGAATCCTTCGCTGGCAGAAAAGGTTAATGCAGTATTAGAAAACCCTAAAACCCCAAAACAATTAAGAGAAGACTTACATGCCTATATAAAAAGAGAATCCATAAGACAAATTAAATTAGCTTTACTTGAAAAAATTGCTGATAGTACAAATTTATTTATTCCTGATATTACGGATGGAGGCATAGCCCGTGAAAGTTTATTGGAGGATTTTGCCGCATTTCCTCCGGTAATTCAGGATGATAAAAGGTTGATTTGTTTTTCTGGCAATTCAACAGAAAAGCAGCAACTTGAAGAACAACTCACCATACGTTGCGCAGACAATACAAATTTAATTAATCGCTATAACGTTATGCTTGAAAATAAAGAAGAAACTGAAAGAAAAATAAATGAATACAAAAGAGATATTGAATCCAAAGAAAATCAGCGTGACAGTTTACTTGGTAACGATGTTAATGCAGTGATCGTTGAAAAAAACAATGATAAGAAGAGAAAAGAAGAGGAGTTAGATGCCCTTCGTAGAGACGAGAATAGATTGAATGGCAAAATTTGTAAGCTGACGGATAGAATCTCAGAACTAATGAGTGAGGAGATTGTTTTATACAGAGGAACGGTTAATGATTATAGTAAGCCTTGTAATATAAGTGCTGGCGAAGCTTATCGAACTTCTTGGAATTTGTTTCATGGCAGGAGGCCTTATTTGTATTATGAAGTTTCGGAAGAACTCAATTTTCCTATAGAACATTTGGCCCCCCGTTATAATAAAACTAATGCAAACAAAGTTACTTATGAGGAACGCGATAATGTTGCTGGAAGATATCGTATTAAATATATTGGAGAATATGAAAAAGATTCAGATCTTAAAGTGGGCATTTATGTTAAGCCTAAAAATATTACTGGTAATTATACGGTAGTGCACGGAAAAGATGGTCTTCAAGCAGAAAAACGCCGTAAAGAGCGTGAAATGGGCGAAATAAAAATCGCGATACTTTCTAAAGAGCGTGAAATACAGAATACTAAAGACGAAATTAATGAATACAATTCAGGTAGAGTTCTTAGTATTGTTCACATACTACCTTTGCTTGAGAAGGAAATCAACCAATTACAGCGCAAACTAAATGAAGAAGAACAAAAAAGAGCGCAATTAATTGATGATGTTGAAAGTTTTAAGAAGGAGAATTTTAAAAGCATTATTAATATTTATCGTTTGTGTCATTTCATCAATTCTAAGATACCAATCACAAGGAATGTACAACTATTAAACGAGTTTTTTGCGCTTTATAAAAAACTAATTGCGCCTTTTGAAAAACAATTTTCAGAAATTTCACAAGAGAATGTGAAAGTTAAAACGGTTAAATCCGCTTTAAATGTAGCTTTAGCGCAGCCTTTTTGTGAGGGGCTAAGCTATGTGCCTGTTCCTGGTCGTGGGCATTGTTTCTATCATGCCTTAGGTCTCTATTTAGGTAAAGATAAAGATGAATTACGTACCATGGTATCAAAATACTTGCAAACTCACGTTGATGAATTGAGTGATTATGCTGAATTACCTCTTAATACGTCTTATGAGGAATATATAGAACGAGTACGAAATACAAACGAGTGGGCTGGCAATCTAGAAATCGAAGCATTTATGCGCCGCTTACAAAGACCAATAGCGATAATAAATCCAGAGCGTAAAATTATCAATCGCGAGGATTTAACCCGTTTTCCGGGAGAACCTATATTTGTATACTACAATAATGTAGATCAGCATTATGACGGACTTGTATTGTCTCATCATTCAAGTAATCCTAGAGAGATTCTTAATAAACTGTTAGTTTCTATAGATTCAGCGGGTGACAGTTTAATAAATATTGAGTCATCAAAAGGTAAAGAACCAGCTAGTCAGCCAGTAGCTGAAGAGAATGTATTGGAAGTTGAGGTTGAGGTTGAGGTTGAAAATATTGCATTATTAGAAAAATGCCAAGAATATGGCTTTAAATATGAAGTGCAGGAAAAAATAGATAATAATGATAACAATTTTTTGGAAGCAGCCTCTGCGCAATTAAATAAAATAGGAATTGGACTAGATATTGAGAGAGTAAAAGAAAGTATTATTGATCAAATAACGCAAAACTTTGACTTTTACAAAAGTGATAGTATAAATAATATTCGTCAATTTATTGATTATTTACAACGTAATGATATTGATAGCAACGTTAATAAAATAGTTATTCAAGCATTGGCCGATAAATTTTCATTACGGATAGTGCTTATCAAAAAAGACGAACTTATCCCTACTATTATAAAGCCGCGTGATGGAATATCACAGGGCGTAATTTACTTAGGATACAATGAGAAATCGCATTTCGAGTCTTTGATAAGGGATGAAAAAATTCAGGACCCTAAAAAGATCGAGATAGATCTAGTAATGGAAAAAAGAGAAGAGGAAAAAGAAGTACCTCATGTTGACAATGATGATAAAAATATTCTGCCTCCACCTTTGCCTCCGCGAAACATAGCTCAGTATGTTCGTTCTAAAGAATTAGAACAAAGCAGTAAAAAAGAACAAAAAATGGAGATAGAAGATCTGCCCATAGAAATGTCAATTATTGAGAAAATCATTGAAGGCATACCACCTAATCCGATACTTACTACAACATCTCATCACCCTAAACAAGATGAACGAATAGGAAGAGCTGATTTGCTGGTTGCTATTAGAGAATATGACAGAAAATCAAAACCAGTCAACAACTTTTTTAAGCCAGAGCCTAAACCAATACCTGATCCGACCAAGCACTTTGCTAATGAAAGTATGCTTGCGCGCGCACGCGAAGAAGCAGAGAATCAGAAAAAAATAGAGGAGGATTTGGAAAGGAGGAGAATTAATATTGAGGGTAATGATGCGGCGGATGAATGGGAAGAAGATATAGAAGAAAAAATTCCGAGTCAAGATCAGGCTACTATCACACAAGCACCTATATCAGCCGCGAAAATACCCTATTGGCAAAATCCACACATCCAATTTGCGCAACCTAAGAGCGGAAGCAGCGGTTCTGAATTAGAAAATTCAGATAGGGAAATGCTGTCGGCAATTAAATGAACAAAAATGGCCCGTTTGGGATTGTTGAGAGAAGGAATTTTCCTGAGAAAGATGGGGTCCTATGTAGGAGGGCGCATAATAGAGCGTCATTAGACGATAATTCAATTTAGGAAGGGAAATGAGCTAACTGAAAAAGAGAGGTAAATTAGGTTAAATCAACGTATTAGGGATCTACACTTGTAAGAGGGGAAAAAACTATGTTTCGTTCAGATATACGTAATGCGTTAATTTCAGAAATTAACGATGAATTCAAGCTTCTTGTAGAATTATTAAAAGCCCAAAGTGAAATACGTTGGCCAAATTTTATGGGGAATGAGCAGCTGCGTAAAGAAGTTATTGAATTTTTTCGAGATGCATTTAATAGCGTAGTAGCCCCTAACGATGACGGTTTAAATGTTTTTGCATACAATCACCAAATACATCAATCTTTAAAAAAAATGCGTGCATTATATTTAGGACCATGGCCGGTGAGCTTAGGTTTAGGAACAGCACATCCAGGCGATATTAGTGCTACTTTTGTTACCTGTTGGAGCTCCCGAACACAGAGGTGTATAGAGGCGCTTACTAACTTTATGAGGCCAGCCCCTATTTCATCTTCTCCTCCTATACCAAGCCCCATACCAAATACGGAACCATACTTGTATTATGTTTTAAAAGAGGTTGGTATTGGAGCGTTTAATGGGTTAATTGGTATCCCTAAAATGATATTAAACCTAGAACAAACAGCTAGAGGCCTGTGGTTTGTTGCTACAAATCCTGTTAGTGCAGCAAGAGCGATTGGACGTGAAGCATATAATCGTCCTTATCGTATGGCAGCCAATTTGCTTACAGGGTATCTTGTTAATGCCTATTTAATTCCAAAGCTACTACCTTTCCGTGAAGGGCCCGGAGGACTGGGCGGGCCAAGAGGACCGAGTGGGCCAGGAGATAATGTGGGTATGTTACAAAATCCTGAAGCTGCGGCAAATATGGTAGTACAAGAATCCACTCAAACTTTAGAAAACGCAGTGAGAGTTGCACAAGAGGCAAAAGAAGCTGCAGAAATAGCAGAAAAGCTCCGAGCAGCCGCAGTTGCTGCTAATACTGTAGATGCTGCCGAATTATCAAGGCTTACAGCTGATGCTGCCCAAGCTACAGAAACTTTTCAAAGAGCAGCAGAAGCAGCAGAAGCAGCGAGATTAGCAGCAGAAGGAGCAAGAAGTGCAAGTGGTTTATTCAGGGGACCCCTGCCAGTAGCTGGTATTGGTAGATACCGCAATGGAGTGAATAGTGCGGCTGCTAATAGCGCAGCAGCAGAAGGAGCAAGAAGTGCAAGTGGTTTATCCAGTGGGCACCTGCCAGTAGCTGGTATTGGTATATACCGCAATGGAGTGAATAGTGCGGTTGCTAATAGCGCAGCAACAGAAAAAGCAGCAGAACTGGCCAGAGTAGCGCGAGCAGCTCATCAAACATTGCAGGAAGCACAACAAGCGCTTCAAGTTGCTGAAGCGGCTCGTGCAGCAAATGCAGCACATTTACTAGAAGTAACTGAGAATGCAGCAAAAACAGCTCAGGCGATAGAGGGAGCAACCAGAGCCGTGGAAGTTGCTCGAGCCACGAATATAGCAAATATAGAAGAGCTAGTACGTGCTTCTCATAATGCGGCACAAGTACATCAAGCTGCTTTAGCCGCGAGAGCGACTGCTGAAGCTAATTTTGCCGCTGCATCAGCAACGTTTTCTATGGCAAATGATAGAGTTGTTGAAGCCACTCAAGCAAATGAAATAATAGGGCAATTGTCTCAGAGAGAAACAAGCATCGTTTTTGATATGGCTTTAGAACGAGCTTTAAATGAATCTAATGAATTAGAAATGACCAGTATAAGTCAGTCTCATTTTAGTTTATGGAACGAAAGTAGTCAAAATGTAGTTGAATTATCCTCTGATGAGGAAAATGATCTTCGAGAATGGGTATCCAAGAATAGAAGCAGTAGTAATAGTAATTATAGATTGTAAACGTTAGAGACACGAGTATTTGTTATCTGATTAAGTGATACTTGTTAAAGTAATAAAGAGGGAAGATCATGTTTACTATAATAGAAACTCAAAAAAATAGAGTTACTCCTTATGAGTATGCTTTAATGTCACAAGCGGCGTACTTAAAAACTACTAGTATAGAAATATCAGAAATTCAATCCTTGCAAGCTAAAGTTAAACTAACTCAATTGGGGTGGGAAGAGCTCAGCTCTCAACCTGTTATAAGCGACGTTGGTTACTGTGGTATAGCATATAGGCATCCAGTGAAAAAGCATATTGTTATATCCCATCGTGGCACAGATTTTAAAATTCTTCAAAATATTCTTTCTGATCTTCAGATAGCTATATTAGAATTACCTGAAAGCCAGAAATATGCAAAGCATTTTTCTGAAAGCATCAGAGCCTTAGATCCTTTTAAAGAATACTCTTACTCAGAGACTGGACATTCTTTAGCTGCTATTTATGCAGAATCTAATGCAAAATATTTTAACTGCCAAGCAGTTACTTTTGACAGTCCTGGTTGTATGGAAATATTATCTCTTAGTGACGCCGATCAAGATAATATTATAAATTATGTTTCAGCCCCCGATCTTGTAAATACTTGTGGCACGCATCCAAAAAATACAGTTAGGATATTTGTGCCGCATATAAATCTGGATGGTTTGTCTGTGGATGATTTTAAAAAGAAGATGGCAAATATAAATTTATTTACTAGTGGTTTGTTAATAGTTTTTAGCTGTAATCCCGTAGCGGTTTATGCTTTTTTAAAGGAAGTTTTTACAAAAATTGTAGATGATTTGAAAGATACAATAATGTTCCATGAAGGGCAGATGCACTCTATGTGTAATATTCTTTCTTGTTTTAATCCTATGACAGGGCAACCAACGTTGCAAAGACAAGTTATATCTTGGCCAAGTTGTAACCAATATTTTTGTTCGTGGCTTCCAAAGTTTCAAGATATAATTCAATATTTGAAAAACTCATTTACTTTTCGAGAAGCATTAAGTAATTTAAACAGGAGATGCGAAGAAGAATTAAATAATGCCGACGGTTATAAAATAGGGAATTTTTTAATTTCTAATTTAGTATATCCTCAATATTCCTTAGTTGACATGAATATCATTATACAATCCTCTTTGCAAGTATATGGGGAATTTTATGGGAGCGATAGAGAAACTTTTCAAAAATTAGCTAATAGGCTGAATCAATTTAAATCTACAGTTCCTTGGGCAGGATTAATTACTGAAAATATTTCATTAACAAGATTACCACATATTAGTGATAGCATTTTTCACCCTTTGATAGATGAAAGTAACGACCAAGAAGATAGGGATTTTGTTAATGAATGTATTCAACGCTCTTTTGGAAACAACTAGATTTATAAGGAAAGAGTGCTAAAAATCTGGGGGCATTAAGCTGAGGAATGGAGGGGAAGATTCTGCATCTCAAGAGTTAGTGGTGATTAATATAATAATCACCTTTATTTTGAATCTACCGGTTTTTTTTATTTTCTATACTGACGATAAAAATGCAAATATTTCTCGCTCAGTAGAAAATAAATCCTATCGGTCGTGCCTAGATTTTAGTCGTGCACAATGATAAAATTTTTAAAAAAAAAGGGATTGCTCAATGACTTTTGCAGCTGCGCTGATGCCAAATTTTATTTCTCAGATCGAATCTCAAAGAGAAACAGAAAATCAAATCATGACATATGACATGATGAATATTTGTAGAAAAAACGGATTGCATTTAAAACATTTAAATATACGATTAGTAGTGCGTTATACAGATCGACAGCGAATAGCAGAAGCCGCTGTACAACAGAATGAGTGGACTTTTAAAGATCTGCCCGATGATTTAAGAACACTGTACCTCGCAAAAGAAGCTATAAAGCGAAATCCGAACATCTATTATGAAGTAATTGAAAATTCTTCTTTGGATACTGCAGAAATCAAAAAATTAGCAGAAACTCGAAAGAAAGAAATTCAAGATAATAGCATTATACAACAGAATTTACCTGTGGAAAATGCAGGTGAGGGTATAAGAGATATGTTATCTATTGTGAAAGAAAATGGTTTGTATTTGAGATATTTACATAAAGATAAAATAACTCGGGAAATAGTACTCGCTGCTGTAATGGAGAATGGATTGGCTCTTCAATATGCCCCAGAAGAGTTTAAAAAAGATAAAGACATCTTTGAAGTGGCTTTTCAAAATAACGAAAAAGCGTATTGTTATGGTGATAAAAAAGTCAGGTTTGAATTGGTAAAGTCTTGGGAGTTGAAGCAGTCTAGTATCAATAAAAATAAACCTAAAAATTCAGTTTCTTTCTTTCAGTATAGTTTAGGTAATGCTCTTGAAAAAATAGGTAGAAAAATATTTGAATATGGCCGAAAAATAAAAGAGCAAGATACTTCTATCTCTCATGAAGAATTAATCCAAAAAGTAGATGAACATATAATGAGGCTCTATGAGATTAAGCGACAGGTTTCTATAGATAAAAGTAAAATAAAAGAAAAAACGTCCGACTCAGATGATTTTGGTAGCGAAGGTAATAAGATACAATTACCTAAACCACGATGACCTGGATTAGGAAAGTAAACATCACCGAATAGCCACATCTCTTATAAGGAATTTTCCGTAAAAAGCATAAAAAAAACATGTTTAGTGGTGATTATTGCCCTAACCACATCTATTTTTTCATTGTCCCAGAATTTAGAGGTGGATACTCCACAAGAAATTCTTGGCTTATAGCCATTATTAGATCTTGTGCCTTAAGTTCTTGATTTTGAATTGGAGAATAAAATAAATGATGGTTTTGCGCTAGAGAAGAGGAGCTTGCAGGTATCGGCGGAATAGCCTGAGCCTGATGTTCTTCGGATGATCTCAGTATTTCAGGATATTCAGTAAATAACGCAGTGAGCTGTGAATACAATGGCTCTGGTATAGTTGTTATTAAAGGTAATGTATCTTGCAGCACCTCATTTGGAACCCATTGTAAAAAATTTTCATATTTAGCTTCAGGCATATCCCAAATATCCCAACATGCAGATGTTTTTATAAAAGCATCTATGTTTAATAATGTTTCTCTAAAATCGGGTGGAGCGGCCTTTAAAGGAGATATACCGTAGCTATCTACCATATTCATATCCGCTCCTCGCGCCATTAAGAATGCACAAACCTCTAGCCGACGATTACGCGCGGCCCAATGCAAGGGAATTTCGTCATAGCTGCCTCTTGCACTAATGTCGGCACGTGCTGCAATTAATACCGCGGTAATTTTAGGATGACCTTGTGCGGCAGCAAGATGTAAGGGTGTATCGTTCTGCCCATCTGATGTATTGATAGTAGCGCCCGCGATGACTAAAAAAGTGACACATTCTGCATGGTTATTCTGAACAGCCCAATGCAAAGGAGTTTTGCCACGAAAACCTATAGAATTGATGTCTGCACCGGCCTTGATTAATAGGGAAGCAATATTAGAACGCCCTTGTGCGGCAGAAAGATGCAAAGGAGTATCTCCACTAGTCGCCGCGATATTGATATTTGCGCCAGCCTGGACTAATAGATTAATACACTCAACATCGTTCTTCTGGATAGCCCAATGCAAAGGAGTGTTACCCATCGAGTCTATTGCGTTGATATCCGCGCCATCTTTAATTAAAAAAGAAACTTCGGCAACATTTCCTGAACATATTGCGGATATGAATTGTTTATCCTTTTCTTGCGTTACTTTATTTTTCATAGGATTATTTGCACTCATGATATCCCTATATTATTAAATTAAAATTACAATCAACTTTAGGGGCAGGATACAACCAGACATTATCCAGAGACCCTATTATATCTAAAAGCAGATCTAAGAAGCAAATAACTGTCTATTTATTGTGCTATATAGTTTCTATGTAGTGGGGACTTTGGGGAGACGCCAAGACAGGAGGGCAATTTAAGTACAAGATAGAAGTATTACTCAACTTTCCTGAATTCAACTCACAAATGCAATTTTAGTTCAATTAATGACCGCCTAAATCGAAATCAACTATTCTCTCTGATAAATCACAATTGATACGATACCTTTAATGAATAAGGGGTTAACTGAGGATCAGATTGAGGTCTAGATAATATGTTCCGTAATGATACGAAATTTATATCTACAATCTCAATGTTAAGGAAGGTGTAATACACAAAATGGGAAATATATAGCTCGACCCCATTTTCGCAGCATGCTGCGGACAATAGTCTGACGTCAACTGGCTGTAGTTTCATTGCTGGTGTTACAGCACAAACAAGTATGGAATATCTTGGGAGCTGGATAGGGCTTGGTCATAAATAAATTCTATTTATGCTTGTCAAAAATAGCAGTACAACCTAAGGGTTGCTAAAACCTCATCCATCTGCTCTTGCAAAATATGAGGAGGATTAAAAATCCAAAGACCTGTACCTATCATTCCCGTTTGTGGTTGTGGATCTAGCAGAAATTCTATATTGAGTTGATTCTCGACATGGTTTGTTCGTAGATTTTTAATAAAAGCCTGATTTTCCCGCTGATTGATAATGGGATACCATAAACAATAAACACCTGTGGCGAATTTTTTATAACTCTGCATTATTTTATCTGGGATGAGTTGATACTCCTGCTTTAACTCATAAGAAGGGTCGATAAAAATAAGGCCTCTTTTTTCTTTTGGTGGCAATGCTGCATTCATATGCGCGATGCCATCTTTAAACAGATATTGAACGGACTTGTTCTGGTTATTAAGGTTCTTTAAAAAATCAAATTCACCAGGATGCAGCTCGCAAAAATTAAATCTATCTTGCTCTCTCAAACGGTGAAGCGCAAATAAGGGTGAGCCTGGGTAGAGTTGTAACGTATCGCTATTGTATTTGTGAATGACTTCCATCCAGGAATTAAAAACCGCCGGCAGTTTTTCTTTATTTTTCCAGAATAACCCCACACCCGTTTTATACTCCGCTGTTTTTTGCGCCATAGGCGAGGTTAAATCGTAATTGCCTCTGCCAGCATGGGTCTCAAGATAAAATAAGGGTTTCTCCTTTTGGCCCATGTAATCACAAATTAAACACAAAGTGACATGTTTTAAAACATCTGCAAAACTTCCGGCATGATAGGCATGTTGATAACTAAGCATGGGCAACCACCTTGAATGAAAAAAAATGGTACTGTCGAAAATAAATATTGGGTCTGAGCTAATCATAAGCCAGACTATCTCTGGACGCAACTAGGCTGCTAAAGCGTAAAATTTTTCATAAATAGCCATATTTGCAGCATCTGCATATTGGCCTTTTCTTAACATATGGTGTAGCTCTATCCCGGGCCAGTGTAGCTTTAGCTGATTCAAATGGCTTAAATCCTTTCATAGGAGTGATAATCTTTTTTATCGCACGATGGCTTGTTCAATGATAGGGCTCGGCACACAATTGGCTAAGACATTTTTACTTTTTCATTCGTTGTGGTTAAAGCACTTATCACCAGTATCTTTTATACATCTTACGCGAGTTCAAATAATAAGAGGTACAGCCTCAAGCCCATAGATTTGGTAACGCTTCCTAAAATCAAGCTGCTTATAACCCATATCCCTGAAATCCTTACCATTATCATAGATGGGCCTGATTTAAATCACTTTGCCTGTCCATTAATTAGACAAGAATGCACTTATATGTTGAATCCACCAAGCGTAAAATTGCCCGTAAACAGTCATGACACACTTCCGTGAACACTACCTTATTTTGTAAAGAAAATCGTAGAGTGCTCCATACCTTTAAAGCCTGCTTTTCCAGTAGCCCCAAGGACGATTCAAAATAGGGTTCTGTCGCAATTTCGTAGCCAAAGTCATAGAATAAGCTTATGTTGTAAGGGATGGAGATAAGGATGCTAAGCTTTAAATGGAAACATTTTAAACAGTCGATAGTTTTGATGGCGACCCGTTGGTATTTAGCGTATGCAATCAGCTATCGGGATATAGAAGAACTGATGGCGGAGCGCGGAGTGAAAGTAGACCATTCTACGGTGAATCGCTGGGTGATAGAATATGCTCCGCAACTAGAAAATGAATTCCGCAAAAAACACAAATCTCAAGTAGGTTGTGGTTGGCGTGCAGATGAAACCTACGTGAAGATAAAAGGCCAATGGAATTATTTATATCGAGCTGTGGATAAAGAAGGGAATACAGTAGATTTCTATCTTTCCAAAAATCGCGATAAACCAGCAGCAGAAGCATTTTTCAGAAAAGCCATAGGTGATAATATGCTGCCAGAGAAGATAGCAATTGATAAAAGTGGGTCAAATAAAGCAGCGTTAGATACTCTCAATTTACAGCTAACCCTATTGTTTATGATGACAGGAATTTTAATGCCTATACTGGTAAGACAAATAAAATACCTGAACAACTTGATCGAGCAAGATCATAGAGCTATCAAGAAAATTATCAACTCTATGAAAGGATTTAAGTCATTTGCGGCGGCGAAAGCCACATTGGCCGGAATAGAGCTACATCACATGTTAAGAAAAGGTCAATATGCGGATGCTGCAAATATGGCTGTTTATGAACAATTTTATGCTTTAGCAGCCTAGTTGCGCCCAGAGAAAGTCTGGCTTATGATTAGATGAGGCTTGTCATTTATTTGCGGCAAAACCCTATATTTTCTTTGCTTCACCTGGGGTTGGAAGCAGAAGCTTTCATTTGTTGCATTTCTTTTTCCAGGGCCTCTACTCGCCGCAGTCCAGTAAAGAGCCCCATACGCTCTAGTACCGGGGCCAACTTCAACACCGCTATCTGGTCTGCGGTTGCTTCAAACCCTGCTATACGGGCTAAGTCCTCCGCTTTTAGCCCTGCGGCATTTCTTTGTTTAAAATGAGCGCCATGTCTCCCCAAGCAGTGTATCATCTCGGTTTGGCCTTGTTTGGCGGCCAGATGAAGCAAGGTATTTTTTTCCCCATCGACGGCTTCATTTACATCTTTTAATTGGCTGAGTGCTAATTTAAATAAATCGAAGTTCTTTTCCTCTAAGGCATATACTGCCATCTCTAGCGGATTGATTTTAACCTCTAACCCCGCTTGTAGTTTATTTAAAAACTCTACCGCAAGTCCTGGAGCAGAACATCGTTCGCAGCTGTGTGCTACTAATTTTAGCCAGTCTTGTGCGGAATGAATTCTTATTAAATCTTGCCAATTTTTAGATGTCAATAAATTCAACAAGGCGGGTAAGTAGGTTTTTACAATAGATTCAGTTTGATTACAAAGGACCTCTAAAAGCGTTACACCTTGTAGAGGCAAAGTTAATAATCTAGGGTCAGCCCGTAAGATGGCCTCCCATTTTTGTAAATCAAGTGATGCTGTTCCTGCGGATAAAGCCAAAAGGTCATTGACCGCCACAGCAGAAACATAGACTTCCTGCCAGCATTCCGGATGTTGTGTCAAAAAGTCCCGAATCATACTGCGGGTATTATGGCTGGGAATAACACTTTTGCTTTCTATCGCCTGCCCAGTCATAGGACTTAACATACTTTTATCTAAGGCTTGTAAAATAGCTTCCCTTTCGTAGGTATGGCCATCCATCGTAAGAACGGGGTCTAACATGATTTGGTGGGTGATAGGGCATAGAAATGAGTTGTTTATGAGCCCAGGCTCTATCGGCGCCTTATTTGTAGTATTTAATTTAAGAGGTCTCGAAAATGAAAATCCGCCTGATGAGTTCGATGAGGGCGAAGCAAAGGATATATCTCGGGTTAAAAAAGAAGCGCTATTCTGTTGTTCCTTACTTGATTCAGCTTTGCTTGAACTGCCTAGTAGACTCAAAATATCTTGGCAGGTAGAAATTTCTCGCGGGGATAAGCGCTGTCTCTTTAATAAACGGTTTATCCCCCAAGCCAGCCTTCTAAGATAAAGAGGATTAACATTAGGATTGTGTTGATAATCATCCAAGTAATCTCGGGCAACTTGTAATAATTTTTTCTTACTGAAAATAATCCCACGCTTCAATAATTTCTCATCATCTAAATACAGTTTTCCACGATCTAGTCCAATAAAGCTCCAAGCTTTCATGTCTCTTTTTACATCTTTATCGGTAAGGAGAGCATTTAAAATAACAAAATCTTCCTTTTCAATTGCTTTTTGTATATCTTCTTCGCTCATCTCGCTTGTATTGGGTCCAGGTGGTTGAGGTGTTATGTACCACCACCAAATGAGCGCAATCAAACCAATTACTCCCAGGGTCGTCCCAAGAATGATAGCCAGAGAGGGGGATGAGGATGAAACACAAGCATCATCTGCCCGCGGTGTACATCTTTGTATATCAAAAAAATCTCTTCCGGCGGAGCTATCAAGATATTGTTGAGCTTTGTCCTTATTGGGGCCACTTATAGCAGCAATACATTCTAGTGCACATAAAGAATCGCTATTTCTTGTATTTGCAAAAATTTGTAATTGGTTTAAAGCTTCGGTATTGCCAAGTTCAGCGGCTTTGCGAAAATAGTCAATAGCTTTTTTTTCGTCCCTTATAAATCTTCTGTCGCCATTCACGTATATCTCCCCTAAGGCCAAGTAGGATTCAATACTTTTTAATTCGGCGGCTTTTTTATACCAGCCAATGGCTTTTATAACATCTTTTGGAACTTGTTCGTCGCCATTTGCATATATCTCGCCTAAGCCCAGGTAGGCCTCAACACTTTTAAGGCCCGCGGCCCTTTCATACCAGACAATAGCTTCTGCACTATCTTTTTGGATAATATTCTTTTCACTGTCGGTTTCTTTGTCACCTCTATGATAACGTCTGGCTAATTCAAACTTGGTCTTAACATCGCCAGTACGAGCTAAATACCGCAGGTCTTTTTCTTGCATCCATTTTTTGATGGAGCCACATTCGGTGTATTGCACATGGTAATAATAGGTGCCATATCTGTCCGGGCATCCATTTTCTTTATTGGCTTGCCAAGAAAAGCCTTCCATTTTAACTCCATTGGGGCCATGAATAATGAACCAAGTGTCGCCGCGGTCTTCATCATACTCTAACGAAAAATCTCTGTTGCTGCCGCCGTCTGACAAGGGCAGAATCCACGGGTATCGTCTTTTGGAAAGAACGCCGTTACTGATAAATGAGCGAGAGTTCTTAATTCTCAGAGCTTCAAGACCAGCACTGGGAAACGCATGTTTAGGATTGTCTTGATCTGCGCCATTTTCGCGTGAGTCTCTATATCGTTTTAATGCCGTAATAGATGCTTGAGGCGCTTCAACGGCACCGGCATACGGGGTCCAATCCACCGCTTTATGGTTTGCATCAAAAAAGCTCATATGGTTACTCTTACCAATCGATTGCGTTTTCATTCTAAAAACCTCGTTCATTTCCCAAATAATAAGCCTAATGCCCAGAAAGTGGAAATCTTTCAGTCGGGCCTTTCCTGGCGATATCGCTAAATGAGTATATCATCTTGATAATGGCTGTAAAAGGTATGACTCTATCGCAAATTCAGCATCAATTCGGTAAGATAAAAGAATATTGTATAAGTGCTGAAACGATCTAAAATTTTAATCCACATAGGAAAAAATTTTATCCGCATGGATCGAGATAACTATAGATAATCTTAACGGTCATGACTATCCTTTATCCGAGTTCAATGGTATGCTTTTATAAACCTGCTAAACTTAATTAGCGAATAAGTGGGTGGAGTTTGTTATTTTTTATTATGTATGAATTTTGAATCAGTGATTGCATTTTTAATTTGGGGAGAGACTAATTATGTATTCAAATCAATCTAACAGCCATCACTCAGAGTCACAGGAAACTTTAGCCAATAAAGTTGCTGCTTTAGAAAAACAAGTAGCGGCTCTTTCTCGTTATTCACTATTTCCTACGCCCGTAACTTCTGATATTAGTTCATCATCTACTAGTTCTTCTATTACTAGTCCACCTCAATCTATCTTAAAATCGAATGATGGATTATCCCCATCTCAAATTAATTTTCAGAAGCACCTGATACAAGCATGTAACAATGCAGAGTTAGTGAAAGTAAAATCCCTTATTCAACAAGGAGCAGATCCCACTATACCAGATGAAAACGGACAAATAGCATTAGGAGCTGCCGTGTGGGGGCTTGCATTAGATGTAGTGAACTATTTAACAGAGCGTGATCATTACCCGCAATCAGATATAAATGAGATTCTGCTACAGAATCAATTAAAACATTCCCTAGTTCTACCCGCATATTTACCCAAAAACACATTTAAATATTTGGCTCAATTATATGACTCTGGAGAAGTATCTTGGCTATTTAATGAGAATGTGTTGAAAGATCCACGATTTTCTGTTGCACCTGAAGTACTCCATAATCTCGATAAATATAGATTTGTAAAAGAAGTTACTTGTTCTTCTAAGAGTATACTTTACAGGCAGTTTCATTATCCTAAAAACTATCAAGGAAAATTTGAAGCACGGCCTATACAAGATGTGAGCTTTGTGTCATATTTTGCGCCAATTCCATCTAATCTACTTAATATTAAATGTTATAAAGAATTATTAGAAAGAATGGATAGAAAGGTTAGAGCTTTGGGCGGAAATATAGATCGAAAATATCGGTTACAAGAACATCCCATTTCTATACCAGTTTTTTCACCAACTATATCTTTATAAAAGTTAATAAGATAATTTTCTCCCTATTTTCTAGCTGAATCTTTCTGCATTATATAATGCTCATCAGCTATTTCTCGTTGTATTCGGGAATATTAGATAGGGCAAGAAGCCCATTTTTTGATAGATATAGTCGATAAGTCTAGGTTAGAAAGACAAATATTTTAACTAGAAGAGAGTGCTGCTAGTCTGATAGACTTAATAACCCGTAAAATGATAAATTGTTTTGCATCAAAAATCCTGCTGCAGCCATTATGAAGATTATTCTTTTATGCGTACTTTCTTTCGGTATCTGGGCTCAGGCCCTTTATGCAAAAGGCGCTTATCAAACTTGTCTAAATAACCCCACAATTCAACACGAGCGCTCCGATGAATTAAAAAGACTGCTTGAAGCAGATCAAAAAGAACGAGAAGAAATGAGTCCGGTAAATCCTAAGGAATTTATACCTATTGCAAAAAACGATTTATTAAGAAGGAAACGCGTGGGAGAAATATTGGGTGAAGGTTGCTTTAAGACCCCACGGGATTACTTGTCCGCAGCCCTTATTTACCAGCATGGGAATGTTCCCGACCATTACATGCAAGCTTTTATTTGGGCTAAGAAGGCCCTAGATCTAGGTGACCCAAATGCTAAAAGTCTTATGGCAGTGGCCCTAGACAGATATTTAGTTTCAGTTGGTAAGAAACAACTATATGGTACTCAAGCATTCCTACTTTCCGACTCACCAGCCCTTTGCTATTGTCTGCAGCAGGTAGAGTTGAGTTTTCCAGATTATAGAAGAAAAAAAGAATGCGGGCGATCGCTGAAAGAAAGTTTTGAATGGTTAGCCTCTTTGAATGCAAATAATACTAATTGCCCCAATACATATTGCAACCGGGATCTTACTGAAGTGCCGAAAGGAAGTATCATTGGCTTCTGGTAAATAAAGCGGAAGACTACGAAGTTAATGGATAGAGATGAGAACTAAGCAAGTATAGCGAAAGCGGAAACTTACAAGGCAACATAAAATGGGTTGTTTGCCATCAGGTAGAATATGAGTATAAGCGACAAGAAAGCCGGAAAACCCAGAATAACCCAGGCTACGAAATATTGTCGGTATTTCTGTGGTAACGCTGTGTTTGATTGTAGAGCGGCGATTGCTAAATCTCGGCAACGTATTTGTAAATAGACTACAATAAACCAACATACCGCGGCAATACCATAACAGGTGAATACAGCAATAGCCCAAGTGTTAGTGAGTTTATATCCTTTCAGATATAACATGGCTATTCCAGTGAGTGGTTGTAATACACCCGAAATTCCCGTAAATAACCAATCTGCTTTAACCACACGCCGAGTCGCCAAAGCAATAATAGCAGTATTTTTTAATATATTGGCATACCACATATATATAGCCGTGCCCAATCCCGTTCCGAACAAAACAGAGGCACTGATAATATGTACTATCTTTAAACCGTCATATAATGTCATCGATCAGACTCCAAAGCCACGATAACTAAGGTTAAAATAATAAGGGGGATATTTTTTGCAATAGGTGCAAAAGGTTCTAGCCAATAAACGGGCAGGA
Source organism: Gammaproteobacteria bacterium (assembly GCA_021323555.1). The sequence continues at coordinate 13,632 of JAJONP010000001.1, read as the reverse complement.
AAAAGGTAATCAGCACACTGTATATAATAATTAGACCTATTTGTACGCTAGCAGTTAACCGCAATCGGTAACCAAATAACAGGCTAAACCCCAACAACCCATCCAGTAAAGCTGCGCTGTATAGTAAAATGGGTTGAAAAAAGGGCGTAACTCCCATATGAGAGAGCAATGCATAACTTTCCGTTTTGGGATAAAAAAATAAACTCACCACAGCTGTCCAAATCCATAAAAAAGCAGTTCCATAGCGCGCTAATGGTTTTAAGAAATAAAGCCGCGCGTGCCACCTATCTTGTACTTGACTCGGTTGGCTGAATAAGGCTTCTTCAAAGCCTCGTGGTTGAAATGGGATCAGATCATGTAATTGCTTTAGTTCTTCTTCTTTGGCAACATTGTCAATTTGCATCATCCTTACACTGGTACTGTTGATCGGGGTTTTTCTAAAAAAATTACCCAAGATAGCCACCGCTTTAATAAGTGGAAGCGGTACTTTAAAATTGATTGCTTTATTGAATCCTAACCATTCTCGAGTTAAATTGAGTATGCGCTGCAGGCTTAATTGTTCTGAGCCCACCCCAGGTAGAATCACTTTCCCCGGAACAGGGATTGAAGCAGCCACCATTTTTGCTAAATCCGTGATATGTATAGGCTGCAATTTTTGTTGTGCATTTCCCGGCAATGGTATAATGAAAGGTAACCCCGCTAAACCACGAAAAAGTGAACTCCCCCCATAGGATCCTGTACCAAAAACTAAAGAGGGCCGAATGATGGTCGAATCAATTTTAAGTTGCTGCAAATAATCCTCGGCAGCTAATTTGCTCGAACAATAAGGGTTTTTCTGCCTGTCAACACCTAAAGCAGAAATTTGGATGATCTTTTTAACCCCCGTTTGCACACAAGCATCGAAAAGCAATTTGGGTGTATGATAATGAATTTGCCAGGTTTCCTCGGGTGCACAGTGTTGCAACACACCTACACAATTGATAACGATATCTATATCTTCCAGTCGCTTTATCCACGTTGCTATAGAAGTATCTTTCAAAAAATCACTCTCTATAATCTTAATATGAGGAAAAACACGACGTAGTAACGCTTGCTCTCGTGCGGCTGCCACAATATCATGACCGCCGGGAACTAATGTCGCAATAATTTGTCTAGCGACAAATCCAGCACCACCCGTAATAAATATTTTACTCATATTATGTCCCTAAAAACGTTGAACGTGTTACAGCATCATGAATGATTAAAAGTAAAAGGACGATAATTACAATGTAATTAACATGCATCATGTTATTATATCTTCTTTGCGCCGTGATCGCAGGCTTTGCTAGCGGCACTTGCTCGCCTAATTCCATCAGGCTTTGTATTAACTTAAGATTTTTGTATTGAATAACCATATTGGCACAAAAACATGCAACAACCAGAGTCAATACAACACAAGCAGCATGGATCCACGGAGTAGTATAAGAAAGAATGGGTGTATGATACACCAAATAAGAACAAGTAAGATAAATACCCGCAATGACTATCAATAATATGTAGTTGATAAATAACACTAAACTCAAAGTGTAGCGTTGCAATAGTAAAGAATCGCTATAGCGGCTCGTTATAACATAATAATAGCTGGCTATCTGCAAGCCTAAAAAGCTCGCGATAAATAAGAGATGAATAGCTCGGATAAAGGGGCTTACTAGAGCAAACATTTAAAATATCCCTACTATATAGAGCCAGCGGAGGCTGCCTAAATAAGAATTCATAAGAAGTATATTCGATATCAAAAAAATAGTCTAATTTTTTAAAGTGTGGTATACTTATACCCGAATCTTTTCTCGTAATATGCTTTACGACATAAACAGTGGGGGAATGAATGAAGCTTTCGGTATATAGCGAAATTGGTAACTTAAAAAGCGTGTTGCTGCATAGGCCATCCCATGAGGTTGAAAACCTAACGCCAGCATTGCTAGAACGGCTGTTATTTGATGATATTCCTTATCTTACAGTGGCTCAACAAGAGCACGATGCTTTCGCGCAAATATTAAGGGATCAAGGTGTCGAGGTATTATATCTGGCGGATATGGTGGCAACCGTATTAGAAAATGGGGGCCTTTGTAAGAATTTTATACATGAATTTCTGGCTGAAGCAGGGATTAAAACTTCTAATCGCCAAGATTTATTAATGAATTATTTATTGTCGCTTAAAGACAAAAAAGCCATTGTGAGCAAATTAATTAGCGGTATCCAAAAAACAGAGGTAGATTTTAAGGGTAAAGATCTGGAGGATGAAGTGAATCGTGATTATCCTTTTATCTGTGACCCTTTGCCCAATTTATATTTTACGCGCGATCCTTTTGCAACTATAGGGTGTGGCATCTCTCTCAACCACATGCGTACCGAGACGCGTCGACGAGAAACTTTATTTTCTAAATACGTCTTTGAGTATCATCCACTTTTTGTCGATCAAGAAATACCATTCTGGTTCAGAAGAGAAAATTCTACTTCAATTGAAGGCGGAGATGTCTTAGTCTTGAATGAAAGAACACTGTGCGTGGGTATTTCTCAACGTACCCAGCCTGAATCTATCGAGCGGCTCGCCAATCGTCTTTTTCAAAGTAATATGTCTCACTTTGAAACCATATTGGCATTTCACATTCCTTCTTCCCGCGCATTTATGCATCTAGACACCGTATTTACTCAGGTTGATCATTCCCTCTTTACCGTGCACGGCGAAATTGAGGGCCCCTTATCTGTCTACAGCATTACTAAAGCCAATGATGGCGGCAGGCTGAATATTGAAAAACAAGTTGCTACTCTAGAAAAAACATTACAGCCGCACTGCCCCGCTGAGGTAAAGCTAATACGATGTGGCGGTGGGGATAAGATTATCTCTGCTAGAGAACAGTGGAATGATGGTTCCAATACATTAGCGATTAGGCCCGGGGAAGTTATCGTCTATGCACGTAATTATGTTACCAATCAAATATTAGAAGACAATGGCGTTAAGGTGCATGTTATGCCCAGTTCCGAATTGTCTAGGGGTAGAGGTGGCCCCAGATGTATGTCTATGCCGCTGATTCGTGACAAAATATAAGAAGAGAGGTTTACTATGGCAATCAATTTAAGAGGCAGAAGTTTTTTAACATTACTGGATTTTAGTCCACGTGAAATACGCTATTTATTGGATCTATCGCACGACTTGAAGCAGAAAAAGCGCATGGGTCTGCATGGACATTTATTGTCGGGCAAAAATATTGTTTTGCTATTTGATAAAACGTCAACTCGTACCCGCTGCGCCTTTGAAGTGGCTACGGTAGAAGAAGGCGCACACGTCACGTATTTAACCAATTCGCAATTTCAAGTAAAAGAGTCTCTGGAAGATACGGCTAAAGTATTAGGGCGCTTTTATGATGGGATTGAATATCGTGGCTATGAACAAGCCGTAGTGATTGAACTCGCTAAACACGCGGGCATTCCTGTCTGGAATGGCTTAACCGACGTGGATCACCCTACGCAAATTCTAGCAGATTTTTTAACGCTAGAAGAGGAAATTCGCGGCAAACAGTTAGATGATATGAAACTAGTCTTTGCGGGAGACACTAAAAATAATATGGCGTATGCGCTGATGTATGGTGCCGCAAAAATGGGCATGCACTTTGTGGCCTTAGGCCCTAAAGAACGGGCCCCCGATGAAAAGATTCTACAGCAAGTTGCAGAGGTGTCCAAAACAACGGGGGCCGTGATCGAATACACCGATAATGTAGATCATGCCGTGAAAGGCGCAGATGCTATCTATACGGACGTATGGGTTTCTATGGGCGAAAAAGTAGATTATGCAGAACGCGCCAAATTGCTGCAACCTTTTCGTGTTACCATGGACATGTTACATAAAACAGGAAATGATCATACTTTGTTTATGCATTGTTTGCCATCTTACCATGATTTTGAAACTGAAACCGCGCGCCACTTTAAAGAGCAGGGTGTAGATATCCGTGAGGTAGAAGATGCCGTCTTTAGGCATCGAAACTCCGTTGTTTTTGATCAGGCAGAAAATAGAATGCATACGATTAAGGCCGTCATTGTGTCGACGATAGGCTAAAAGATGTCGAACAATCACAATAAAAAAATTGGTATCTTCTCTCTCATTGCTATAGTCGTGGGTTCAATGATAGGCGGTGGCGCATTTTCTCTGCCTACCGATATGGCAAGACATGCCGGTATCGTGGCCATCGTATTGGCCTGGTTGATTACCGGCATTGGGATGCTTTGTCTTGCCTTTGTCTATCAAAACTTATCCAAGCGCAAGCCAGCGCTGCAAGGCGGTATATACAGTTATGCGCGTGCTGGATTTGGTAAGTTTATTGGATTTAATGCTGCTTGGGGTTATTGGCTAAGTGCTTTTCTGGGAAATGTTGCTTATGCATTATTGCTTTTTAATGCCTTATCCTTTTTCTTTCCCATTTTTTCTGGGAATAATAATGGCTATGTATTAATAGGTGCTTCCGTTATTTTATGGATAGTACACTGGATTGCGCTTAAGGGAGTGCAGCAAGCGGCAATTATTAATACGATTACCACGATTGCGAGACTCGTTCCTATTTTTGCTTTTATTGTGATTTCAATGTTGGCCTTTAGCATTAAGCAGCTAAATTTTGATGCCTTTGGTTCTAGCGATATGGGCACTCTATTAAAACAATTGTCCAGTACGATGATGGTAACACTATGGGTATTTATAGGTATTGAAGGGGCGGTAGTGATATCGGGTCGAGCGCGTAAGGAATCCGATGTAGGTAAGGCCACTGTCATTGGGCTATCTGCAACTCTGTTGATTTACATTCTTTTAAATGTAGTCACTCTGGCCGCAGTGCCTAGAGACGTGTTAATGCACTTTGAAAACCCCACCTTAGCCTATGCTTTAGAATATATTGTGGGCCCTTGGGGCGCATGGTTTATCAATATAGGCTTATGTATTGCATTATTTGGTGCACTGCTCAGTTGGACCTTGCTCGCCTCAGAAACGCCGTATATTGCGGCAAAAGATGGAGTAATGCCAGCCATCTTTGCAAGGGAAAATAAAAATAATGCGCCTTCCACATCTCTATGGATAACGAATGGCGCCATTCAGCTATTTTTGTTGATTGCCTATTTATCCAGTAGTACCTATCGGCTCATTTATCTGGTTGCAGCAATCGCTATTTTACCCCCTTATCTATTAAGTGGCTTGTATGCATTAAAAATAGCCATTAAAAAAGATGGCTATGCGCAAAATGAAAGCTCAAAACGAGATCTTATTTTAGCGCTCATAGCTTCATTATACGGTCTATGGCTTCTCTATGCCGCGAATATTAAACTACTGCTATTATGTTCAATCTTATATTTTATTGGGTTGTTTGTTTACCTATATTCCTGCAGAAAAACTCAAGATAAGTGGTTTACCACTGTCGATCGTGTTTTAGTTCTAGTGATTATATTGGCTGTGATTTTTGGCACTTGGGCATTTTTAACAGGTTTTTTGTAGGTTGGGAGAAAAGAATAAATGAAAATCGTGGTTGCCTTAGGTGGCAATGCCTTACAAAAAAATGGCAGCACCAGTGCTCAAAGCCAATATGAGGCCTGCCAAGATACCGCTAAAAGTATAGTGAAATTAATAGAGGCCGGTCATGATGTAGCGATCGTTCACGGCAATGGCCCACAGGTAGGTGAAATTGTTGCCGATATGGAACTCGCACATAATGCAGATAGCCGCCATTCTCTATTTCCTTTTGATGTTTGCGATGCGTTTACACAAGGCTATATAGGGTATCATTTACAAAACGCATTATCGGAGGCACTCAGAAAAGCAAAAATAGCGCATAAATGTCCCGTTTCCATTGTGACTCAAGTTGAGGTAAGCGCCAGCGATCCCGCTTTTAAACATCCAACGAAACCCATAGGCTCATTTTACAATGAAGCTGCCGCAAAAAAGCTGCAACAAGAGAATGGTTTCCAAATGATGGAAGACGCGGGCCGTGGCTGGCGCAGGGTAGTGCCTTCGCCCAAACCCATTGGTATTGTTGAAAAGGAAGTGATAAAGCAATTGTTTGACTCGGGTATTCTAGTGGTTGCTTGTGGCGGTGGCGGTATTCCGGTTATTAAAACGGAAGAAGGATACCACGGTGTAGAAGCGGTTATTGATAAAGACTTTGCCGCGGAAAAATTAGCAGAAATTATCGATGCCGATATGTTAATTATTTTAACCGCAGTAGATAAAGTGTACATTCATTTTAATCAACCTGATCAGAAAGCTTTGGATAGGGTAAGTAATAAAGAGCTAGAAACCTATATTGCATCCAATGAATTTGCAAAAGGCAGTATGTTGCCTAAAATTGAAGCGGTAAAGAAATTTGTAGAATCGGGCAATGACAAAAAAGCCATTATTGCCGCTTTAGAAGATGCCGGTGAAGTGTTTTCCGGGGCGGGAACGGTGGTTTATAAAGAAATAGAGTAACTCGCTCTCTCCATCCATCCTCTCCCTGACGATTCTATCTTTAATACCTAAGTCGCTGTGGGCCTTGCGACGCAACCGCCTTAAAAGCCGTCATTGCGAGGAAACCGTTTCACAATTCTTGCGCGCACAAGCAAGGCCAGTAACGGTTGACGAAGCAATCCAGGAAGTCTTAAAAAATAAACTCTAGCAGTCTTATTATATTATAGAAATTAAAAAGAAGCGTATCTTTATACGAGCTGAGATTAAAAGTGTGCCCGTATCAAGAATCTGACTTTTTTAATTCTTCTGTAAACAGATTACCTTTTTATTGCTCAAAATTCCCTGGATTGCTTCGAATACCGTTACTTATTCTGTGTTTTCTCACCAGAACTGTGAAACGGTATTCTCGCAATGACGAACCACAGCGCTAAGGTACTGAATCCAATATGAAAATATAATAAAATCAACTGGCTACGGGCAAAAAGATTTCAGATTTTACCGTTTAAATCCTTAGGCTTTTTAGTCACCGCATGAATATAATTCACATCTATAAAGCGGTAGGGGAGGTGTTCATCCCGCCCTTTAGGGATCCCTAAACGGACTGTTTGCACGATATGTTGAGGCACATATCCCACGTCTTTAATATAAAAGTTATCTTTATCAAATGAGCGCTGATTCCATTCGGGTACTTTAATATTGAGCGCCTTACACACTAAAGTTTGTCCAGCACACAGTCTATGATCCGCTCTCTTGCGTAAAGAATTTTTCACAGGGTTTAACTGATGCATAATCTCCAGAATCGCTGGATCATCCGTATAGGGAATACCAGCCTTAATCAATACCGCATTGCCATCGCCCTGACAGCTGATATTTAAAGAATCGCCGCCGCGGGAATAATACATATAAATAGTTCCCGCTGGCATGAAGAGCGCTTGACGTTTAGCGGTACGGCCTAAAGAGGCATGGCTGCCTTTGTCTACTAAATAATAGGCTTCGGTTTCTATGATCATGGCAGACAGCCAGATATTGTCATAGCGCTTATAAATGACTTTGCCGAGCAATTCCTTTGCCACAAGCAATGCATCGCGATTGAAGAAATCACTCGTTAGCATGTGGTTATACCTTTAAAAATATCTGTATACTCTTTCTTAAGTTGGCTTAGCTCTATATTTTTATCAGCAAAATATTCAATCAAATTTCCGGCATTCTGCGGTAATTCTTTTTTCATTCTATAGCTCAATTCTTTCCTTGAGTCGGGTGGTATAGCTTTTATATTTCTCAAATTTAAGACTATTTTATCTACAAAGGATATATCTATAGGCGCATGAATTTTTTGTGATGCCTCTATAATTTCTTGCTGCAGTATCATTCTTTTTTCATCTAAAGATGGATCCATTAATATTTCAGCCGTTGTTTTTCCTTCTTTTGCTATTAATATAAAAAATGGTACATTTAATGCTAATTTAGTAAGTTGTACTGACCTTACATCATCTGTTACTTCTAATTCTAAATTAGCTCTTTTAAAGAAATTCATCAATGCAATGGTATCTGCTATTATATTTGACACAGACCCCAATTGGATCAAATTGCCAAAATCGTGACGTATGTTATTCTCTGATATCTTTGAAACTTTAATCCAACAGGTACCGCTGTAAACGGCGTTATTTGGAACGGATTGAATGATGCCAGCCTCAAAATCTAGGCCATTTTGTAAGGTAATAACAGATGAATCCTCATGACATAGATGGGGGAGATCTTTTAATAATCCGTTGGTTTGGCCTGACTGTACGCAGATAAAAATAATGTCACATTTTGGGATGTTATCCATAGCATTTTCAACAAAGAAATTTCTTAGGCTAATTTCACTACCATCTGTTTCTGTTAATGTTATTCCATTGTTTTTTATTGTATTATAATTGCTGCGTGCGAATAGATAAATTTCTAAGCCGTTAATGGGTGATAGGCTTGCTGCTATGTAGCCGCCAATGGCACCTATACCTAAAATTGCTATTTTCATAATAATTCCTTGAGGTAGCGTTTTCGACTCAAAAGAAAGCCTGAACAACAATTGCGCACATGCACTGTAGGCCTTACCTTTAGATATTAACAGGCAGTCCAGGTATAATGATAACATATATTATTTTCAGCACGGGTATGTGGGGTGCTTAACTAGAAATTATAGGGGCGAACGAATGAATGGCCACGAAATCATTTACAATTTATGGCATGAATATGCTTCTCCTTATTAACAATTAGAGAGTAATATAGATATGAATACTGATTTAGATATAGCTTCAAAAGTACTAAAAACGGGTTGTGGTGAGATAAAGTTTTGCCAATTAACGGAGTTGGAATATACTTCAATTTATTATGAGCAAATGAAAAAAGTAGGCTGGAAACCTATTGCAGATGCAATGACGGCTCATTATATTTTGGCACAAAATAGTATATTTGCTCTTAAACATAATAGTACCGTTATCGCCACCTTGTCTGCGGCAAAATGCCCTGTGTTTGGTGTCGCTTATATGGGTTTTTTTATCGTTGATAAAGAGTGGCGTGGTTTGGGCCTAGGAAAACACCTATGGAAAAAAACTGCAAGCCTGCTAAAACAAGAGGGTTATGCTATAGAGTTTGATTCGCCAGTAGATCTCTTATCGTATTACTCAGATTTAGGTTATACCGTTCTTATGACGGCTACTATGTATATGCTTAAAGACCAAAGGCATATAAATGCTTCTGCTATCAACGCAAATATCCAAGATATTAACCGAAACAATATTGCTGATGTGATTAAATACGATAGAAGCATTATAAACAATAGTAATCGAAAAGCATATCTTTCTGCATGGATCAATAAAAAGCACACTATGGCTGTGTGTTATATAAGCAATGGTAACGTTAGGGGCTATGGGATTATGAGCAAACATATTGCAAACAACTCTAGTAATCATACTGATAGTTACGTGTTAGCGCCCATCTATGCACAGAATTCTGAAGTGGCCATTGAAATAATCAGAGCCCTTTGCAGCCGAGCGAATGCCAATGAACCTATTTATTTGGACACATTGAACTTCGATCCTGCGCCCGCGGCTGCCGTGAGGTCTTTAGGCTTTGAAGAGATAATGCCTATAAATCGCATGTCCGATTCAGGCTCTTTAGGTGACGAGCGTGAACTCGTTATTTCACAAATATATGCTCTAAGCTCGCACGGCTATTCACCATTGTAATCAAGGAAAGTTATGATTTTTGTATACGTGAAACACTATCTAAACAAAGAGGGGAGAATTTATTTTGATAATGTCTGGTATCCATATATCAGAGAGCGAATCCAGCAAGCAAAGGGCTTTATTAATATTGAGAGTTCAAGAGATTCATCTTGTGACGATTGCATTAATATTACAGTTACTTTTGAAAACCAGGATAGGTTAATGGCTTGGGTGGAGCATCCAGATCCCCAAAGGGTAGTGGGTAAGCTGGACATTTATCGAACAAAAGACCAGCGTTGGTAGGTAAGTTTAGATGGTTTAGTGCCTGATTTGGAATTATGGGATGGAGTTTTTTCATAATGATGCAGTCAATACGTAATTTAAAAAGATAATATGACACATTTCAACAACAAAAACCTTTTGCAACAGGTCATTATCTCAGATAAATGCTCCCGCCCTAGCCAGTACGTATAAAAGAGCTATGCGCAAAAATAACCGAGCAAGATATCCTCTCATTCTTAAAATTGACAGTTAAATGGGCGATCTACCGGTGTTGATGCGGATAGAACCTGGCCATTGACCAATCCTTATTACTCTATTCTTTGATAGTGTCTATCTGCTTGATTGTATTGCTATTATTATTTACATCATGCTATAATGACCGGTAAGACAAATAGAAAGCTTCAAGAAGCGATATAATGCTAGAATGCTAGGGGGTTTATATGACAGCAACTTATACAGATAATCCTTTGCTAAACTTGAAACTGCCAGCTGCAGCGGGCAAAAATGCACAGTCAAAACCCAAGCCATCTTCTACTCTTGATTTTTTGGAAGACTTCGACCAACCTATAGTAGACAGACATAAGCTAAAATTGCCTAGCACAAATGGCGAAGTACTGGATTCTCCTGATGAAATAGCCACCAAAGCGGCAGCGAAAGATTTCTTAAACAATCTTCCTAGTCAGCGTTCCGCTACAAAGATGCCTAATTTACCTGTTCAATATGGTGACCCTGTCGCCAATCAGTTATTTCAGCTGTATTTTCAGGGCCTGATCGATAGCGATAAGAAACAGGGAATTAAAAGCCAACTCTATCAGGCGCCTAGTAATGGTAAGGTTATTTTTTGCAGAGATACGTGCGGCTACGATAAAAATCAACCCATTGATCCTTGCTATGCGTATGCTCGCTATGGCATAGGCTTATATATTTCACAGCGGATTATTTATAACACCTATGGTGTGGAAGATACCGATTTTATTGCGGAAAAAGCCCGAAATTTTTATACTCAATTTATTGCCGATATGGAGGATTACCAGGCAGCGCTGTCTAACTCCTTTAGTAGAGAAGAAAAAGCGGAGAAAGTGAATCGCTATGCGCGTGAATACTTATCCGATATTGTAGACAACATCGCATTAGAATTAACAGAGCAACTTGGCTCACAACACAAAGAGTTTACAACCGTAGAAGCTTCAGTGGCTTCTCTGGATTCAGTCATAATTTCTGCTAGTATGGCTTGTGAACCTATCCCCTATGTGACTAGGGAAAAATTTTCCTATAATGCCGTTAACAAAGAATACGTCAGCATTGTTCATCCTAAACCCGGCAAGAAGAGCGAGGAAATTGCAGAACTTTATGAAAACTTTAGCTTAAAGAAGAATACTGTAGAAGAAAAAAAACCTTTTCCGTTATCCAACACAGAAGAAAATACAGAAAAAATGCCCATGTCTGACGGAAAAGGGGCACATAATTTTTACGATAATCTCAAGGCGTGCAAAAAACGCGTGTTACATTATTTTAAAAAAGCCATCTTGGCGGGCAAGGTAAGCCTATGCAGCCAGGATCGCAGCAATTTTGCTGGGGTAAAAAATGTTAGAGTGATCACTACAGAAGAAGTGATACGGGATAAACAAGAACAAGTACAAGAGCTAAAAGAAATAGGAGCCATCGCAGGAAATTCTACTGCGCTGGCCGCTTTTAAAAACGTTTCGGAATCAGTGTTAGTAGATTATGCCAGAAGAACATTATTGCAATTGCATCACACGATGACCCCACACGTGAGCGATGAAAACTCTACCATAAAAAAACGAGGCCTTCGTTTATGTGTAATATCACTCTGTGGAATAGACATTAAAACAACTTTTGATAATCGTTTCAATGAAGAAAATGCACAGATGGATCTCCTAGATGCTAAAATTGCGCGCCTAACGGACATGGCTGCCAGTGAAACAGGCGGCAAAGTATTTTCTAATAACTTCGCCATTAACTTTGAGCGGCTATTCACATTCATAAAAGGCGACGATGTAGCCTCTAGACTGGCACAAAATGCTATAGAAGCGCTAACCGGTTATAAGAATTTAACAGAACAGAAATGTTGCCTTATATCTATCATGTGACAGGTATAATAGAAAACATTGCTTATATGCAAGAATTTATAGATGCGTTTGAAGATCAGATCGTACCAGAAGAACGTTATCGTTTTGAACAATATCTTAAATTAATGGAAAAAGCTTTAGCAATAGGCGATAGCAGAAATCCTCTAGGCAATCTAAATACATTTTTAGACATTACAGCCGTATTTGCCATGCTCTGTGATGCGCATAATGAATTGGCAGTAAAATACGACCGCGATAAAAAGTTTGATATTATTAAGCCTATTCTCAATTGCGCTAGCGGTAAAAATCGTAGCGGTGCAGCTATGTTCCATTATAGGGTTTTATCCCGTACAGCCGACATGATTAATGTTGGCCTTATTCCAGAACTTTTAGATGAAAAATATCATACTTTACGGTGCGCGATTGGTGACGAAATAGCAAGAACAGATATAAGTCATGAAGACACCCTTGGTGCAAGTGGAACTCGCAAAAAAAAGCGCGGGTAGCATAAGTACGTATGATGTAACACCTGCTATACGAGATGAATACATGTTAACGGAGCATTCTACTTATTTCAAAGGATTAATGCCAAAAGCTTCCAGCAAGGACGGCGAATATGTTTATATTCCTAAGAAAGATAGAATCGGTATTTCAAAAAACCTGACATTCAAAGAAATTGTTCTGAATAAGATAGAGGCTTTCCTTCCTAAACAGATTGGCTCCTTACAAGATAATCTTGGCCTTAATCTATTAGAACCTGGGATTCCTACTGCCAGTATGACTGCAGAATCAAATTTGGCCAGAGATAGGCCCGTTGAAAAAGAAGACCCCCGTCCTCAACAAAGCAATACCAAAAAAGCTACAGAGGAGCTGAAAAGAGGCAGTATTTTAGGTGCACTCATATTTTTGGTGAGCGCCTTTATTGCGGCTGTATTGGTAGATCATGCACACCATCTACTTCCCATTTTGAGTACATTTGCTGGCGTTGGAATTTTTACCTTAGGGCGATCTTATGCGAACGAGGCCGAAGAAAAGAAGAAAGAAAAATTAGAACCTAACTTAAACTCTAAGCCCGATGGGCTACTCTCTAAATATGCATTTCATCAGCCAGTTCCGAAAAGTGCCCCTATAGACATCAAATCACCGCCCCCAGACCAGCAATTGTTAGCTCCGCCAACAGCTTAACAAAAGTATCGAGCCTTCATGGCGTGTGGGGCCAGGTGGTCCTTTTTTAAAAAAAGAAAGGGCGCCTCACAAGGCCCCCCTGCAATAAATTGGAGTTTTATAACGTCACCACAAAGCCCGCCGATAGCGTATCCACACACCAACTGAGCTCTATACCCACATGTTTCCAGGTGATGTCATCAATGACTTGGGGAAAGGGTAGGACCGGTGTCTTACCCGCTAACGCCATCAATCTTTCGTCATAACCTGTAACCAGGCCTACCCGGTAGCCAAGGTTATTAGTAACATTCTCGGATAGGTGCTTAGTATCCCACACGCGCTGAATACCGGCAGCATAGCCCCGGTCGTAAAAAGAATTTATAAAAGTACCTGCAAAATAGCCCTTATAAGTACCAGCTATCAATTGATTATT